>NZ_JAUFQI010000001.1:1425000-1725000 GCF_030409715.1 Reinekea marina
GTTAAAACCGTTGAAATTGAAGGCTACACCAGGAAATGGGGCTATAGCTCAGCTGGGAGAGCGCCTGCTTTGCACGCAGGAGGTCTGCGGTTCGATCCCGCATAGCTCCACCAATTTTCTGGATACGGCGTTGAAAGCACGTCGCGTAGATAGCTACGCTTCCTTAGTTTCCGTCTTGTCTCCAGCAAATTAGCATTTTCATTTGCTTAATTCTATTCGCTGATCTTAAGTTTTGCACAGCCAAGTGTTTTAATCAAAAATACTTCGCTTTGCAAAATGCAAATATTGTTCTTTAAAAATCTAGAAGAGTTCTCAAAATTATATATGAAGATATATCGTTGTTAAGCGAGCGTCTGTTGTGATGACAGAGTCGTTTAATAACAACTCAAGCGTAAAAACTAGTATCAACAGTCACGCGTCAGTTCTCTTGTGAATTGGCGCCGAGAAAACGCGCATTAACTAGGCGTTGGCTGAGTGAGCGCAGGCGCATACATCAGTATGCAACTAAGTGAACGAAGACAACAACGACGTTAAGGTGGGTTTGATCAAGCCAGAAACTTTTTTGGGTTATATGGTCAAGTGACTAAGCGTACACGGTGGATGCCTTGGCAATCAGAGGCGATGAAGGACGTGATAATCTGCGATAAGCGCGGGGGAGCCGATAAATAGGCATTATATCCCGCGATTTCCGAATGGGGGAACCCAGCTGTTATAAGACAGTTATCTCACACTGAATACATAGGTGTGAGAGGCAAACCCGGGAACTGAAACATCTAAGTACCCGGAGGAAAAGAAATCAACCGAGATTCCCTAAGTAGCGGCGAGCGAACGGGGAGCAGCCCTTAAGCTGTGGGGACGTTAGTGGAAGCACCTGGGAAGGTGCGCCGTAGTGGGTGATAGCCCCGTACACGAAAACTAACCGCAGTGAAATCGAGTAGGTCGGGACACGAGAAATCTTGACTGAAAATGGGGGGACCATCCTCCAAGGCTAAATACTCCTGATTGACCGATAGTGAACCAGTACCGTGAGGGAAAGGCGAAAAGAACCCCTGTGAGGGGAGTGAAATAGATCCTGAAACCGTGTACGTACAAGCAGTGGGAGCCCCATCACTAAGTGACTTGGCAGGTCGTTTAGTATGATGGCTAAGCTTAGTAACATTGCCGAGCGACGCTCGGGAATGCAACCGTTTTTAAATAAGCGGGAGGTTACTTAGTGATGGGGTGACTGCGTACCTTTTGTATAATGGGTCAGCGACTTACATTTTGTGGCGAGGTTAACCGAATAGGGGAGCCGTAGGGAAACCGAGTCTTAACTGGGCGTCCAGTCGCAAGGTGTAGACCCGAAACCGAGTGATCTAGCCATGGGCAGGTTGAAGGTTGAGTAACATCAACTGGAGGACCGAACCGACTAACGTTGAAAAGTTAGCGGATGACCTGTGGCTGGGGGTGAAAGGCCAATCAAACTCGGAGATAGCTGGTTCTCCTCGAAATCTATTTAGGTAGAGCCTCGGATGAATACCACTGGGGGTAGAGCACTGTTAAGGCTAGGGGGTCATCCCGACTTACCAACCCTTTGCAAACTCCGAATACCAGTGAGTACTATCCGGGAGACACACGGCGGGTGCTAACGTCCGTCGTGGAAAGGGAAACAACCCAGACCGTCAGCTAAGGTCCCAAAGTTTTGGTTAAGTGGGAAACGATGTGGGAAGGCTCAGACAGCTAGGAGGTTGGCTTAGAAGCAGCCATCCTTTAAAGAAAGCGTAATAGCTCACTAGTCGAGTCGGCCTGCGCGGAAGATATAACGGGGCTCAAACCAAACACCGAAGCTACGGACTTGCGTTTAGGCGTGAGTGGTAGAGGAGCGTTCTGTAAGCGGATGAAGGTGAGTCGAGAGGCTTGCTGGACGTATCAGAAGTGCGAATGCTGACATGAGTAACGATAATGGGAGTGAAAAACTCCCACGCCGAAAGATCAAGGGTTCCTGTCCAACGTTAATCGGGGCAGGGTGAGTCGGCCCCTAAGGCGAGGCTGAGAAGCGTAGTCGATGGGAAACGGGTTAATATTCCCGTACTTGAGTGTAGTGCGAAGGGGGGACGGAGCAGGCTAGGTCATCCACGCGTTGGTTGTCGTGGTTCAAGCGTGTAGGCTGAGTGTTTAGGTAAATCCGGACACTCATTAAGGCTGAGACGTGATGACGGTGTCTCTACGGAGACCGAAGTGATTGATGCCATACTTCCAGGAAAAGCCTCTAAGCTCCAGCTACACTGAAACCGTACTCTAAACCGACACAGGTGATCAGGTAGAGAATACCAAGGCGCTTGAGAGAACTCGGGTGAAGGAACTAGGCAAAATGGTGCCGTAACTTCGGGAGAAGGCACGCTGCTGGCGGTGACGAGATTTACTCTCTGAGCTACTGGCAGTCGAAGATACCAGGCCCCTGCGACTGTTTACTTAAAACACAGCACTCTGCAAACACGAAAGTGGACGTATAGGGTGTGACACCTGCCCGGTGCCGGAAGGTTAATTGATGGGGTTAGCGTAAGCGAAGCTCTTGATCGAAGCCCCGGTAAACGGCGGCCGTAACTATAACGGTCCTAAGGTAGCGAAATTCCTTGTCGGGTAAGTTCCGACCTGCACGAATGGTGTAACGATGGGGGCGCTGTCTCCACCCGAGACTCAGTGAAATTGAAATCGCTGTTAAGATGCAGTGTATCCGCGGCTAGACGGAAAGACCCCGTGAACCTTTACTATAGCTTCACACTGGACTTTGAATGTATTTGTGTAGGATAGGTGGGAGGCTTTGAAGCAGCGACGCTAGTTGTTGTGGAGCCAACCTTGAAATACCACCCTGATACATTTGAGGTTCTAACGCAGGCCTCGAAACGAGGTTGCGGACCGTGTGTGGTGGGTAGTTTGACTGGGGCGGTCTCCTCCCAAAGAGTAACGGAGGAGTACGAAGGTGCGCTAAGCATGGTCGGAAATCATGCGGTTAGTATAATGGCAAAAGCGCGCTTGACTGCGAGACGGACAGGTCGAGCAGGTACGAAAGTAGGTCATAGTGATCCGGTGGTTCTGTATGGAAGGGCCATCGCTCAACGGATAAAAGGTACTCCGGGGATAACAGGCTGATACCGCCCAAGAGTTCACATCGACGGCGGTGTTTGGCACCTCGATGTCGGCTCATCACATCCTGGGGCTGAAGCCGGTCCCAAGGGTATGGCTGTTCGCCATTTAAAGTGGTACGCGAGCTGGGTTTAGAACGTCGTGAGACAGTTCGGTCCCTATCTGCCGTGGACGTTGGAAAATTGAGAAGAGCTGCTCCTAGTACGAGAGGACCGGAGTGGACGAACCGCTGGTGTTCGGGTTGTCATGCCAATGGCATTGCCCGGTAGCTACGTTCGGACGGGATAACCGCTGAAAGCATCTAAGCGGGAAGCCCCCTTCAAGATAAGTTTTCCCTGAGACTTTAAGTCTCCTGAAGGGCCCAGTAAGACTAACTGGTTGATAGGCAGGGTGTGTAAGCGTTGTGAGGCGTTGAGCTAACCTGTACTAATTGCCCGTGCGGCTTGGCCATATAACGCCAAAAGAGTTTTGATTGTTGATAGCTAACGTTTGAATACATCTGAATATATAAGAACTTTCTCAGCCTCGGCTAAGAAAGAGAGAGCTGTTCTAGTACCCAATTGCGTAAAGCGTGGTAGCGCATATACCACCACGAGTTACACAACCAGTTTGCTTGACGACCATAGAGCGTTGGAACCACCTGATCCCATACCGAACTCAGCAGTGAAACGACGTATCGCCGATGGTAGTGTGGGGTTTCCCCATGTGAGAGTAGGTCATCGTCAAGCGCCAAATAAACCCAAGAACCCAGCCTAGTGCTGGGTTTTTTGGTTTATGGCATTCGAAAATAGAGACCTACTCTCGAGTAGGGTGATGAACGGTTGGCGAAGCCAAAGTGGCCTACCTTAACGGTAGGACGCTAGTGAAGAACGCACTGAGCTAGGCTCAGGGCCGGACCATCGTCAAGTCTGCCCGCAGCCCGGCCAAATAAGAAAAGCCCGTTAGGATATCCTAACGGGCTTTTTGCTGTGCGTTTGAAAAGTTCTGGGCTGCTGGCTTCGAGCTGGGGGTAAGGTCAAAAGATGGTGTTCATTGGCATGCTGCACCGCGGTGGCTGAATGGCTGCCCTCGGTCGCGGTGAATACGTCCTTGTACGCTTAAGTTCGCCATCCATGGCTCACATACCCGAGGTCAACCACACAGCCACCACGGCTTGGGTCAGCTGAGAAACAAGGTATATGCACCAAATAACTTGTAGGAATCTTCGGAGCGTAGTGGAGAGATGATTTTTTGAGCTTCAAGTTTATAGCTGCAAGCTTCAAGTGAGACAAAAACCGTTGGTGAAACTGTTGATTTGTACCACCTTAAAACATCGCGTCTCCGCAGGCTTCGATCGCTTATATGGACCCGTCCGTTGTTGCAAGCCACTTATTTTACATTAGATTGAGATTGCACGCTTATATTCGGCTTCTTATTTAGGACGGCCGTCGCCTTCTGTCCTGAGCCATTATGAGTTGTGCTCTTACTGTCCTGATCTCCTACGCGGCTTCTTTGAGCCAAAGCGCTCTCAAGGGTTCAGTAAGTCGATCTTATCTTTTGTGTCTTAAGGGTCTGCGCAACCTCTAGGTTAATCTGATTTATAACTTCTAACTTACCTTGCTGGTTCTTTTTCTCTTTTGACTTAAGAGTGGTATACCGAACCATTTTTCATCAGTGCCCAACTGATTCTGGCGAGCTTATTCGCGAGTGCCACGATGATGACATTGGGATGCTTTTTCCCTTCGTGCTTCATCACCCATTGCTTTAGAGCACTGTCTTTTTCCTGCCGCTGCAAGGATTTATAAGCCGACCTCGCGCCATGCACCAGCATCTTACGGATCTGTTTATTGCCTTGTTTACTAATGCCAAGCAAGACATCTTTCCCTCCGCTGGAGTGCTGTCTGGGAACCAACCCCAGTGAAGCACTGACATGGCGACCACTGGCAAACGATGCAGCCTTGCCAATGTGACTGTAGAGAAGCGTTGAGATGATTGGACCGATACCCGGTATGCTTTGAAGACGCTTACAGGTTTCATTTGAGTTGGCGATCTGCGCGATTTCTTTGGCGTATTGCTGCTCTTGCTGTTCGCGTTGCAACCACTGCTGCCTGAGGTCGGCTATCATTCGCCGACCTCGAACGCTGAGCTCATTCGTTCCATCCTCTAACACCAATAACACCTGCTCACGGATAGCATTTGCACCCTTAGGAAGAATGACTCCATATTCAGCCAACAGACCTCGGAGCTCATTGCCTACGGCAACACGCTCTTTCACTATACGCTCCCGAACACGATGCAACGCCTGAAGATCTTGTTGCTCAACATTTTTTACAGCAACGGTCGGCATGGTTGGTCGACTCGCTGCTTCAGCGATGCCAAGAGCATCCCTGGTGTCATTTTTGTTCACCTGAACGAAGGGTTTAACGTAACGAGGGTGTATAACTTTAACGGTGTGACCGAGCTTAGCCAACTGCCTAGCCCAGTAATGGGATCCGCTGCAAGCTTCCATAGCGACGACAGATGTTGGCTGCTTCGCAAGAAAAGGCAACACTTGAGCACGCTTGAGCTGCTTCTTTTTAATCTCATTGCCGCGATGATCTAACACAGACAATTGAAAAACAGACTTCGCCAAATCAAGACCGATAATGTTAGTATTTTGCATGATGGATCCTCCTGCTGGATGCCGTACCTGATTAGAGTTTTGCAACTTAATCATGGCACAAGTGGGACGGGTCCATCTCATTTCCTACGCAACATTGGATATGAAAGTGGCAACCTATTAAGCCTTGAGGGTGTGGGTGGGTTGAGTGGGTATCTGAGCCATGGATGGCGAAGCTAAGCGGCGCAGGATGCGCGAACAGCGACCGCTCAAGCCATCCACACCTTCAAGGCGACCACCGCCTCCGAAAGCAACAAGCAGCAGAACTCAAAGGCCGACCACTGGCACCATAGGAAACGCAGTAGTTATTCAAGCCGACCACCGCCTCCGAAAACACCAAGCCGCAGTATTCAAAAGCCGACCAATGGCACCTGAGGTAACCCTTTTGGTTACACACCCACAGATCTATTGGCTTAGGAGTTTTGCTGCCCATTGAGTGTCAGGATGGATTTCTAGGCCAATCTTAATAACTACTGTTAGAGGAATTGCTAGTAGCATGCCTACGGGCCCTAGTATCCAACCCCAAAAGACTAGTGAGAGAAATACAATTAGAGGGGATATATCTAGGGTACGGCCCATTAATTTTGGCTCAATGAAGTTGCCAATGACCATGTTGATTCCGACAAAGCCTGTTAAGGAGATTAAAAACCCAGGTAGTCCTAGCTGGATGCTGGCGAGTAAGACTGGTGGAATGGCGGCGAGCATAGAACCAATGTTGGGGACGAAATTCATTAGAAACGCTAACGTTCCCCAAATAACCGGGTAATCAACGCCTAATAACCACAGGAATATTCCGACGATTAAACCGGTAGCAATACTTATTAACGTTTTGATTAACAGGTAGCGCTGAACAAGTTTAGAAAAACGTTTTACATAATTAATGGTTAAATCATCGCCTAGGGCGAAAGTAACTTTTTTGGCAGCACTTTGTGCTTCATAAAGTGAAAAGATAAGGGTAAATAAAACTAAAACGATGGCCGTGAGAAAACTACCAATGCTTGAGAACAATGTACCAGCAAAACTTAGCAGCCTTTCTGTAGGTCGTAGCTCTTCAATGTATTGCTGAACATCATTGGTGATCCATGGCGCTGATTCTCGTAAGGTGGTTAGCCACTTTTCAACCTGAACAGTATAGGTCGGAAAGTTATTGATGAAATCACCGCTCGACGCAGCAACTATAGAGCCAACGCCGTAGAAAAAGGTAAAAACTAGTCCGACCATTAAGGTGATAGATAGCCCCAAAGGTACGCGCAAGCGCCTTAATAAAGCTACGCCAGGGTTAGTAAGCAATGCCAAGAAGAAGGCAATTAAAACTGGAACTATGATGGGTTGTGCGATTTTAACGCCCGCAATGATAATGACGATAGACGCGCAGGAGATTAAAAACCGAGTGGTAGGTGAATCTAACATAGCTTTCCTAAACAGATTGAATCAGTTATTCCCGATACCATACATGACAACAAAGTCACTGCCAATTTAGTCACCGAAAGTTTAATAACGCGCCTTAATATTTATTAGAAGTAAGTCCCAATGTCTGTACTGGTACTTTGTCAGTAAGATCGGATGAGACTTTGGATACACGAAAGGTATCTCGACAAGCATCCATGGTTAATAAGGGTTCAAAGTCAGAAAAGGGCTTATTCGGATCGATCCAGTCGAGTATTTCACTGGGTCTTAGAATAAGCGGAAATGATTTTGCATGGATGTCTAAAAATTCATTATGAGGTGGTAAAGTAATAATAGAAGTGTTTACTTGAGGGTTTCCGTGTTGATCAAGTCTTAATTTTGAGACTGCGCCAAAAAGCATCAGCCCCTCTGTCGCAGGCTCAATTAAGTGTTGCACTTTTCGAGTCGGTTGCATTTTTTTTGAGTCTAAGCCCATACTTATGCAATCTGAATATTTTAGCTCGCCCTTATAAATAGGCTGCCACTCGCAAAAACCAGAGCCGATAACAATACTCTTAACACTGCGTGGTTTTTGTACATGAAGTGGTGATTTACCCACCTTGCTGCTTTTAGAATTAAAGCTTGTGATTTTTGAATTAACCGAACCATCGGGGTGTGTCGCTAGCCACCAAGTAGAGCCCATTAATTTTGGACCAGCTTTAGAAGGCACCATGGTCAGAACTTTATCGGTAGGGCGAAGATGCGGGTGGCGAATAACGTCAGAAATTTCGTCAGGCTGGTAACCAGCTATTTCAAAAAGGGGCAATAAAAGTGGGTAATCTGTAACGTTATAAATATATCCACACATATTAAACCCCCAGCTTTAGGCTATTGTCCATTTATTAACGAATTCTTGCTGTTTTTGAACTGTACTATTTTTTGGAAACCTTACTTGGTACCAGAGTATAGACATCGCTTCGACAAGTGGAAGCAAAGGTTGGAGTTGTTCATAAGATATACCAAGCTTGTTAAGGCAATAAGATCTTTGCTCTAAATCTAAGTTAAATCCTAGAATAAAGCAGGCAATGTCGACTAATGGGTCTCCTGGAGCCGCATATTCCCAATCGTTCAGAAGTAGGCCAGTGTTGTTTTTATATAGGTTCCCAACATGCCAGTCGTGATGACAAAGGACCAATGTTTCAGGCAATTGATAAGCTTGAGTATAGTCCTTTAAAGTCGACGAAAATTCGTTTGACAAGGCCGTAGACTGTTTTTGCAAGCGCGCTATTTGTAATGTGATATCTAAGGGGGGAGCGGTTAATGCCGTAATATCACAGTGATGAACTTGTTTTAAAAGATTTAATAAACAGTCAACGTCGTTCTCAACAGAGAGGGGTAAAGCTGATACCCAAGGTGTAACAAGGTAATCTGCAGTGGCCAATTCAGGGTGCAAGCACCAAGAAACACTTTGTAAGTGTTGTAAAATAGCAATTTCTCGATCTCTATCAATACCTAGGTTTTTGGCTTTAGATGAGTTAATCCTTACAGCAAATAGCCCATTTGGCGATTCAAGTTGATATAGGCGATTTGTTAAACTGCTTTCTAGGCGCTTTATACTGACGTTCTCAGTGAATAGGTCTGTTAATTCTCTTAAAATATGATCCAGTAACATCAATGGCTCTAGGTTTTCATTAAAAAGTCTGTAAACTATGCCTCGTTCTTGCCGGGGTGCCAAGCAAATCAATTGCAATGTGCTGAGAAAAACCCGTTGAACCTGAACCAGTTTGTACTGGCGTAGGGAGCAAAGACTTCAATTAATGAAATCGTCTGTGCAACTCTCCCTCATCTATTCTTAGATACGCTGGTGTCAATGATTATTGATACAGGATTACGAATACATGAATAAAACCACATTATTTTCAAGCTTAGTATTAGCAGCCAGTGCTTCAGTGTTTTCAACTGAAAGTAATTTGACTGTATATACCTATGAGTCATTTACCAGTGAATGGGGCCCAGGTCCAGCATTAGAAAAAGCCTTTGAAGCCCAGTGCAATTGCAATGTTGACTTTGTTGGCTTAGAAGATGGTGTTGCATTGCTAAATCGCTTAAAGCTTGAAGGGAAGCAAAGCCAGGCCGATATAATTTTGGGCATAGATGATGCCTTGGTAGCCGAAGCTAAAGCCTTAGGTTTAATTGCAGATTCTGGAGTTGATCTTTCAAAATTAAGCTTGCCTTATGAGTGGAGCGACTCAAAATTTGTACCTTATGATTACGGGCATTTTGCGTTTGTTTATGATCAAACTAAGCTTAAAAACGTACCGAGCTCACTTAAGGAACTGGTAGAAGAAAGCAAAGTAAGTATTATTTATCAAGACCCTCGAATAAGTACTCCTGGTCAAGGCTTGATGCTCTGGATGAAATCGGTTTATGGTGAGAAAGCCAATGAAGCATGGCAACAACTGCAGGCGAAAGCGGTGACCGTTACTCCAGGCTGGAGTGAAGCCTATGCGTTGTTTTTAGAAGGGCAAAGTGACATGGTGTTAAGTTATGTCACGTCACCCGCATACCACATGACTTGGGATGATACGGACAAGTATCAGGCCGCACAGTTCTCAGAAGGTCACTACACGCAAATTGAAGTAGCGGCGGCGTTAGAATCCAGTGCAAATATAGAGCTGGCGCGTGAGTTTTTGAGTTTTCTAGTGACAAAACCAGCGCAAGATGTTTTTGCAGGAACAAACTGGATGTGGCCAGTGCTAGAAAGTGCAGAGAAACCAGAAGCATTTGATCAGTTATTTAGCCCGTCTTCTTTGTACTTTAGCAGTGAAGAAGTGTTAGCTAATCGAAGAGATTGGGTTAAAGAGTGGCGTAATGCCGCGAGTCAGTAATCGCTTTCTTTTGAACGCCAACCGAGTAGCCATGTGGTTGATGCTGGCTACTCTGGTCTTTGCCTGTATAGGGCTATTTTTACACCCTGGTCAAGGCTATCCTTTAGCTTCATATTTTGATGCTTGGATGCTACGTATTATTCAATTTTCACTCGTTCAAGCCTTTTTATCAGCCTTTATTTCTGTCTTATTTGCCATCCCTTTTGCGTTAATCCTTTCTTCAAAAACGTTTCGTTTTAATTGGATCATCAAAGCTTTATTAAACCTATTTTTTATTATGCCAGTACTGACAATTGTGTTATCGGTTATTTCATTTTATGGCAATTGGGTACCTATATTCAGTATTGTCGGCATTGTATTGGCACATGTAATGCTAAATTTACCTTATGCGTTAAGAATATTTTGGCAACGTTTGGATCGTATATCCCTTGAGCACAAGCTGCTTGCGCAAAGCATTGGTATGAGCCCGTTTCAACAGTTTAAAGTATTGCAGTGGCCAGTTATCTTGTCGGCCTTAAAACCTGTGTTTGTAATCGTGTTTTTATTTTGCTTTAGTAGTTTTACTATTGTACTTACCTTAGGCGGAGGACCTGCCAATACCAATTTGGAAGTGGCAATCTATCAAGCGTTGAAATTTGATTTTGACCCTAAAGGTGCCGCAATTTATGCATTGGTGCATGGTGTTTTTGCCGTTATCATGATGCTTACATTAGGTCGCCGAAAAGAATTTAGTTTTGAATTTTCTCGCTCTGAGCCATCAGCCGCGGACTGGCCAAATATGGTGCAATGCATTGCCTTAGGCTTCCTTGCCATTGTGTTGGGTGCTCCCCTGGTTAGCCTAGCTTTACATTCTGTTAGTCAGCCATTTGAATGGCCTAATCAACTTTTAGCCGCCATTTCAAATAGCCTCGTTATCGCCTTTCTAAGTGCGGTGGCGGCCGTCGTGCTTGCATTAGCTCGTTGCGAAAGCCAAGATACGAAAGTGAACCGAGTGTTGGATTTCGGTGTTTTGTTGATACCCACTATGGTTATATTGACGGGTTTATTTCTGTTGGCTATGAAGTTTGGTGTGGCCTATGACATAACTTGGCCATTGATCATATGGATGAATGCACTGATGGCGTTGCCGTTTATTTCGAATCCAATCCACTCACGTTTTCGAATCGCTAAGGAGCGTTATCAGCCTCTAGTTCGCACTCTTTCGCTCTCAGAAGTGACCGTCGTCAAATATATTTATTGGCCCATTCTAAAATCAAGTTTGCCGTGGGCTTTTGCGCTTTCAATGGTATTAAGTGTTGGAGATCTTGGCGTCGCAGCGCTTGTCGGGTCGGCACAATTTATTACCTTGCCGATATTGATTTATCAGGCAATGGGAAGTTATCAAATGGTTTTTGCCTCTCAATTATCGGCCTTGTTACTGTTCATAAGCTTAGCCATATTGATGTTTGGTGAATGGTTCAGTGAGGAAAAACATGCTAGACGTTGAAAACCTTCAAGTTACTCTCGCTAATTTGGGCTTTCGTTGGAATTTTAAGTTACCCGAAGGAAGCTTTTTAGCCGTGACTGGTTCCAGTGGTATAGGAAAATCTACTCTTTTAAAATCTTTAATCGGAATGCAACGTCGGCAGACTGGCACCGTAAGATGGAAGGGCAAGGAGTGCAATATTGAAGCAACCGGCTTGCAACCTTTTGGGATGTTGTTCCAAAAAGATAATGTTTTTGATCATTTGAGCGTGGAACGAAATTTATCTTTTGGGCTAAGCGCCAATGGCAAGTTGAAAAGCGAGCAGTATCAACTACTGGAAAGTGCGGCCAGACGCTTTGGCATATTAGACCAGCTTTCTAAACGAGCCTCTAGCTTATCTGGCGGGCAGCAGCAGCGCGTTGCTCTTGCTCGTGTATTTCTTCAAAATAAGCCGGTGTTATTGCTTGATGAGCCCTTTGCATCGCTAGACCCAGAATTGCGACAAGATGGATTGAAATGGGTGCTGGAGTTGCAACGAGAACAAGGTGCGACCATTATTATGGTGACTCACCACTTAAGTGAGGTAGAGCATGTAGCGCAGTTTCAATTAGAGGGGCTGTCGGCTAGCCATTGGGCGTTCTCGTCATTATAAAGTAGAACAAAGTAAGGTTTGTATAGGTATGAAAATAGGTTTCATTGTGAACCCTTGGTCCGGTATCGGTGGTTCGGTTGCGTTAAAAGGCAGCGATGGAAAAACCATTCGAGAGCAAGCCATTAAGCTCGGTGCAACTCAAAAAGCGATGGCAAAAGCCAGTGTTATGATCGAGACATTTTTAGCACAGAGTAATCATCAAACCCATAGCTGGTTCAGCGCTCAAGGTGACCTTGGAGGCTCTATTCTTAAGCAGTACGATATAGAGCCCTTGTCTTTATATCCTGAGGAACTTCCCGATCAAACCGAATCTCAAGATACTCGAAATATAGTGGCGTGGCTTGTTAGCTGTGGCGTCGATATTATTGTCTTTGCCGGCGGTGATGGAACCGCGCGTGATGTGTGTTCGGTTGTTCAAGATCACATACCAGTTATTGGTATTCCAGCTGGAGTGAAAATTCACTCTGGTGTTTTCGCTGTAACACCGCATGCCGCGGGCGAGGTGATGGCTGGGCTAGTTCAAGGTCATTTAACGGATTTACGCTTAGAAGAAGTTCGAGACATTGATGAAGATGCCTTCAGAGAGAATCGAGTGGCCTCAAAATACTACGGCGAGATGAAGGTGCCGGTCAGCGCGCAATTTATGCAACATGTTAAAGTGGGTGGGATCGAGCAAGAAGACCTAGTATTAAACGATATTGCTGAATGGTTAGATGAAACCAGCGAATCAGAAGTCGTTTATTTAATGGGCAGTGGAAAAACGATCGACTTTTTGATGCAACAAGTTGGTGTAAGCAATACTCTGCTTGGGGTAGATGCTGTATTAAATAGAACACTCTTAAAAGCCGATTGTACTGAGCAAGATATATTAGCAATACTAAAAACCCACAAGGTGAAACTTGTCATCAGTATTATTGGTGGGCAAGGTCATATTTTTGGGCGTGGAAACCATCAATTTAGCCCCAAAGTGTTAAAAACAGTCGGTAAGGCAAATGTAATTGTGATTGGCACCAAGGCAAAATTAAGATCATTAGAGGGTCGACCATTAATAATCGACAGTGGTGATAGGGCTCTAGATTTAGAATGGACTGGACTGATTACCCTTCTTACGGGTTACAATGACGAAGTTTTATATCCTTTGGTATCACAATGAATCTATATGGTCGTCTGTTCTTATTCTCTCTTAAATCAATCATAACCAAGCCAAAATTTGATCCTCTGGCAACGGTGGAAACCAATTTCCGAGTTTGGCCCCACGATATGGATGTCAATATTCATCTAACAGCCGCACGATACTTTTCGTTTGGCGATCTAGGTCGAATGGGCTGGCTGCGAAACAACGGTTTTTTGTGGCGCTTTTTTAAGGGTGGTTACCGCGCAGTCCTAAATGCCCAAGAATTGACGTATATTCGTGAGTTTACGCCCTTTAGCAAAGTGAAACTGGAAGTAGAGCTGATGAGCTGGGATGAAAAATATGGTTATTTTGAACAGCGCTTTTACAGTAAAGGAAAGCTTTTTGCTGTTGGTCACGCCAGAATGGCGATTCTCCAGAAAGGTAAAGTACTGCCTTACGATGCTGTCTTTGAGTCTTTTGGGCAGCAATGCCAATCCCCTTCAGAAACAGAAGCTATACGTGATTGGAAAGAAACGTTAGCCGCGAAAAAGGCTCACTTTTCTTGAGCAAGTCGAATACTTTTCGTCGTGGCTTTTTAAAAGGCGCTATCGACTCATTACCTATGGTTGTTGCGGCAATTCCGTTTGGGTTATTGTTTGGCATGTTAGCCCCTACTAACGGAATTGCTAGTTGGGTTGCAATCGCTATTTCTGCTTTCGTTTTTGCAGGCAGCGCGCAATACGTAGCAATGGGGTTAATGGCCGTTGGTACACCAGCGGCTCTTATTGTATTGACTACTTTCGTGGTTAATTTAAGGCATTTACTGTATGCATTCGCCATGTTGATTCCTACGAAGCATTGGTCCAAAAAGCAAAAAGTAGGGGCAAGTTTTTTCTTAACCGACGAAACCTTTGTGACTTTCAACCAAAAGCATTTATCCGGGCTTGAGCCATCGCAGAGTTTTTCCTATTACGCGGGTTCGGCCGCTTTTATGTATTTAAATTGGCAAATTTGTACATGGGTAGGTTTATGGGCGGGCACTTCCTTAAGTGGTGTCGAATCCATGGGGCTCGAATTTGCCATGGTTACAGCCTTTATAGCAATGATGACGCCAATGTTAAAGCGAAGGCGAAATATAGCGAGTGCCCTTATTGCCTTTGTATTTGCATGGATATTTAAAGATATTCCGAACAAGTTGGGCATTATAGTTTCGGTGCTTTTCGCAGCTATCATTGCCTCTAGAATTCCAGATTCGGAGGATGATTCGTGATTTCACTTATTTTAATGATTTTAGGCATGGTGGTCGTTACTTGGGGTGCACGCATTGCGCCGGTGTTGATGCCCAGATTAACTTTGCCGCCTTCTGCTCTGCGCATATTAAATTGCGTACCGGCTGCTGTATTGTCTGCATTAATTGCAGAACCAATTTTAAACCCAGTGGCCAGTAATGGCAGTTTTCTACAACCAAGTGTACTTGCTGCGGTGCTTTGTTTAATCATGGGGCTGATAGGCATGCCTATGTTATTAACCGTAATTATAGGCATGGCCAGTTTTTGGTTGTTGGGCATGTGGGTTTGAATTTGAATAGTCGACATGAAGAGCCTAGGCTTTATGTTTCAGCATATTTACACAGATTGCTCCACAGAAAAGGCCGTCAATTTCACCTCAATCGTTTATCCTTGGTAAACTACGATCATCACTTTTTAAAGCAGGCTTCACAATGACAATACAACATGGTCAGTCCGGTATTCCAATAGTACTCATCGCTCAAAGTCAGTTCGATTCATGGTTACAAGTACAAGCTAAACCGACTCAACAATGGTTGACCAATAATGACTTTTCAACGCCAGGTCACATTTCAATTCCTAATAGCGAAGGTGACATTGAGTCCGTTTTAGTCGTTGCCAGTGATGTCCATTCTATTTGGTCATTATCTTCCGTGGCCGTTGAATTGCCTAAGAAAGAGTTTTGTTTAAGTGCTGACTTAACCGTTGAGCAGCAAGAAGCACTTTGCGTAGGCTGGTTGTTAGGCCAATATCAGTTTGATCGCTATAAGCAAACTCAAGATCGCGCCAAACTGAATGTTTCCAGTCAGTCGGTTGTGGATAATGCACTCAACACGGCAAATGCCGTTACATTGACTCGCGATTTAGTCAACACTCCAGCCGGTGACATGATGCCAGAGCATCTATCTGAGGCGATGCAAGCCTTAGCGGCACAGTTCTCTGGTGATTTCAGTGAGTGGGTTGGAGACGAGCTCCTAGAGCAGAATTACCCCACTATTCATATGGTAGGGCGTGCTTCGAGCCATGCCCCTCGGTTGTTAGATTTACGTTGGGGAAAAGAAGATGCACCTTTATTAACCCTAGTAGGTAAAGGCGTATGTTTTGATAGTGGTGGGCTTGATCTTAAACCAGCCGCTGGCATGCGACTCATGAAAAAGGACATGGGTGGTGCAGCTCATGTGCTAGGGCTAGCTGCTCTTATTATGTCTTTTAAGCTTCCTGTTCGTTTGCGCGTCTTGATACCTGCAGTGGAAAATGCCGTGAATGGAGATGCCTTCCGGCCGGGCGACGTTATAAAGACTCGAAAAGGGTTAACCGTAGAAATTGATAACACCGATGCTGAAGGTCGATTAGTGTTGTGTGATGCGTTAGCCGAAGCGAGCCGTGAAAATCCAGATTTAATCGTAGACTTTGCAACATTGACTGGAGCTGCTCGTGTTGCCTTGGGGCTTGAAGTCCCTGGGTTCTATTCCACCGATGATGAATTTGCTGATCAGTTAGTGAAAGCGGGAAGTACCTACGAAGATGCTATTTGGCGCATGCCTTTGCACCAACCCTATGCAGATTACCTCAAAGGGAGTATCTCTGATCTAGTGAACTGTTCGCCAACGCCATTTGGTGGTTCCATTACAGCAGCCTTGTATTTACAGCACTTTGTAGAAGATACACCCTGGGTACATGTTGATGTAGGTGCTTGGAATGATCGAGCGCGCCCGGGACGGCCAAAAGGTGGTGAGGCAATGGGTGTGCGTGCCACATTCGAGGCACTTAAAGCAAGATATTCAGTCTAAAATGGTGAACTGCGTCAATTTTTCAGCGTAAATTTTACACTGACTTTATAAAAGCCGCTATTATGCGGCTTTTTCAGTTGCTCATCATGGGTAAATTGATCGCCAAATAACTCCCTAAGGATTAAAGGAATAATAATGAAAAAAGCCCTACTCATTTCAACCGCTGTTGTCGTAGCTATCGGAGCTGCAGGCGCTGGCGCAATGTATTTAGTGGATGGTCAAATAGATAATGCTATTAGCCAACTCGAAAGCCAGATACCGGCACCTATGACGTTGAGTGTTGTGAGTGACAGTAGCTCCTTTACCGATCGACAATTAGTTTTAAAGGTCGGGATGGAACTGGAAGGCGATTCGGTTTATGTTTTGCTAAACAATGATATTCAAAAAAGACCTTGGGGCACTTCTATTGAGCATGCCTTAACCTTAGATCCAACTCTTATCGAACTCGTTAATGACGAGCAAGCGGCTGCCTTCCTTTCCACTAACTTTGTTAACAGTCCAATGTTAGCAGGGCATACCAGTGTCAGTATGATGGGCTCTTATCAGTCTAATTTAGCCTCTTTTTCAGTGAATGAGACGCTTGGTGATGTCAACGTCGTGTTCACACCTTGGACCATTCAAGCCACTGGAAATGCGAGTGGCAATATTGAGTTAACCTCTAATTGGAATGGCTTTACTCTTGTATCAGTGGATGAATACCAAGAAATGAATTTCAATTGGCAGCCAATGAAAATAATGGCCGATGGCAAGTATCACCAAGGAAGCACCTTTGTTGGGAAACAAACGGTGACAGGTGGTGGAGCAAGTTTTGTGATGGATGATGGCTACGATAGCGCAAACTTCCAGATGGGGCCTTTTAGCATGGTGTCTAATGGCGATTTAGTGAGTGATCGCTATAAAGGTGATTTCCGTTGGGATACTGAAAGTGTTTCTTTTAATGCCGATGGCAATGTATTTACGTTAAATGACCTTGTTTTTTCGATGAATATGTCGGGCTTTGAAATTAATAACTTCACTGACCTTAGCCAAGAATTGAATGCAATGAGCGCCGCCGGCTCCCTTGAGCCTAGCCCTGAAGTGATTCGTATGGCGAACGTGGTTTTGCAAGACGGCTTCAGTATTGGAATCCCTGAGTTCAGCGCTAAAGTGGATGGTAAAACCGCAAAAATGAGTTTTATGGCTTCGCTGCCTCAAAATGAAATTGCTGATCTAGGTAATCCATTTTCGTTAATGGGGCTTATCCCGACTGTAGTCGCTCAAGCCGATTTACTCATACATAAAGACATAGCCAACATGCCGGAAGTATCCGAGCAGGTATTTTCTTTAATGATGATGGGCGCATTGATGGAAGAGGGCGAAAATTATGTTATGTCGGCAAGCTTTGAAAATGGTGCCGCAAAACTGAACGGCCAGCCTATGCCATTGCCGTTCTAGAATTCTATTTTATAAGTATCAGGAGTGCTGTTCTCGCAGCGCTCCTTTTTTTTGTGTTGTTTTTGTCCTTCCGTGTTTTGGTTCAGTTTTTACGGGTTTTTTTCGCTATAATAGGCGCTAAATTTAGTTTTCGAGTATTGTGATGTCTGTAGAGCAGTTATTAATTGAGCGTAGTGGTAATACTTGTGAATTGTGTAAAGCTTCAGACGCTTTAAAAGCATTCGAAGTCGATGGCAGCTCCAACATAGGCGCTGATAGTCATGTGTTTTTATGCGCGGTTTGTCATTTACAAGCTTCAGGTAACGAAGCGTTAGACCCGCATCATTTTACTTGTTTGAACGATGCCATGTGGGCACCTATTCCAGCAGTGCAAGTGCTGTCCTGGCGTTTACTGACGCAATTGTCGAGTGAGTCTTACGCTACCAATGCGCTCGATATGTTGTACTTAGAAGACGATGTACTGGCTTGGGCAAAAGCCGGATTACCCGATGACGATGCCGAACCCACCCTCGATGCGAATGGAGCTGTATTAGCTGGTGGGGATACCGTAACGTTGATAAAAGATTTAGATGTGAAAGGGGCGGGTTTTACGGCTAAGCGAGGCACTATGGTGCGTGGTATTTCTTTGACCGACAATCCTAAGCACCTTGAGGGTAGAGTAAACGGTACTCGCGTTGTTCTTGTCGCTGCTTTTTGTAAGAAAGCTTAACGTTAATGGTAGTTTCTTGATTGCATAGTCATGTCACCCAAGACATGACTATAGCCCTTTATGTCTTGTGCAATTATATGCACTACGTCACTGTCGGGTGATTTTTCTAATAGCCCTTTGATGATTACTAACTTTTCAGTGTTTAGTGTTTTCAAATACTTTTGCGCTACGGCCAACCACACAATAATATTCATATTGCCAGTATGGTCTTCGAGCGTAACAAAGGTAACGCCGGTGGCTGTTTTAGGCATCTGTCGGTTAGTTATGAGGCCACTGACGACAATAGGCTGTGTGATTTTGTCGGTTCGGTTTTTATCACGTTTACGTTGCTGCTCTAAGGCTAAAGTTA
This sequence comes from Reinekea marina, assembly GCF_030409715.1. Lineage (NCBI taxonomy): Bacteria > Pseudomonadati > Pseudomonadota > Gammaproteobacteria > Oceanospirillales > Saccharospirillaceae > Reinekea > Reinekea marina. The sequence goes on from NZ_JAUFQI010000001.1 coordinate 1,443,835, forward strand.
GCAGTTGATCCGCGGTGGGCGTAGGAGGTAGCAGCTGTTTTTCTCGCAACAGTTTAAGTACATGCTTGCGCAAAGATAAGCCTGTCGCATTATGGTCTTCGACAATGTTTTCAAAATCATCGGGTGCTTCTAATTCGGTATCGTCTTCGTTAAAAGCATCTAACAATAAGTCTTGTTGCATTGATAACGCCGCCGTTTTCCAACGAGCTTGAAAGCGATGACCCGCTATGTCGGCTAAAGCATCCGCACTGGCAAGTGCATCTAAGTCACCTGCATTTAAACCGGGAACTTGCTCAAGTTGGCTGACACTTTGGAAGCCCTGTTCCGGGCGGTATAATAATAAGTTGAGCCCTGCTTGTTCGGATAACCCTTTTACTCGGCGTAACCCTAAACGTAGTGAATAACCATGAGCACTACTTTCTATATGGCTATCCCATTCACTGTGATTAATATTTATCGGCAATATGTTCACTTGATGTCGTTTAGCATCCTGAACCAGCTGTGACGCCGAATAAAACCCCATTGGTAAACTGTTCAGCAGCGCGCAGCAAAATGCGGCCGGATAGTGGTACTTTAACCAGCAAGAAATATAAGCGATTAAAGCAAAGCCCGCAGCGTGAGATTCCGGGAACCCGTATTCACCAAAGCCTTCTATTTGCCGGTTAATTCGCTCTACGTAGGCTTCTGGGTAACCATTGTTGAGCATTTTCTCGGTGAGCTTACCGCGTAAGGCGCTGATGTGGCCGCTCTTTTTCCAACTGGCCATCGACTTACGTAAATCGTTGGCTTCATCGGCGCTAAAATCGGCCGCAATCATGGCCAGCTTAATGATTTGCTCTTGGAAAATAGGGATGCCCAAAGTGCGCTCTAAAACCGGTTTGAGTTCTGGTTTGGGGTATTCAACCGGCTCTATGCCCATTCGGCGCTTTAGAAAGGGGTGCACCATATCGCCATGAATAGGGCCGGGGCGAACAATGGCTACTTGAATCACTAAATCGTAATAGCAGGCGGGTTTTAAGCGCGGCAGCATATTCATTTGTGCGCGAGATTCTATTTGAAACACACCGACGGTATCGGCTTTTTGAATCATATTGAAAACATCAGGGTCATCACGGGAAATGTCTTGTATGCGTACCGGTTGTTTATAAACGTTGCGTATAATGTCGAACGTTTTCCGAATGGCGCTAAGCATGCCAAGCGCAAGAATATCAACCTTCATTAAGTTCAACGCTTCTAAATCATCTTTATCCCATTGAATAACCGTACGGTCTTTCATGGAGGCATTCTCTATTGGCACTAAATCGCTAACAAATCCTTCGGTTAAAATAAAACCGCCGACATGTTGTGATAGATGGCGTGGAAAGCCGGTAATTTCAGATAATAAATATTTGAACGTTTCGAGTTGAAACGAAGATAACCCCAAACCATCATTGACGATTTGGTCGATCCAATTAGAGCCACGATAGCGCCAGCCATAGTTGGCAATTTTTTGGTCGAGCTGCTCTATGTTCATGCCCAATGCTTTAGCGACATCACGCATAGCACTTTTTCGCCGATAGGTAATGACGGTTGCGGCAAGCGCAGCACGTTTACGGCCATATTTTTGGTACAAGTATTGGATAACTTCTTCACGCCGTTCGTGCTCAAAATCGACATCAATATCGGGCGGGTCGTTACGGCTTTCTGAAATAAAGCGTTCAAATAATAGCGAGGCTTCTTGTGGGTTTACCTCGGTTATACCTAAGCAGTAGCAAACGATTGAATTCGCCGCGCTGCCACGACCTTGGCACAAAATACCTTGGCTTTTGGCAAAGCGGACGATGTCATAAACGGTTAAAAAATAGTGTTCGTATTTTTTTTGTTTTATTAATGCCAGCTCTTTTTCAATGGTTGTCAGTATCTCTTCGCTGGCATTGTTACCAAAACGTTTTTTGACCCCTTGCTTCACTAGCAGCGCCAAGTAAGCTTCGGCACTGTATTGCCCAGGTAGAGTGTCTTTTGGGTAGTTATAACAAATGGAATCGAGTTCAAAACTACATGCATTGGCAATAATTAATGATTCATTGAGCCAGGCTTCGGGGTAAATACGGTTGAGCTTTTTTTTCGATCGCAAATGATTCTCGGCATTCGGCTTGAGTAAGTACCGCACGTGCTCAATGGCTTTATTCTCTTTGATAGCGGTTAAACAATCGTGCAATAGTTTGCGAGTGGGAATGTGCATGATTGGATGACTGCTTGCGACAATAGGCAGCCGATGTAGGGCCGCCTCCATTTTGATTCGCGCCATGTAGGTGTCGGCCCCGTTATCAAGGTTGTTTTCGGCCAATAACCATAAGCGGCTGTCGAAATGAGCTTTAAGGTGCATTAAAGTTGAGTTATCAGAGTTTCGGCGTGGCAGCGCATACAGACACAAGCAGTCCGACAACTGCTTAGCTGATAAGTCTTTCAGGTACAGTTGGTACTCACCTTTTTCACTGCGTCTTCGCGCCCGAGTAATAAGTTGGCACAGTTGTCGATAGCCAAGGGCGTTTTTCGCCAATAGCACTAGGTTATGGCCATCGATATAAAACTCAGAGCCAACGATGAGCTTAATGTTTAAACCTTCTTGCCTGCGTTGCCGCCAAGCTCTAACAACACCCGCAACAGAGCACTCATCGGTTATAGCCAGTGCGGTGTAACCTAGCTCAGCGGCACGCTGTATTTGCTCCTCTGGGTGCGAAGCGGCTCGTAAGAAGCTAAAGTTGGTTAAACAATGCAGTTCAGCAAAGTCTGGTGGTGGTTTCGTGGTCATGGCAGTGAACAATATACTGTATTTATATACAGTATATTGTTCTGGTGCATGAATACCAGCCGAATGACCAGTGGAGTTGTTTTTAATTGTTACTCGCTGCTATTTAGGTGCTATCACGGCAGCCTTGTTCTGCAAATTCGAGCTCAATGGTGGTGTGTTCGAAGTCATAATCTGAAATACATTGCTGAATTGAGTCTTTTAACCTTTGCTGCCGTTCGGTACCAATACTGGCATTAATGACGACATGCGCAGAGAGCACATTGCGTGCACCATCTAAGGACCAAATATGAAGGTGGTGCACATCCTCAATATTGGGCAGAGCTTTTAATGCTTCTTTAAGAGCTCGATAGTCATCGGCACTGGGTGTGGCTTGTAGGAAAACCCGGATCGTTTTGTAGAGCGTTTTCGTGACATTCAGTAAAATAAACAGCGTGAAGCCAATCGATAAAATCGGATCAAGAATAGGCCAGTCGAAAAAGTAGAGAATAATCGCAACCACCAATACGGCGACCCAACCCAGAACATCTTCAAGCAGGTGTAAATTGAGCATACGGTCCGCTAGCGTTTTGCCACCACTGAGTTTGTAAGCGGCAAAGCCATTGACCAGTGTGCCTAAAATTGCCAAGCCGATCATGCCTTCTACTACAGGCATTTCTGGGTTGAGCAGTCTGGGGATACTTTCAGTGAGTATCCATATAGACCCAACAATAAGAATAATGCCATTGATGATTGAGCCGAGTAAGGTAAAGCGCCTATAACCAAAAGAGTACACCTCATTTTGAGGCTTTTTGCTGACTTTATTTAATATCCAGGTTAACCCAATTGCGAGGCTGTCACCTAAGTCATGAATGGCGTCAGCCATAATAGCGGTACTGTTGGTGAGGTAGCCGCCGATAAATTCAATCAGGGTAAAACCAAAGTTTAAAAAAAATGCCCAAGCAATAGCCGACCCAGAATCGGGCACAGGATGATGGTGATCGTGGTGATGGCCGTTAGGGTGATCATGCATTTTAACACCTAGTATTTTTAAGATTTAAGGAAGTCTGAAGCTTTGAGCTACAAGAAGGTCAAGGTTTTTTCATGCAAATTTGAGCTTATCAATAGAGATTTTACAGTGCTACTATAGTCAGCTTTCTATTGTCCTCCCAATAAGGCACTCCTTTGGCGACCGAACAAAAAAAATCAATTCGTAACTTGTTGCAAGATAAAAATATTCGTTATGTCTTTGTGGCTTATTTTGTCACGTTTATGGGCACAGCCATGGCGCCGATTGCCATGGCATTTGGCGTTCTGGAACTCACCGGCTCTACAAAAGATTCGGCCATTGTGATCGCCGCGCCCGTTATCGCTAGTATTGCGGTGTTGTTGCTTGGTGGAGTGATAGCCGATAGATCCTCTCGACAAAAAGTGATCATCAGTGCCGACAGCGCCGCGCTACTTATTCAGTTAGCAATGGCTTATTTGTTTTTGTCCGAACAAGCCACAGTGCCATTATTAACGGGATTAATGTTGCTAAACGGCATTGCCATTGCTTTTAATGCGCCTGCCGCTTCCGGTTTTATTATTCAACTAGTGGATAAAGAAGATCTTCAATCGATCAATGCCCTGTTGGGTACCGCTCGTAATTTAGCGCTTATTCTCGGTGCCGCTTTGGGTGGAGTCTTAGTTTCTGTCGTGGGTGCGGGTTGGACGATCTTTTTAGATGCATTGTCGTTTGGTGTCTCGGCGCTGTTGGTATATTTGGTTAAACCGAAGCAACAAATTAAGAGCGAATCAGAGTCTATTTTGCTCGATCTCAAGTTAGGGTGGGGCGAATTTATCGCGCATAAGTGGGTATGGGTCATTGTGGTACAGTTTGCGTTTGTGGTTGCTGCCAATGAAGCCATCATTGGTTTAATCGGACCTGCGGTAGCACTTGATCAATTAAAGGGCGCTGAAGACTGGGGGTTGGTTGTCAGTGCGATTGGTGTCGGCACCTTAATAGGAGGGTTAATTGGATTTCGATTAAATGTGCGTTATCCCATGCGATTTGCAACATTTTGTGTGCTTGTTCCTGGCTTGCTGCCGATTGCGTTGGCGTTCCCTTTACCGCTTTACGGCCTAATGTTGATTGCGGTGCTTGAGGGCATTGGCTGGCAGTTGTTTGGTGTGTTATGGATGACCACGTTGCAAACCAAAATCAAACCGCATTTGCTCTCTAGGGTGTGTGCTTATGATTATATTGGATCCGTATGTTTAGCACCTATCGGTATTATTCTTGCGGGTATTTTTTATGAATCGATGGGGTTTCGTTGGGTGTTACTTGCCGCGGCGTTAGTCATTATTTTGCCAACTGTTTTTGCGCTCTTTGTGAAAGAGGTTTGGTTTATGCAGCTAGATGAACCTGTCATTGACTAAGCAAATACGCCTTGCAAGAACCATTGGCCGTCATCACGCCGATAAATCCAATGAGTTTGATGATTCAACGTTGCAACATAGTAATCTCGACGGGTGGGAGCGGCATCCCACCAACCGCCTTCAATGCGTTCAGGACCACTGATAATATGGTAGCGGTCGATGCGTATGGGTTTGGCTTGAGGCAGCAAAAAAGTGGGCCACTGTTTAGGGAATAAGCTGTGCTGCTGTTGGCGCGAGTCTATGACGTAAGTGGACACCTCTGGTCTAGGGTCGGCTTCAACCGCCAGAGTATGTACATTCTCTGTACCCAGTCGAGCGATCAAAATAGACTGCATCAAATCAGCATCGGCTTGCCCCGGGCGGTTGCCCAGCAAATCTTTTGGTGCATCTTTAAAAGGTAAAAAATCTTTAGCGCGTAACGACACGGATACTACTGGGGCGACCAGTTGGGTGTGATCGAGTTGTGTTTGTAAGAGCAGTAACCAATCGGCTTGTAAGTAACTGCCGCGTACCGAAGGTACAGCCAATACACTGGCACGGCCATCGCGATGCGTCAGCTTAATCAGTATTTTTTCACACAACAACTGGCGGTTTCGTAAGTAGGTTTCCAGTTGTTCTAAGCACCGCCGCAGAGGAAAAAGTAAGCCTTTTGCCTGTTCGGCTTCATAGGTTAAATGTATGGTCTGTAGAAAGCTCGCCGGTAATTGAAATTGAGTCGAAGGTTGATTACTTCGCTCTAACTGGTACAGGTGCTCTACTAAATCTAATCCAAATCGATACCCCAGTTCCTTACGTGGCATTTGCTTAAGCTTGCCGTACTCTCTAATGCCCATCGCCAATAGTTTTTGCACGGTTTTGTGGGGGAGCCCGAGCTGTTCTACCGAGAGTTGATGTAAAGCCTGGACAAAGGTTTCGGTGTTTTCTGTGTAACAGGCGATGCCCGCTTGTGCTAACAGCTGAGCCGCTTTTGGGGTATGACCCATGCTCATTTGAAAACGAAAGTGACTTTGTTGCAATCTTTGTTGCAGATGTTGCCAGTAAGCTTCGATGCCATTAAAAATAGAGAGCATAGAACCGACTTCAAGCAGCAGGCCGTCGGGCGGTACTAAGGTAATTTGTGCTGCGTGGCGATAACAAAGCAGTGCCAGCTTGTTTAGCGCATCGGCTTCAATGGCGGCATCATAATTGGCCATCGCACAATCGGTCAGTAGGCAGAATGCGGTCTTCTTATTCATGCCTACCTGTACACCTTGTTCCCGAGCCATGTCATTACATTGCACAATCGTTTGCAGTGCTGGCGCCAATAACAGTTGAGGCAGAGCGCGTGGGTCGGCTAAGAACTGAGCCTCTAACGCCAGTTGCGGGAAGTGAATATGCAACCACAGCACTTTTAATGTACACCAAGGTGCAAGGGGAGGTTAATGGCGAGGTTGGCAAGTGGCCAACCGGCACGGCGTTTGACAATATCGATCGAGGAGGCGGAGTTAAGTTTAATGCGCAAGGCCGCCACACTGGGTTGGCTTAAACACTTTTCAGGTCTCAATAGAAACACAGGTGTTGCCGATTGCTCGGCCGCTAACTGGATACGGCGCATTAAGGCTTTATCGAGTTTCTCCACCCAAACAACGGCTGCTTGGCATCCTCCACTTTGTAAGCTCTTTTCGACACAGTGGCATAAATCGGCGGCACGAGAAGCATTAGCTAACAGCAAACGCTGAGTATTCAGCTGCCAATGTTGTAATGCAGGCCCGCAGGGTAAATAGGGCGCGTTTAACCAGAGCTGCCAACGGGTATCTGCATGGCTAAGCTGGGCCAAAGCGGGTAATAATAAACGCAGCTCACCCATGCCTTGCTTTGGGTATAGTACTTCGGTGACTGCAGACACAGGCCAGCCTTGCCCAGGCAGCTCATTATTGAGCTCTGCATAGCCTGTATTTAGGCCTTGAACGACTGTTTTACTACGGTTGCGATGCGTCCAAATATGGCCCTGTTCAGCCAATAGCGAGATTAGATTCATAGTACAAACGGCAATTTACTGTATGGATATACAGTATAGTTGATTCGTTTGTTTTTGCTAGCGAGAAACTCTCATTGGTTAAAAAACTTGCAATTTAATTTAATAAATATACAGTTGTATATTATTTGCAGTGAGAATCAAGAATGTCAACTCAACTTCCCGTTTACAGTACTCGCGAAGAGCAGGCCAACACCATAACGCATGCCATTGGCTTGTTATGCGCTATTTGCGCGTCTGTTTGGATGATGCTTCAAGCATTGTCTGTACGAGAAGTTATGTATGTAGCCAGTGCCACCATATACGGCGCAACCCTTATTTTTATGTTTTTATCGTCAACGCTTTACCATGCGGCTCAACAGCCTAGTAGAAGGGCGTTATTTAGACAGCTAGACCACCTAGCGATTTTGTACCTCATAGCAGGTAGCTATACTCCATATACTTTAATCACCTTATCCGGTGCATGGGGTTGGACTATTTTTGGAATTGTCTGGGGGCTAACGCTGGTTGGAACCGTGTTGCAATTTACCTCGGCGCGGCACATCAAAGGCCTAATGGTAGGGTTATATTTGTTAATGGGCTGGACCGTTATCATTGCCATAAAACCGCTCATGGCAAATTTAGCCACAGGAGGCTTGGTGCTGTTAGTGGCTGGTGGCGTAGCCTACACCTTAGGCGTTGTTTTTTACGTTAACAAACGTATTCCATACAACCATGCTATATGGCATTTATTTGTATTGGCCGGAGCTATGGGTCATTACTTAAGCGTCGCGCTTTACGTGTTATAAATGTAGTAATGCAGAATATCTTTCCAAGAAAGAATGCCTTCGATCATGTACTCCGCATCGACCACGGGCAAGCAACTGATATTGTTTTCGAGCAGTAAAATAGAGGCGGTTTGAATCGGGGTTTCTGAATCGACGGTGATGACTTTTTTCGTCATCACGTCGGCCGCGGTAACCACTTGCGGTATTCTGAGCTTATTTTTACGCAGCTGATTGGTAATGTTACCCATAATATCCCGATCAGAAATTACACCGATCAGTAGTCCATTATCTTCAACCAATAAATGATGAAACGCCTCACGCTCAAAAATCTGCTGCATCGACATAAAGGTGCTGTCGGCACCAACGGTAATTACATCCCGGGTCATTATCTGGCTAACGTGCATAAATAAGGCATCCTAAAAAAATAGTTAAAGGGTTATGGTAATGCTTTGGCCTTTACGAGCAAAAGTGCAAGCTTTTAGCTCTTTATCAGTGACCAATGGTGCATGGTTTATTGAGACATAACAATTTGGGTAGCAGCGCTGAGTCGCTTGAACGAAAGGGGGCTGTTCGCTGTAACGGGCCTGTTCAGCATTCGCTAAACGTTGCTTAATATCGGTGAGCATAAAATTAAGATCGGCCAACGCTTCAGTAATTTTCAAAGATTTTTTATGTGCAGAAGAGTTAAGCAACGCTACCTGATCGGGCGGCAACGCATCGAGCAGTTGATGTAAACGAAGCAACTGCTCTGTTCGTTTTTCTTGTAAGAACAGTAATTTTTTAACATTCTGTTGCGGGTCGCTTTGCACAATGTGAAGGGTCGTCTTTTGATACGCAGGGCTACCGATCTCTTTGGCAATTATGCAATGGCCTGCCTGTATGTTACCACCGGCTAATTGACCATGTCCTCCACTTTGACCAATGTAGAGACCTTGTTGAACGTTGACAAGGCTATTAAACACATACTCTTTAGCGTGAATATTATTAGCCGTTAATTTTACCTCGCTGGCGTATTTTAGTGTTAATTCACCCACGGCGGTAACAATACCTGCGTAGTCACTATTTGATTCTTTTTCGTCAGCTTTACTCGTAGCGTCTTCCTGTTTTGGGTTGGCATCGTGAGGGCTCTCTCCTATAACCCCTCCTTGCACGGTGATGTTAGCCCCGGATTTTAATACCGCTCGTTCAACCGTGCCTCTAACAAAAATGTCGCCACTGGCCTCTACGTGTAAGCCAGGTAATACATCGCCGGTAATCTCAACAGACCCATTAAAGGAAACGTGCCCAGTTGATAAGTCAACATTTTCAAACCGAAGCGTGGGCTCTACATTGACTTTACCTGGGGAATAAACGGGGTGACCGTCTATATCGGCTATCACCATATTGGGGTTATCAGGAGCAATGCTTGCGCCTTCAAAAGGCGTGTCAAAAGGTAAATCAACGCCATGTTCAGGCTGTACTATGTTGCCGAAAATATCTTGACCGACTTTTCCAGGCAGCGCCGCTATTCTCTCAAGCAACGGTGTTCCTTTAAGCACAGTTGAATAAATGCGACCCGCTAAAAAATCGATAGCATCGTCACTGTTAGGATCGGTCAGTTCACAAGAGGCATCAGACACTCGCTCTATAAATTGAGTATCCTGTCCACGCTGAGGTGCCAACCCAAGCGCAACATCGAATTCAGTGCTTTCCAAAGCCGAGACGGCTTGCTTTAACGCAGGTAAGATAATTCTTTTTTTAGCCACACCTTGTTGGGTTAAGGCCGTGAACAATTGTTCGGAAGAGGCTGGCTCACCACCCATAGCCGGTGTCATGTGTGCAGTGGCTTTCATTTTGTCAGGGGAAATGGTGATGCTAAAAGAAGCGTCACGTCGATAACCAATGTCAACGCTATCCAACGCACCTTGCTGAATATTGGCAAGAAATTTATCTATGAGCGGAAGCTGAATGTCCCAATGAGCCACTCCTAAGCGTTTAAGCGCGTCGAGTACGTGTTCGGTTGTAATAGTAGAAGGCGCAGGGTGTTCACTCGCGAGCTTAATGGATATAAGGCCGGTGTTTTGGTCAATATTAAAATTGAGCGCAGTAATGGCGCTGTTTGTTTGCGAAGAGTCGAGTGACGACATGCTCAGTTAGGCTCTAATGAGTTACACACTCTAAAGTAAAGCAGTAAAAATTCAGTTAGCCAATGTCGGAGTGAAGCGCCTAAAGGGGCGCTTTAAATAGTAGATTCTTGGCTAACTCATCACTTCATCAAACAGCCAAAGGTTGACAACTTCCCCCGCATTGACTGAGCCTCTATCTTGTTCAAGCGCAATGTAGCAATTTGCATCGGCCATCGAAGATAAAATATGTGATCCTTGGGCAACGGTCGCTGTTTTCACTTCAACTCCTTCTTCACCGACAGACCAAATACCCCGTTGAAAATCCATACGGCCAGGCGCTTTTTTAAAGCTATTGGCGGCAATAGCCGGTAGAACCTTCATAGGCTTATAGCCAATGTTTTGATGCTGCCTAATAGCTTGCGCACCTAAAATATGGAAGGTCACAGCGGCTGAGACTGGGTTGCCTGGCAAGCCAATAAAATAGCTATTTGGCAGCTGACCAAAGGCAAAGGGCTTACCTGGTTTAATAGCAAGCTTCCAAAAATCAACACGACCCATTTGCTCTAACACGTCTTTAATGTAGTCCGCTTCGCCTACACTGACGCCGCCAGAGGTAATGACAAAATCACACTCGGCATCGGCAATGGCAAAGGCTTGCTTTATTTGCTCAAGGTCGTCCTCTATCATGCCGTAGTCAATAATGTCGACGTCTAGGTGCGACAACATGGCTTTAATAGACGGGCCGTTTGAGTTGTATATTTCGCCAAATTTAAGCGGTTGCCCAGGGTTTTTTAGTTCGCTGCCGGTTGAAATAATTCCGACTTTAGTTTTGGTAAATACTGAGACGCGATCAACGCCTGCGCTGGCCATTAAGGCAATGTGTGGTGGCTTCAAATGGGTCAACGGCGCAACGATGATTTGGTCATGCTCAATATCTTCACCAATGCAGCGAATGTTTTGACCTGCGCTGGGCGCTTGCGAAAACTGTACGGAACCATCGTGATTAACCGTGGCATTTTCTTGCATAATGACAGCATCAGCACCTTGTGGAACGGCCGCCCCGGTCATAATTCGAATTGCTTTAGTCGGCTCAAACTCGCTTTTAAATGGCAGCCCAGCAAATGATTTTCCTTGCACCTCCATCGGTTGATTTAGACGGAAATGTTGGCTCGATACGGCATAGCCATCCATTGCAGAATTATCAAAACTCGGTGCATTGCAATGAGAGCGAACTTCCGTTGCGCAGACTCGGTGTAGAGACGATTGTAGATCGACAAATTCGGTATGTTGATTGGCGCTCACCAATTCTAGGAGTAGAGACAGTCCCTCATCTAATGGCATTAAGCCTGGTTGATCACAACAGCCCATAGGTATCCTTAAATATTTTCGGTATGTTCCAGTGCAAAAATAGCGGCTTCTACACGGGATCTTAAATTGAGTTTTGCCAGCAAGCGCTTTACGTGTACTTTAACAGTCCCCTCGGCAATCGCAAGACGATTGCCGATGTCCTTATTAGTTAACCCTTCTGCAATTAGGTGCAAAACATCGAGCTCTCGATCGGTCAATTCAGATATAACAGGGTGCCGACCTTCCGGCGCTTTACTTTGGTTTGCTTGTAATACAGACGCTTTAATGGAATCACTAAAGACAGGTTCACCCGTCATGCAACGCTTTACTGAAGCAACAAGTAAATCAGGCTCAATGTCTTTTAGTAGATAGCCATCCGCACCAGCGCGAATGGCTTGATGAATATCATTGTTCGAGTTGGATGATGAAAAAACAACAATACGCGCAACACAACCGCTCGATTTTAACTGGCGCAATAGCGCTATGCCACCTTGACCAGGCATGTGCAAATTCAATAACACAATATCTGGTTCAGTTTCTTCCATTTTTGCAATCGCAAAAGAAGCATCGCCAATATTAGCCACAATAGTGATGGCTGTATCTTGGGCGAACACATCCATTAAGCCTCGTCGCACAATCGGATGGTCATCAATGATGGCTAGTTTAATCATGGTTACCTTTGTGCCCTTTATGGGCTAATTGTCTCTGTACTCTAATGTATTACGGATAATAGCTACTAACAAAGTGGTAATTCATGCTTTCTTGACACGGGACAAGAAAGGTACCTCATAGGAGGTACGAGGATTATTTCATACTCTTCTAAGATAGCCCTATCGAAAAGCGACACTATTTTCTTTAGGAGCCATAACTATGTCGGATCTTGTTAAACAAAAGCAAAAAGAGCGCAATGCTTTTCTATTCATCACCGTCATTTTGTTTCCTTTATTGACGGTCGCCATTGTCGGCGGCTATGGGTTCATCATCTGGATGTCCCAACTGTTATTTGGTTCACACACCTTTTAATGGCGATGAATGAACGAGTGACCAGCCGGCGCAATTTATTGCGTGGTCAATGTTCAACGTCCTTGGTGGAAAAAGCATTAAGACCCCCTGGAGCCATAGATGAAGCGCTGTTCCTCGAAGCTTGTACACGGTGTGGCGATTGTATTAAGGCTTGCCCAGAGCAAGTGATTGCAAAAGGGGATGGAGGCTTCCCCAGTTTAGACTTTCGCTTGCGTGGCTGTATCGGCTGCCAAGCCTGTTTAGAGTCGTGTCCAACCGTGGCTTTATCAGTAAACGAGCAAAGTATGCCTGCAGGCATCGCAAGAATAGATGAAAGTTGTTTGGCGCAAAAAGGAGTGACCTGTCAAAGCTGCAAAGACAGCTGCGAACCCGAAGCCATTCTTTTTAGCTGGGAAAACAAAACCCCGGTGCCTCGCATTGTGGTTGATCAGTGTACCGGGTGCGGCGAATGCGTATCGGTTTGTCCAAGCAACAGTATTTCAGTAGACCCAAATTAATTGAAAGGAAAGCGCCATGAAAAACGCCGTCACAATACAAAGCTGGAATGATGAAGAGCACATTGTCAGCGTCATCATTCATGCTCGTCCAGAGCGGCTCACGACGATTAACCTAGCCATGGAAGCCATTCCTGGCGTAGAGCGAGTTGCAAATGACGGTCTGGGAAAAGAAGTGATTTTAATCAGCGCGTCCAGTGCAAAAAAAGTCATGCAGCGTATTGAACAAATTCAAGAGTTAGAGGGTGTGCTCAGTGCATCGATGGTGGCGCATCATACTGAGACAGCGGAATCACTCGAAGAAGAAATAGAATTGTCATCATTGGTCAGGCAGCACAGCGAGCAAGCTAATGAATCACAAATAACGTCATCGCAAGCTTAAAGCAGGAGATAACATGAAGTTAACAAGAAGAGATGTAGTGAAAGCGCAAGCCGCTGCGGCGGCGGCATCTGTGGCTGGCATTTCACTGCCCACCCAAGCAAGCAACATGATTACCAGCAGCGCAGACAATAAAATTCATTGGGATAAAGCGCCTTGTCGTTTTTGCGGCACAGGTTGCACCGTTTCTGTTGGTACCAAGAACGGCAAGGTGGTTGCAACTCATGGCGATCAACTGGCCGAAGTTAATCGTGGCCTAAACTGCATCAAAGGCTATTTTTTAGCAAAAATCATGTACGGCAAAGACCGCTTAACGCAGCCATTGTTACGCAAAAAAAATGGTACGTACGATAAAAACGGTGAATTCACCCCGGTGTCTTGGGATGAAGCCTTCGACATTATGGCCGAAAAATGGAAAAAAACGCTGAAAGAAAAAGGACCAGAAGCCATTGGCATGTTCGGCTCGGGTCAATGGACCGTATGGGAAGGCTATGCGGCCTCAAAGTTAATGAAGGCGGGCTTCCGTTCTAACAATATTGACCCTAACGCGCGTCACTGTATGGCGTCGGCCGTTGCGGGCTTTATGCGTACCTTTGGTATTGACGAGCCTATGGGCTGCTACGATGATTTAGAGCATGCCGATGCGTTCGTACTTTGGGGCTCAAACATGGCCGAAATGCACCCCATTTTATGGACTCGCCTCACAGATCGACGTTTATCGCACCCGCATGTCAAAGTGGCGGTAATGTCTACCTTTAAACATCGCAGTTTTGATTTAGCCGACATCCCGATGGTGTTTAAACCACAAACTGACTTGATCATTGCCAATGCCATTGCGAATTACATTATTCAAAACAATAAAATTAACAAAGACTTCGTAGCGAAGCACGTTAACTTTAGAAAAGGCAACGATGATATTGGTTATGGCTTACGCCCGGAGCATCCATTAGAGCAGAAAGCTAAAAACAACGATAACGCAGGCGGCTCAGTAGGCATCGACTTCAACGCTTACGCTGAGTTTTTAAAGCCGTACACCATTTCTTATGCAGCGAAAGAATCCGGTGTGTCTGAGTCGGCTTTGATAGAGCTGGCAGAGCTGTATGCAAATCCAGATGTGAAGGTTATGTCTTTATGGACCATGGGTGTAAACCAGCACACACGTGGTGTATGGATGAACAACATGATCTACAACTTGCATTTACTCACCGGAAAAATTTCAGAACCTGGCAACAGTCCGTTTTCATTAACGGGTCAACCGAGTGCCTGCGGTACGGCTCGTGAAGTAGGTACATTTGCACACCGTCTGCCAGCTGACTTGGTGGTGACAAATCCAAAACACAGAGCTTTTGCTGAAGAAATTTGGCGTTTACCCGAGGGTACTGTACCGGCCAAAGTCGGTGCACATGCAGCGCTACAAAACCGAAAATTAAAAGACGGTGAAATAAACTGTTACTGGGTGCAGGTGAATAACAACATGCAAGCGGCGGCAAACATGATGGAAGAAACCTACCCGGGTTACCGCAACCCTGATAATTTTATTGTCACCTCAGATGCATACCCAACAGTAACCTGTGAAGCCTCCGATTTAATTTTACCAACCGCAATGTGGGTAGAAAAAGAAGGCGCTTACGGCAATGCCGAACGTCGCACTCAGTTTTGGCACCAGCTAACCAACGCGCCAGGTGAAGCGAAATCTGATTTATGGCAGTTGATGGAGTTTTCTAAACGATTCCAAACAGACGAAGTTTGGCCGGCTGAATTATTGGACGCGAATCCAGAATACAAAGGTAAGTCGTTGTTTGACGTTTTGTATCGAAACGGCAATGTGGATCGCTATGGCATGGACGAAGTTTATTCCGATTACGCAAACGATGAAGCAGAAGCCTTTGGCTTTTATGTACAAAAAGGTTTGTTTGAGGAGTATGCCCAGTTTGGTCGTGACCATGGCCACGATTTAGCCCCCTTTGATCGCTATCATGAAGAGCGAGGCTTGCGTTGGCCGGTGGTGAACGGTAAAGAAACGCTTTGGCGTTACCGTGAAGGGTATGACCCTTATGTCGAGCCTGGTCGTGGTGTGCATTTTTACGGAAAGCCCGATGGTCGAGCGATTATTTTTGCACTGCCGTATGAAGCACCGCCAGAAAGCCCAGATGATGAATTCGATCTATGGCTTTCAACGGGCCGCGTTTTAGAACATTGGCATTCAGGGTCGATGACACAACGGGTACCTGAATTGTATAAAGCCGTTCCCGATGCCTTATGTTATATGCATCCAGATGATGCCCAAGCCAGAGGCATGCGACGCGGGGATGAAGTCAAGGTTGTTTCCCGACGCGGCGAAATTAGAACACGGGTCGAGACACGTGGGCGGAATAAGCCGCCTCAAGGGCTAGTGTATGTGCCTTGGTTTGATGCAAGCCAACTTATTAACAAATGCACATTAGACGCGACCGACCCGATCTCTAAACAGACCGACTACAAAAAATGCGCCGTAAAAGTGACTAAAGCTTAAGGAGAATAAAATGAAGATATTAGCAACCTTAGTGTCACTGGTTTTGTTTGCAAGCCTCGCTGTGGCCGACAATGAAGTCTCTACTCTACGAGGACCAGCCGAGTTGTTAGACAACAATGATGCACCTCGAATGGCAAAAGAACAAAACGACGACTTACGTAGAACGCGTGATTATCCAATGGCGCCACCCACCGTGCCTCATAAAATTAATGGTTACCAGATCGACTTAAACGTGAATAAGTGTTTGTCGTGTCATAACCGCCAACGCGTAGCCGACTCGCAAGCGCCCATGATTTCGGTCACGCATTTTATGAACCGAGATGGAAACTTTTTGGCTGATGTATCTCCAAATAGATATTTTTGTACTCAGTGCCATGCATCGCAACTCGATGTAAAACCGCTGTTAGACAATGAGTTTATCAGTATGGATGAAATTATTCGTCAATCTGGTGAGAACCACTAAGGAGCGGTTATGTGGCAAAAACTTAAAGTATTCATAATTGGCTTTTGGCAGGTATTAGCAAAGCCTTCAGTGCATTACTCTCTTGGTTTTTTAACCTTGGCCGGGTTCATCGCGGGGGTGATTTTCTGGGGAGGTTTTAACACAGCCTTAGAATATGCCAACACCGAAGAGTTTTGCATTAGCTGTCATGAAATGGCCGATAATCCATACGCTGAGTTAAAAGAAACCATTCATTTCTCGAATCGCTCGGGCGTTAGAGCCATGTGCTCAGATTGCCATGTTCCGCATGAGTGGACTTATAAAATAGCTCGTAAAATGCAAGCGTCTAAAGAGGTGTGGGGCAAGATTTTTGGCACCATCAATACGCGTGAAAAGTTCTTAGATAAACGACGTGAGTTGGCAGAACACGAATGGGCTAGATTCAAAGCAAACGATTCACTGGAGTGCCGTAATTGCCATGAATTTGATGCAATGGATTTTACCGCCCAAAGCCCAAGAGCCTCTGATCAGCATAGTACAGCGCTAGCCACAGGTGAAAAAACCTGTATTGATTGCCACAAAGGCATCGCGCATCAACTACCAGATATGACGGGTGTTCCGGGCTGGGAGTAATCTAAACGTTTGTTAGAGAGTTGTTAATAACCCAAGTTCTGATTGGCTCAGGCTTGGGTTTTTTATGGCCTGTGATAAAGTGCGGCTCATATTATTAATTGGCAGCATAAAATGAAAAAATTATTACTACTTGTTGGCGGCTCTGCAGGGTTAGGTGAGGCGCTTTATAGCCACTATAAAAATTTGGACTATGACATAGTTGAGTTCAGTCGTAGCGGTCAGCAACCGGAACATGTTTTCTTAGATATGTCTCGTAAAGAGACGGCCATAGATACCATCGACCTACAGTTTGCTCAGCTTGCTAAACAGCCTTGGCAGGAAATTGTATTGATCATCAACGCGGCGCAAATCGGGCCAATTGGCGAGCTTGCGATGAGTGAACCCAAGCAGTGGTGGCAAAATATAGAAGTCAATTTAACATTGCCCATTTCTATAATGGGCCGCTTTCAAACGCATTTTCAAGCCGTTGAAGCACCCAAAAATATTGCCTTTGTCTCCTCGGGTGCGGCTACGTCCGTCATTGAAGGCTGGAGTTTGTACAGCGCTACTAAAGCTGGTGTTGAGCATTTTATTCGCGTGGTCGCGCAAGAGCAGAGCTCGAAATCGAATCCGATAACACCGGTTATTTTGAACCCCGGTATTATGGATACTCAAATGCAAGCCACTATTCGCAGCTCGAGCGAAGCACAATTTTCAAACGTAGATTGGTTTAAGCAAGCCCATGAAACGGGGCAATTGGCTAGCCCAGCCACGGTTGCCGGCAATATAGCTGCAGTGTTATCTGGCAAGCTCGAAGCCGGGCAAGTTTATGATGTTTCTGGCTAAAGAAACGTTTAAAAACCAACGAACCCAGCTACAATAGCGCCACTTAACATTGACCATTGATTGATGCCCTCAGGAGCAAATATGCCCATAAAACATGCGGTTGTACACGGACTAACCATTAACGAAAGCCATGTTGATATTCACTTAAACGATCAAGAGCTGGCGTTAAACGAGTCTGTCGAAGATTTAGTCTATCGAATTAAGTCTTCATTTTACGGCCGTAGCAGTAAGCAGTATGGACAGTTTGATGAGACGGGTCGTGCCATTAGCCAAGCCATTCGTAACGTTAGTGACGGTAAGACACCTTTTGTAGAGGCGAGCCATCAAATTATGGAGTCGTTTGCGAGCCTGATCAAAGATGAGTCATTATCTACTCAAGGGTATTGGCTGGTGGTTCAGGAAGCATTGGAGCAGGGTGAGTTTTTTTGGTTATGTCAGTTTAAAAGCAAAGATGAGCTCAGCGTTACCGATAGCTTAGGCATCGATGGCAACAGCGTGATTGATTTTAGTAAGCTCGGCTTTGCTGCACAGATCAATTTATCGGATATGGCCGATGACAGTGTTGAAAAATACATTACCGTCAGCTTTGGGTTTGGTGATCGCGCACTTCAAGCCGGGTTATGCAATTATATTGGTTTTACAGAAACGGTAAGCCCAACACAAGACACGAAGGTGTTTATGGACGTTGTGAAAGCCTTCAGTGATACCATGCCAAAAGAGAAGGGCGCGGCGTATCAGAAGAAGGCGGCAGAGTTTTGTGTCGAGCAATCTAAAGCCGGTGAAACGGTGGCCTATCAGGCGATCTCAGATGAACTGGTGAATGACACCCAAAGCACAGCCGCTGATTCGTTATCGAGCTTTATACTTGAGAAAAAGCCCGACATTAAAGAGCACTTTATACCTGATCAAAAAAGCTTGAAAAAATTCATACGCTTTAGCGGTAAAAGCAAGGAAGTGTCGATCAGTTTCAACAATGATACGCTCGGCAACGCCATTGAGTTTGATGCCGAAAAAGAGCATTTGGTGATTAAACAATTACCTGCAACCTTGCTTAAACAATTAAAAGCGCTAAATGAAGCCGGAGATTTTTAAGCTTCGTCTACGGCTTGGTCGTAAAACCAACGATTCTTGATTTTTCGAAAAGAGGAGTGCTCATGCAAGCAGCGCTCCTTATCTCCGTCTTCAAAATAAGCTTTAAACTCAACAAAGCCTATCTTCAACCCTTGCTTTGCAGAAATAACCTCAAGACGAATCCATTTGGTGGTTAAAAGCTCGTTTCGGCTTAACTCAGGGCGGTGCTCTTTAAGCCAAGTCTTCATCACATAGTCAGCATTACCTACAACATAAGCGCTATATCGAGAGCGCATTAAAGCTTCTACAGTTTTTGGCAGCATTCCCTGGTGGTGATAGCGATCACAGCACATCGAATACAGCTCTCCACTTCCGCAAGGGCAATGATTAGTGGACATGAGACTTTTGCACTCTATGTTGTTGAATAATAATGCTCAGGGCATTGGCTAGGGCTGGCGTAATGTTAGGCGCACCCAAAAGAGACATAACAATACCTTGCAGGCCGGGCAAAATAGCCAAATGGTGAATGATTTTTTGAAAGCCATCTTGATCAGTTGATTGAGCTAATTGATCCAACACCGGCACCGAAAACTGTACATCGGTCATCCAATGAGGGTAACGGGTGATAATCGCTAACAGCAGTTCGAGTTGATTCGCGAAAAACTTCAAGCCTTGATCAATTAATGGGCGAACCATCTTGTTGGCTTTAGCTTGTGAGACCCCTCTAATGGCGGCGATCATCTCGGAAGTTTGGGTGTAAATAGAAGAGCGACTCAAAACAGCCTCAACAAGTTGAGTGCTCGGTGTTGTGTGCTCCATCTGATTCATTAAGGCTATAAATGGTTCGCTGTCCAAGTGTGGGATTTGCTTTATTAAGGCCTGCTCTTGGGCAGAATCAAGGCGCACGAGTAAATCGGAAATACCCTGTAACCCCAGAGCCTGCCATTGCAGTGGGCTGTTTGCATCGGTGTAAAACTCAAGGGCAGGCGCATAAAATTGGCTAGATTTGCTTGCCAGCAATTTACTGGCCTGCGCATGTAAAGCCGCTTTCTTTTCTTCGTTGGGTGAAAATTGGTACGGGTGATCGGTTAATAATCGCTGTCGCTCTTTTTCATCTTGTGTTTGTACAGACCGATACAGACGGTTTACCAAATCGCTGTGTACTCCTGGGCTGAGTTGACCTTGTTCATCAAGTGGTAACTTGAGAAACCAAAAACTATTTTGGTCTTTATTTTCTGGGTTCCACAGTAATATAACTAGCCAAGCAAAATTTAGGTGTGGAGTAGAGTAGGGCTTACCCGCGTCTAAATCAGCGAGAGTGCTTTTCGGTAGCTTTTTGAGCTGCACACTTAAATCGAAGCAGGAAAATTTTGCGCCAGTGAGTTCAAGGAAACCCGCTAAACTAGGCTCAGTCATGGAACGACCTTCTCATAGAATAAAAACAGGTATTTTACGCTACTCACTGTGATCACACCAAGTTTAAGGTACTATTTTCCCCTAAGAATTTGGTGTTGTAAGGTAAAAAAAAGTGACGGCAGAGGTTAAATCAATCTTATGTGAGCTGCAGGATGAATTGATGCGGCTAAATCAGTGGCAAACGCTTGCCCCAGAACCAGAAAGGCTGGCCAGTGAATTACCATTTTGCATGGACACGCTCACTCTGTATGAATGGTTGCAGTGGATATACATCGCACGGCTAAATGCGTTGGTAGATGCTCATTTGCCGCTTCCGAAGGGTGCTCATGTGCAGCCTTATGCTGAAGAAGCACTGAAAGCCGATGGTGTGAGCAGCCCAAGGTTAGTGGATCTGATTGGTCAGCTCGATAAAAAAATGGCATAAAAAAGCCCGCTGTCGCGGGCTTCTTGGTGAGAAATTGCAATTACTTAGCAAAGTTCTCTGCTGCAAACTCCCAGTTCGCTAACGCCCAGAATGCTTCTAGGTATTTAGGACGTAGATTGCGGAAATCAATGTAGTAAGCGTGTTCCCACAAATCAACCGTAATTAAAGGCGTTTGGTCACCAGTGATAGGCGTGCCGGCATTGCTGGTGTTGACGATATCTAAAGAACCGTCAGCGTTTTTCACTAACCAAGTCCAGCTAGAACCGAAATTGTTAACAGCCTTGTCATTAAACGCGGCTTGGAAGTCAGCAAAGCTGCCCCATTTAGCGTTAATGGCATCAGCTAATGCACCTGTTGGTTCGCTGCCACCGTTAGGGCTTAGGCTGTTCCAGTAAAAAGTGTGGTTCCAAATCTGAGCTGCATTGTTGAATACGCCACCAGAAGACGATTTAATGATGTCTTCTAAGCTTTTGCCTTCAAACTCTGTGCCCGGAATAAGACCATTTAACTTAGTTACGTAGGTTGCATGGTGTTTGCCGTGGTGAAACTCAAGTGTTTCAGCTGAAATGTGCGGTGCTAATGCGTCAATCGCATAAGGTAGTTCTGGCAATTCAAAAGCCATCGGTGCTCTCCCTTGTTATAGGTTGTATTTGTTGCTCACCCTAATATTAGGGCGGATGCGTTTAATTTCAAGCCAAGTATAAGATAACTGTATGGGTTATACACCCCGAGAAAGTGTGACTTGCGGAGATTAAGGGTAAATTTTTCGCTTTTGTGTACAAATCCCACCAAAAAAAATTTTCTATCAGCGTTGGACACGAATGAGTTCTCAGCTACAGTTATAAAACTAAATATGGTTACCGTGCACATGATTTATTATTCAAATAATGCAGTAAAGGCAGGTTATCTTTTCAGTTTGATGGCCAAGTTAATGTGTGTTTCGCTATTTTTAATGGTAGCGAGCGCCAATGTTTCCGCTCAAAGTAGAGTAGAATTAATCAATAATTTCAAATGGCTTGGCTTGTACGAAGACACAAGTGGCGAAATGACGGCTCTAGAGGTTGCTCAAAAATCCGCCAGCTTTGAACCCGTAGAAGGTTGGCTAAGCTATGGCGAAACAAAAAGCCATTTGTGGTTGTCAGTTGACTTTACAGAGGCTAATAGCGATGCCGAGAATATTTGGTTAGAGCTAGGGAACCCTGTCACAGACTACATCAACCTTTATCAAGTTAACCGAGATTCTTCCGGCGAAATCAATATTCAGTTAATACAAGAAACGGGGGATGCAAGATTATTTGAAAGTCGCGGTATTTCCATTCGGAATTTCTTACTACCGCTTGAAAACCGCCCTAATCAAACCTATTTGGTTGAAATTTATGGGAAGTCTCCGCTAGCGGTTCCAATTGAGATCGGTGAGCTTAGCAGCTTACTTGAGGCCATTTTATTTGAAGTAACCTTCGTATATCTGTTGTTTGGCATCATGATTGCGATGACGCTGTACAATGGTTTTTTGTATTTAGGCACGCGCATCAGCTCTTACGGCTGGTACACCCTTTATTTAGCCAGCATTTTTATGTTTTTAGTGTTTTCAAGTGGCACGGGCTATAAATACCTTTGGTATAACTCGGCCACCTTACAAAACAACTTAGGTTACTTATTTATAGGGCTATTTCTATTTGGTGCTTTTGCATTTACGCGAAACTTCCTCAATATTAGCGAGATATTGCCGAAGTTTGACCGCTTCTTTCGTTGGTTTGCGTATTCGCCATTGCTTATTGTGATCGCTGTCGCACTGGCACCAGCGCTGGCCTTGAAGTTAAGTACCTTTTATATGTTGGCTTTAACATTAATGGTGCCGACACTATCTATTATTGCTGTAATCAAAGGAAGTTCAGGTTCTTGGTTGTTCTTACTGAGTTGGATATTTATGGTCGTTGGTATGTTGACCTATAATTTAGCCATAGCAGGTGCACTGCCTTTGAATTTCATTTCGCTTCATGCCGGAGAAATAGGGGTCACATTAGAGTCCATTTTACTTTCTTTCGCATTGGCTTATCGAATTCGAATGAATGAACAAAAAGCGAGCGAGCAAGAAGCTGAATCGTTCCGTCGAATTGAAGCGGCCTTAGACCTGGCGGCTCGGAATGAGGCTGCGAAAGACTCTTTCCTTCGCTCTAGTAGCCATCAACTTAAAACGCCTATTCATGCACTTTTGAGTTACATTCAATTATTGAAAGAAGATTTAGAAGACAGTAAAGATAATAGTGTCACGACACACGTAATAGGTGCTGATAAATCGGCAACTGAACTGTTTTATCAAATCGATAACTTATTGACTTACTCACAGATTGTCGCTGGCGACTTAAGACCCATTTATCAAAAAACAAATGTGCGTAATGAAATCAATCGTTTGATGCGAGCGTGGAGCGAGCACCTTACCAGTACCGAAAAGCGAGTTGAATGTGCTGTAGCTTCCGAAGTGCCTCAATACTTAGATTTAGATTGGTTCCATATTCGTAAAATTATTCGGATAGCTTTAGAAAATGCCTTTAATACAACCGAAGCAGGAACCGTCAGAGTCAAGATAGATGTAGCTGGTAATGAAGCATCACCCACCTTACGTTGCTCAATTGAAGATCAGGGCAGTGGCGTACCTGAAGACATTTTAGCTTGGTTCGTTCAAGAAGACAGTGGTGATAAATGGACCGAGGAATCCTCTGGGTTATTTATTTGTAAAAATCTTGTGCGCGTTGTACACGGTCAAATAACGCTGGCGAATAAAGCTGACGGTGGCGCCATATTTACGTTAGAAGCACCGGTAAGGATGTTAGATAATCAAAGCGCGCAAGGTGAGGTTAATTTAGCCGAAAAATCGGTAATGGTAGTAGATGATGTCGAAGTGAATCAACGCATACTTATGGGAATGTTAAAGAAAATTGGCGTTAACTCCTATAGCGTGGGTTCAGGTGAGGAGGCCTTGCAGCGTCTGGCTCTTGAGCCGGTGGATCTTATTTTAATGGATTGTTTGATGCCCGGATTAAGTGGTCAGGAAACGGCGCAAGTTATCCGAGCTCGTCAAGATGAACTGGCCAATACATGCATCATAGCCGTCAGTGCAAACGACAGTGACCTCGATCGGCAAAGTTGTTTTGATGCCGGCATGCAGGATTTCATTTCCAAACCTGTACGCAAAGATCATTTAGAGCAAAAATTGAAAGAGTGGTTAGTCTGAGGGCATCAACAGTTGCCCTTCAGAGCATAAGCTCTGATAATAGTACTTATTAATAATATTGAGTTGAGTACTATGCCAGATTCAAAACCGACGAATGATTTACCTAGAATGGTGCCTGATCGTGATGATATCCGTGTGCGCACCACACCTCGTGCATCAGAATCAAAGCCAAAGGCAGAGACTTCTCGTTCGACCCAATCTAAACCCGCCAGTAACCACTCTTGGCTAAATGCCGTGTGGGTGATTATTGGGGGAATCGCTATTGCCTATCTGGCATTGCAGCAGTATAGCCTCCATCAGACTATCGCCAGTTACGAAGAGCGATTGTCTCTTGCGGATGATCGCATTGTTTTTTTAGAGCAGTCCCTTACGCAAACAGATGAATCAGTAGCGATGAATGAAACAGCCATCAATGCTCAGTTTAAAGCGATAAAAAGCGATGCTGATTTGCAAATGTCAGAGATACGAAAGCTATGGGATGTGACGAATAAACGAAATAAGGCTTGGATTGAAGACAACCAAGCGCAGTTGAAATCTTTAGATAAAACACTCTCGGCTCTAAAAGATCAGTTAGGTTCTTTGGAATCAACTGTGACAACGCTTTCATCCAACGCAGACGCTCGCACGGAGGTCATCGGCCAATTAAAGACTCAGCTCGACCAGCAACAGCAAGAATTAAATTCAGCCCAGTCGGCTGTACAACGTGTCGAAGACCAACTTGCAAACGTGTCTTTGGAAGAGTTAGAAGAGCAAATAGTGAGTGTACGCTTTGCTCAAGAAAACTTGCTAGTTGAGCAGGGTTTACTCACGGACAATGATGCACAGTTTGCAAATCAGATGTCGCAACTGCAAGGCGACTTAGGCTCAATCAGTGCCTCACGGTTAGAAACAAACAAACGCCTGCTGACACTCACAAAACAAATAGAAGCGCTCGATGCACGAATCACTGCAGTCGCCGGTCCTTCTTCGGGTCAATAGTTGTAATGTGAATGTAAAAGGTGATGCTTGATTAACGAAGACCTCAACAGCCGCCAGCATAGCATCGTTAGATGGGTTGAAGCGGAAGGTTCCGTAAAGGTTGAAGACATGGTGGCGCGGTACGGAGTTACGGTGCAAACCATTCGGCGCGATTTAACATTGCTCGACAAACTTCAAAAGCTGCGCCGCTTGCATGGCGCAGCCAAAACCATAAATTCTACCGAAAATGTCGCTTATGGTGATCGAAAGATTATGAACCATAGCGAAAAGCTTGCGATAGCAACAACCATAGCTCGCCATATCCCAGACAATGCCAGTGTGTTTATAAACATCGGCACGACCACCGAAACTATTGCCCAAGCGCTTATGCAACATAAGGGTCTGCAAATCATCACCAACAGTCTTCATGTCGCTTCTATAATGAGCCAAAAGCAAGATTTTCGGGTTATTGTGACCAGTGGTGAGGTGAGGGCAACAGATGGCGGAATTGTAGGGGAAGCCACTCTCGATTTTATTGAGCAATTCAAACTTGATTACGGCATCATCGGCATCAGCTCAATTGACGAAGACGGTACCTTGCTCGATTTTGATTATCGAGAAGTTAGGGTGGCAAAATCTATAATTGAGCATAGCCGCAAGGTATTTTTAGCCGCAGATCACAGCAAATTCGATCGTAAAGCCATGGTGCGATTAGGCAATTTGGCCGATGCCGATATGCTGTTTACAGATCTTGTGCCAAGCGACAACATTGTTTCAGTTTTAAATGAGCATGATGTGGTGTTGCAAGTTTGCCGCTGAGTGGTCGTTAACTCAAATTCACAAATCTTATCTTTCCTGTTGCCTTTATAAACTTGCAGAGCTCGGCACTATAGTGCCTATGTGACCAAAAATCGGTTCAATTATTGTTTTAGAAGGGGTTAAGTGTGTTTTTAGATGAGTTTCATACCGCAAAAGGCCAAAAAGTTATCATTTCGGCTGAGCAAGCCAGTCGTTTTGCGAAAGAAATTGCGGGTGATTTTAATCCGATTCACGATCCCGACGCTAAGCGGTTTTGCGTACCAGGAGATTTGCTGTTTGCAATATCTCTTTCCAAGTACGGTCTCAGTCAAAATATGAAAGTATCTTTCTCGGGCATGGTGGGTCGTGATTTACCCATCGTTTTTCCAAACAAAGCGGCCGGTACTATAGAGCTGAAAGATGAAAACGATAAGCTCTATACGACTATTGAGCATTCGGGGGCGGTCACAGAAAACGAAGCGCTCATTAGCGAGTTCGTCAGGAATTACGTTGAATTTTCAGGTCAGAATTTTCCATACATATTAGTGCCATTACTTGATAAACATCAGGTGATGTTTAACCCTAAGCGCCCTTTGGTGATATACGAGAGTATGTCTTTTAATTTAGATACGCTTGATATTGCTCAACCCTCCCTTGAATTGGTCGATTCCACATTAGAAGTCAATGGCAAACGTGGTGATGTCCACTTCATTTTTGCGATTAAAGATGGAGATCGCATTGTTGGTAAAGGGGATAAAAAACTCATTGTCAGTGGTATTCAACCTTTTGATAAAGCCTTAATGGATGAAGTGGTCGCCAACTTCAATCAGTTAAAGGCGGACTATCGATCCGCTTAGGCTTCGGACGTTTCATTTTATTGTGAAACCGTATCCCAGTAATTCAGCTGGTATTCCTCAATGGTGGTGTGAATGTGTTTTGGTAAGGTGGGTTTGAACCATTGTCCTGGCATATTTGCGCCTCGCATCAACATTTTAAAGCGATCGGATCTAAATTCAGAAAATTCCGCTCCGGTTAGACCCTTTTCTAAATACCAGCGCACAGAAGCCGATGGGTGATTAAATATCTTCCATTGCGTATGGGCGGTTAGCTGATTATCTAACAGGCCACATTCAGGTGTATAGCACCTTATGTTAAACAGGTTATTGGCGACCCTAGCTTGCGGTGTGCGGCCCCAATCACTGCTGTGAATGGCCTGAGCTAGTACAATGCTTGGCGCAACTGGCGCCATGAGCTTTAACAATTCTTTTATGCTGTCATCGGATATCTTTGTTGGAACACCGTTTTTCCACATGCCATAGCGATGCATCTTGTTTAAAAGCCAGGTTCCATTTTGCTGTTGTAAAACTGAGTTTCCAAGCATTGAATGGGCTTTGCTCCAGTGGGATTCTAGCTGCTTATTTTCAGCTTCGACCAAAGAAGAAAGGCGATTTAACCAGTTTATTTGATCATCACTTAAGCCATCACTTGGGCTGTCGGCAGTGAGTGACTGCTTACTTAGTTGCCAGCCTATTAAGGGGGCTGAAAGTAAGGTAAATAAAATAACGGCACACCAATGCTTCATCTTTTTCTCCAGAATAGTTACAAAAAATAACACGCCTAACTGATTGATTTTCAACGTGGCTTTAAAGTTAATTTAAATCAACTAAAAAACAGGGGTGCAATTTCAAATTGTTTACTTATAATCCGCCGCCCTTTTGTATTACGGTTATTAAGGTTTTACTTTGTATGATTAACGAACTTCGCCCAGAATCATCGTCAACGGGTCACCTATGCTTAGCATCTAGCATGATTCTAAATGAAAGTCCGATGCCGATACGATTCTTCTATAAAGAAGATCCTCAGCACGTAAATGACACTGGTTTCCGGTTTTATAGCGGATTAGAAACCGACGAATTTCTGATGGAAGAAAACGCGGCCTGTGTCGCTCCGCTTGATTGTTTAGAGCGCTTAGATCCTACTATTTCAGAACTCGTTGAAATGTCCCAAGTAGGCACGGTATGGGAGCGCCTACCTGAGAGCAATGATTGGGTCGAAGTACTCGATTACGAGATACCCGATTAAACCAACCTATATGGCTCATTCTGTTATTGAATGAGCCATGGCTTCGAATACCAATAATACGCATTCATCGATTTACTTTTCGCCGTACAGTTATAACGATGCCGACCAGGGCTTAACGGCTGTTCACTGACTAATTCAAAACTTTGCGTTCCTGTCCACTTAACTTCATGCCAGCTACCATCGACAAAGCAGTTCAATACTCGGCTCATATCGTCCATGTTGGTAATGCTCGCCCGAAACAAAGGTTGCGAATCGTCGGTTAGCATATCTGACAGATCACTTTCACTGATCGGCATGGGCAACGATTCAATTTTGGTGGCCAGTGTTTTGGTGTTTGCATAGATGCCGGCGGCCGCAAATCGAGGCAGCGCCGTTCTAGGGCTGTCTTTATTGATGCCGCCAGAATGCTGAGCAAAACCGACATACCCCATATCACTGAGCAGATCTTGCAGTGATTGACTGAATTCACCATATGGATAGGCTAACCATTTCGGTATATCTGAACCAAGCTCGTCAATTAAACGCTGCTGTGCGTGTTCGATATTCTGGCGAGTCTGCAATTTCCATGTTGCATCTAAACTTCTGTGCCGAACGAGATAAGCATGATCTTGAGTATGGTTTGCAATGACAGCCCCCCATTTCTTCATTTCACGCAGCTGGTCCCAGCTCAGCATGTCATTAAAGTTTTGATCTATGGGGTCCGTAGCCGCAAAGATGGTAAACGGGTAGTTAAATTCCTTTAATAAGGGGAATGCATTGAGGTAAATGCTTCGGTATGCGTCATCAAAGGTAATGGCGATCGCGTTTTGAGGCAATGCATCCCCTGACTCGATAGCAGCTAACGCGTCTTTGAGCGATACAACGGGGTAATTGTTGCTTTTAAAAAAGGCCAGGTGTTCTCGAAACTGTTCTGGACTCACAGAGGTACTGGCCGGTGAAGACTCCGAAACATGGTGGTAAACCAGCACGTTAAAATGATTTTGCCCAAATGCGGCCATCATGAAGGTGCTTAACAGCAGCGCAGATATCCATTGTTTCATAATGCTTCCCCTTCTATTCCTGTGGCGATAGGGCGATTTGGGTCGGTTATCCACTCGCTCCAGCTACCTGCATAGAGCTTGGGCATTGGAAGGCCAGCAATATCAAATGCTAATATGTTGTGACAAGCCGTAACGCCAGAGCCGCAATAACAGATCACATCATCACGGCATTGAGCGAAACGTTGATGTAAAACTTCTTTAGGTTGAAAGAAACCTTCAGAGGTTAGGTTTTTACTAAAATCTGCATTCTGTGCGCTCGGAATATGACCAGCTTTGCCATCAAGCGGCTCAGTTTCGCCGGCATAACGAGGTAAAGCTCGTGCATCTAACATTTGTGCTTGCAAGCTAGGAATGTCTTCGGCCGTAATGACCCAATTGGCAAGTTCAATTTGAATCGACGATGGTGATGGGCTAGGCGCTAGAGTAGAAATAGGGTGGCCAGCGTTGAGCCAGGCGTTCAAACCGCCATCCAGAACCAAAACATTTGTAATACCAGCCCATCTCAACATCCACCAAGCGCGAGCCGAAAACATATTATTGCTTTGATCGTATACAACCACCGTTGAGCTTTTTTCAACGCCCCAACGTTGAAGGGTTGCTTGCCAGTTTTCTTTTGAAGGCAGCGGGTGACGGCTCGTTTTTCCAGTAATGATCGGTCCGGATAGGTCATCTTCTAAATGTGCGTGTAAGGCGTTGAGAATATGCCCTTCGTTATAGAGTTTAACGGCATTTGCGCGGTCGGAAAGATCTGAACGGCAATCCAAAATTATTAAATTGTCGCTAGATTTTGAAAGCTCAAAAAAGTGGGTGACGCTGATTAAAGGTGACATGATAACTCGCTTATTCAGTGTTCGTTGTAATCTTGATAATAACCCGACAGGCGCAGAGAGGTAAGTGTGAAACCTTAAAACTGCGACATTCAACACGTGGTTTAAAGTAACAACCGTCAATGGGCTTTTGGAGCGTAGGCGATGAAAGTCGTTGAAATTTTGAGTGTTTCTTTTAGCAGCAATAGAGAAAGTAATAGAAATATAAAGTGCTGAAAGGATGGGTGAAACGACTAGGCTGACGCTAAAGTGGCGCTGTCTCAAAAATGGCTGGTCCGGCAGGGATCGAACCTGCGAATGACGGGATCAAAACCCGGTGCCTTACCGCTTGGCGACGGACCATTATAGAGAGTGTTGCAATGGCTAGGAAATAACCCTAGCAGGGTGAAGGTTAGAGAAAAATGATGCATTTCTCAAGCCTTGATAGAAAATGGCTGGTCCGGCAGGGATCGAACCTGCGAATGACGGGATCAAAACCCGGTGCCTTACCGCTTGGCGACGGACCAGTAGTAATTGGTGGCTATAGCTGGACTTGAACCAGCGACCCCAGCATTATGAATGCTGTGCTCTAACCAACTGAGCTATATAGCCTCAACAACGGACGCGTATTATCCTTAGATTTTAATGGCTGTCAACTAATGAATTTAATTTTTTTAAGGTATTTCAATAGCTTAGATAATTTTGTGTCTATATGGTTGAATAATTGCTCAGTTTTGGTTCATTAGTCAGAAGTCACACTTATTAGGCCAATTAGAGACGCTATTAGTCTTTGCTGATACACTTTTTAACATTGACTCCATTGAGTGAGTTATTAAGACGATTATTGAGGGAATAGTATGGATATTTCGATAGGTACAATTATAACTTGGGGCTTGCCAATTTTGTTGGTGGTCTTTTTTGTTTCCATTTATAACAAGCTAGTTGCGTTGCGCAACCGTGTTAAAAATGCGTTTTCTCAAATAGACGTTCAGTTACAGCGACGTCACGATTTGATCCCAAACTTGGTTGAAACGGCTAAGACATACTTAGCGCATGAAAAAGAGACGCTTGAAGGCGTTATTTCTGCGCGAAACCAGGCTGTTTCTGCTCAAAAGGCCGCCTCAGCAGATCCAAGCGATGGCTCCTTGATGGGTAAACTTTCACAGGCAGAAGGTATGCTTTCAGGTGCATTGGGCCGTTTGTTTGCAGTGTCTGAAGATTATCCTGATTTAAAAGCCGATGCGACTATGGCTGATTTAATGGAAAGCTTAGAAAGTACCGAGAATAAAGTGGCCTTTGCACGTCAGGCTTATAACGACGGGGTCATGAATTTTCAAACTTATAAAGAGTCTTTCCCTAATAACATAATTGCTAATGTTAGCGGGTTTAAAGATGCAGCCATGTTTGAGCTGGAGAACCCAGAAGCAAAACAAGCCCCCAAAGTTTCATTCTAGTTAGCAAGCTTCTACTAATGTATGGGCTAACCAATAATGTCGGTTAGCCTAACGAGTATTGTGGTGTAGGGATACGATGGACTTTTTCGAACATCAAGATAAAGCCCGTAAAAAAACCGGGCAATTGGTATTATTATTCTGCTTAGGGCTGTTAGCCACATTGGTGGCTGTTAATTTAGTGGGCTTTGTTGCTTTTTGGCTTATTACGTCTCCTGACGTGAATGTGATGAGCGTGACGTTACCGAATGTCATGAACCAACCAACCCCTGCGCAAGTAAACCTAACCGTTAGTGAAAGCGGTTTTGGGCAGGCATTTCAGCGCTGGTGGCAGTCGAATTTAAACTGGCAAGTATCGGTTGGTGTGCTTGTCGTTGTGCTAATGGGTACCGTTTTTCGCTTTCTAGAGCTTCAGGGCGGCGGCCGAAAGGTAGCCGAGTGGGCCGGTGCCACGCCCGTGTCTAAATTAGCTAAAGATGATGATGTAACCACCTATGTAAACGTCAGTGAAGAAATGGCCATTGCTGCAGGTATGCCCATACCTGAGCTTTACGTTATGGAAAACGAGCAGGGCATTAATGCGTTTGTAGCGGGGTATCAGGTCGATCAGGCCGTGATGGTGGTGACTAAGGGTGCATTAACTCAATTGACGCGTGATCAGCTTCAAGGTGTCATTGGCCATGAATACTCGCATATTTTAAATGGTGATATGCGCCTTAATATTCGGCTTATGGCCTCTTTAGGTGGGCTGATTTTATTGGGGCAGGTCGGTCGCTTCTTTTTGGAGTCTAGTTTGTATTCTGGGCGTTCTCGCGATAATAGTAAGTCTCAAATTGCGTTTATAGGCGTAGGCGCTGCGTTGATGCTGGTGGGGTATATTGGCGTATTAGTTGGGCGAATGATTAAAGCCGCTGTGTCACGGCAAAGGGAATATTTAGCCGATGCAAGTTCAGTTCAATTTACACGAAATCCAGATGGCATAGCGGGCGCCCTGTATGAAATTCAAAAAGCGACGGATGGTTCATTACTGAATCACAAGCACGCGGAAGATATGTCGCACTTTTGCTTTGGCGAATCTGTTTCTTTATCGCAAAAACTTTCTACTCACCCTCCTATTCCAGATCGCATAAAGCGCATTGATGCTACATTTTTTGCGCGCTATAGAGCAAAGCGGCGCAAAGAAGAAACGGCTCAAGAAAGTATTTCTAGATCTGCCCCTGACGTGTTCGAATCGACTATGGCTGCAGCAAGCTTTGCAACGATGGTCGGTCAGGTGACCCCCGATCATGTTGAGTACGCTCGTAATATGCATCGACACATTCCAGAGCAGGTGAAAATTTGGGTGCATCAAAGCACAGGCGCGCGCAGTTATATTTATTGCCAGGTACTACTGGGAAGTCAAGGTAAGCAACAGGCCATTTTAAATGAGATAAAACAGCTAGACCCTGAAGTAGTGGATACATTGCAAAAGATGTGGCCTTTTGCTCGGGATATGGACGAACAACTTAGGCTTCCTTTGCTAGAAATGTCTATGCCCGTATTGAAGCGGATGACTGAGCAAGAGCAACTTGTTTTTATAGATCGCTTGGAGCAATTGGTTACACTGGATGGGCGAGTCGATTTTGTTGAGTGGGTGACCTTATCGCTCACCAAACTTCGATTAATGCCCGGCTCGGCAAAACAACATAAACACTTAAGTTCAAAAATTGATGGTTATAAAACTGAGCTCGATGTTTTGTTTCGTGCATTGGTAGAGTTAAATCCTAATAAAGAAAAAGCAGAGCAGATGCGCGAGCGTGTATGCGCGCGTTATCAGATTAATTATCAACAAAAAGAGCTCGTTGAACCAATCGGTTTTGACACAGTGGCAGTCGCGTTAGATAAGTTAGACAATGTTAGTTTTATGTGGCGTAAGAATATTCTGCAAGCATGTGCCGATATTGTTGAATCTAATGGACAGATTGCTTTTCGTGAATATGAAGCGTTAAGGGTATTGGCCGAATGTTTAGCGTGCCCTCTACCGCCATTAGTGATGGAATTGTCCGATGTTTCATCTGTAGAGTTAGGGGCTATTGAGTATAAAGTTTAATTTTTATTGAAAAATTTTGATCCGTTTCTTTTGGTGGGGTCGTATAACTCCCGAACCCAACAAGAACGATAGGACTTACGCAATGAAAACATTAACTTTATTATCTTCAGCCTTACTTGCAGTCTCTTTGACTTTTTCTACGGCTTCTTTCGCCGATGGTCATATGAGTAAAAATGATATCGTCGATACGGCGGTAGCCGCAGGCAGTTTTACAACCTTAGTCACCGCAGTTCAGGCGGCCGACTTAGTGGATAAATTGAAAGAAGACGGTCCATTCACTGTCTTCGCTCCGAATGATGAGGCGTTTGCAAAAATCCCAAGTGAAACACTGAATGCATTGGTAGCCGATGAAGAAGCTTTAACAGAAGTGCTAGGTTTACATGTAATTGCTGGTAAGAAAATGGCTGCGGATGTCGTTGGTATTTATCAAGCGGTCACCATTACTGGTCGAGTTCTTAATATTAAAGTGAGCGGTGGTGAAGTGTTTGTGAATGGTGCGAAAGTCATCGCGACAGATATCGAGACTTCTAACGGTGTGATTCACGTAATCGATTCAGTGATCACCAAGTAGTGCAGAGCTAATAGCAAAAAAAGCGACCCTAGGGTCGCTTTTTTTTGTTATGCAGTTATGTTCTTTCTTCTTCGTAACCCGAACAGCGATGCAATGCCAAGCGTAAATAATGCTAAAGAAGCGGGCTCTGGAACTTCAGTAATTACAGTCAGTACGGAAGTGCCGACTTTAAAATCACCCCAAATAGATGCAATCTTAATTCGTAATTGACCGTCTTTGTTTAACTCGCCTATAGCGTTGATGCCTAATTCGTCATCATAGTAGCTTTGGCCATACGTCCAGCCTTCAGAGTCAAAATCTAGTTTTTCGATAATAAAAAATGCTTTTTCGAAATACTTGTCGTTATCGTCTTGGATGCTAATGGCTAATGAACCAGAGATAGCGCTACCTAAAATGAAATCATGATCAGAAAGATCATGGACGTACTTAGTATAACTCCAGTGGCCGATGTCTTTGTTTACATCTACCGTGTCTACAATAACGCCACTGAATGCAGATGTGGTTATTGAAAGAAGCGTGACGCAAAAGAGTGCTTTAAGTGCTTTCATGCGTGTAAAAAGTATCCTTTGATAATTATTGACCGTTCAGGCAAGCACTAAATATGCCAAAATGATAGGTTGTAGTAGTTTTGCAGGCTATATCTGATGGGTTTGGTCGAAGTTATAGGCCTTGGGTGGTGATGTGTAAAAATACTCGACAGCTGTTTTGTGTTAATTATATGGTTTCAATAGTTTCCCTGTGTGTGATCGTTTGGTTTAGTTGATCTATGTGTAAAAAAAACCGACATTTATTTGAAATTGAACAGGTTGTTTGCCTTGTGTTTAATTTGGTCGTGTTTTTCTTTGTTGGCGCTGAAATTACCTTTACTAAAAGGCCTGAATTCTATAAACTGCCCGCCCTCTGCTCGAACTGAGTAGAGAACACTGTGTTTTAAATAATTAGAACACGTTACTCCTTACCTTACTGAGTGTGCTTTATAGTAGCCTCGGGAGGTTGTTAACCCGGAAGGAGCATTTATGCGCCATTACGAAATCGTTCTACTGGTTCATCCTGACCAGTCAGAGCAAGTACCTGCAATGGTAGATCGTTACACAGCTGTTGTTACAGATGCTAACGGTACTATCCACCGCAAAGAAGATTGGGGCCGTCGTCAGTTAGGTTTCCCAATTCAAAACGTTCACAAGGCTCACTACGTATTAATGAACGTAGAAGTTTCTGATGAAACTATCGAAGACCTTAAGAGCACTTTCCGTTTCAATGATGCGATCGTTCGTAGCATGGTTATTCGTCGTAAAGACGCTGTAACTGACGCTTCGCCTATGATGAAGTCTGTTGAAGCGAAAAAGTTGAAAGATGAAGCTCAGGCCGCTGCTCGTGCACCGCGCGCTGAAGATGAAGCCACCGCTGATGTTGCTGAAGATAATTCAGCTTCTGAAGAATAATAGGAGCTATTACTATGGCACGTTTTTTCCGTCGTCGTAAGTTCTGCCGCTTCACTGCAGAAGGCATTACAGAGATAGATTACAAAGATGTTGATCTTTTAAAAGGTTACATCACTGAAACTGGCAAGATTGTACCTAGTCGTATTACTGGTACTAGTGCGAAATATCAGCGTCAATTGGCTACTGCCATCAAGCGCGCTCGCTACCTTGCTTTGTTGTCTTACACAGATTCACATAAGTAATCTGAGTAAGAGGAGGTTGTTATTGTGCTAGGACTTGCTCGCTTTGCGATGAAAAGCCCATTGCACACTGGCATTCTCGCAGCATTATTTGCTGCAATTCCAATGTTGTATGCGCTAAGCGCAGCATTGGTTGCGTTAACGACTTTAAGGTATGGCACTACTCAAGGCACGCGCATTTTAGCGGCGGCCATGGTTGGCGCTATGATTTCTTGGCAAATGTCAGGGATTCCTTTGCCTTTGTTAGCGCTGCCTTTTGTCACGATTTTAGCTTTGGTGCTTAGATCGACGCAAAGGTGGAGTGTTACGCTGCTGGCGGGCTCTGTTACCGCATTTTTGTTAGCCAATGGCCTACAAATCATGTTTTCAGAGCAAATCAGCAGCATCATGGATATCGTGCAAGACGCCTTAACAGGGGGAGACACCAGTTTACCCTTGTGGCAGTTAATAGAGAGTTCCAAGTCAATTGCTGGGTACTTGATATTAACGTCGATGTTGCTTGAATCCTATTTGATGCTGTTGTTAGGTCGCTATTGGCAGGCGGGTTTATATAACCCAGGTGGTTTTCGCGCTGAATTGCATAACTTGCGATTTAGCCGGCAAGAAGTGGCTGTATTGGTTGGAGTGATCGCGATATCGTGGTTCACAGAACCTGCAGCAGTAATGCTGTTTGGAATTCCATTGATTTTCGCAGGTATTGCGTTAGTTCATGGGGTGATTGCAAAAACAAAATTAGGTGGGCAGTGGTTAGTGGCGATGTATATCGGGCTAGTACTGTTTAATCAAATCATTGTACCGGTGTTGGTTTGTGCGGCAATTATAGATGCCATGGTCGATTTACGATCGCGGTTGCCAAACGACGCACAGGCAAACAACGAATGAGGTAAGCGAGATGGAAGTTATCCTGCTTGAGAAAGTTGGTAAAATGGGCGTTTTGGGCGATACCGTTAATGTTAAAAGCGGTTTTGCTCGTAATTTCCTTTTCCCTACAGGCAAAGCGGTTGTCGCAACAGCTGACAACGTAAAATTATTTGAAGATCGTCGTGCTGAGCTTATGAAAGCTGAGCAAGAAAAATTGGCTTCTGCACAAGCGCGTGCTGATCAGCTAGCTGAAGTTGAGCTAACTGTGACGGCGAATGCTGGTGATGAAGGCAAGCTTTTCGGCTCGATTGGTCCACGTGATGTTGCTGATCTTGTATCTGCAACTGGCGTTGAAATTGAGAAGTCTGAAGTTAAGATGCCTCAAGGCCCAATTCGTGCAGTTGGCGAATACCAAATTGCAGTGCAACTTCACCCAGAAGTTACATCAGAAATTCACCTAATCGTCGTTGCTGAAGCATAAGCGATTTAGGTTGTAAAAAGCGCACTTAGGTGCGCTTTTTTTATGTCTTTCGATTGGTGAAATTAGAAAGTTAAATCAACACATGTTTATCTTCGCCACTAAAGTCAGCTTCATTTAGGTGCTCTACAATCTTATGAACCAGGCGTTCTTCGTTTGCTTTAACATCAATCATGATTAGGTGTCGACCCTTTTCAATTTCGTCGTGAAATCGATTTAAGTGTTTGTTTTCTGTGGCGAAACCAATGAACCCACCAAGCCACGTCCCAAACAGCATAATAAGTAGCAGTAGTGCAAATTGGGCCAGTCCAGTAAAACTGTAGCCCAGTAAATATTTAGCGATAAACATGGAGACGATCGCTACGATTAAACCCGTAACCATGCCTATTAGGGCTCGCCTTAAAAAGTCATTCCTTTCAAATAAATTGGGACCGTGCAAATGATGAGTCACCACACCTGCTTCATTTTTGCTTAATACATGAATATGGTGAGCATCTATACCATTGTTGGTAAGCTCCTGTGAGATGTGTTCGGCAAATTCTATTTTATCGGTAAGGTAGTAAAGACGTTTCATAATAACCTCCGGTTCGTATGAGTACGACGTGATGAGCAATTAACAATAAAAACGACTTATTGTTATTTTGTGCCACCTAAACATTAGGTTATTTAGTGTATTTAGTACAGAAATTGACCAATTTAAATGTGTATCGGTGTTGAATCTAATTGCGAGTACAGCCTTGGTTGCCGTTAGCCTCACAAATATTGCTTATCTTTGAAAAGCTTTAAGTAAGCGTTAACCGCGATAGGTGGCTGCTCACGGTAACTTGCTCCATTTTATATACTCTGGGTTCAATTAAGTTGGTTGCGGTTTGTAGGGTAAAAAGTTCATATGTGTGAACCAGTTCCTAAAATAGATCAGAAAATCATCAGAAATTCGGTATCATTTAGGTGTTTTTTTGTATATCTACTGGAAATTACCACATGGATGAACTACGCCCTTCTTTATCAATGCGATTAGTCGGCTATATAGGCTTACTAATGTTTTTTTTGGCTCCTTTGGGGTACTCCGAAACGGTAGTCTCTAAAAATGGCAGTACCGTTACTAATCAAGATATTGTCGATTCTCTTGTGGGCAGTGAAATTTCCATCGATAACTATCAGCTGCTGGGTAAAAACGTTCAATTTGGTTTGTTCTCAGATTATCAGTTTTTGTTTGGAGATCAGTTTGATCGCGGATTAGTGTTAAGTACAGGTAAAGTCACTGATGTCATTGCAGTGAAAAACACCAGCGATAAAGTATCCACCATTTTTGATAAAGCGAAGAAAAATGATATCGATTTGGGCTCAAATATTTTAGACCCTGCCAAACTATCGATTAGTTTTAAGCCTAAATATGACTATTTAGTTATAGATTTTATATTTGGCTCTGAAGAATATAACGAGTATGTGCACGCCAAATTTAACGACAGTTTTGTGATTTTAGTGAATGGTGAGAACTGTGCGAAAACCCCAGATAACAAAATATTCAGCATCGATACGGTAAACGACCGAGCCAATTACCCCCCTGTATACGGTGAGGCGGGTCCTTCATCTAACCCTGAGCTATATCTCAATAATGATCCAGGCCACAGCTATAACTCTGAAACGGGTGCGAAGGAAGAGTCAAAGGCTCCATACGCCACTCAGATGGATGGTTTTACCCGTAAAATTCGATGCGTGGCGGAAGTAACCCCAAATACCACTAACCAAATCGTAATAGGTATCATGGATAAGGGTGATGCACAGTATGACTCATGGGCGTTTATTCGCGCAAACAGCCTAAGCTCAACCGTTTATCTATCTCAATTTGATGCCGATCATGACGGTATTGCCGATTATATCGAAGGCACTGTCGATTCAGATTCTGATGGTATCCCCGATTACCTCGATACAGATTCTGATAATGATGGGATCCCTGATACCTTAGAAGATTTCGATTCCCCTAAGCTGCTAGGGTTTGATCATGATAACGACGGCATTGTTGATGCGCTTGATGTTGATAAAACGAATGGCGTAGACCAAAACCAAAATGGTATTGATGATCTACTTGAGCCAACCGATACCGATAAGGATGGTGTGCCAGACCACCTAGACTTAGACAGCGACAATGATGGGATTCTTGATTCAATCGAATCGGGTCACCTTCCTGTACTTAGCGGGTTAGATACAGATGAAGATGGCTTGGACGATGCCATAGATGTAGATCAAACGGGTGGGCTCGATGAAAATAATGATGGTGTCGACGATGGTTTTTCGTTGGCCGATTCTGATAAAGACGGAATGCCCGATATGTTCGATCTTGATAGCGACAATGACGGAATACCCGACAGTGTTGAGTTTCAAGGCAATACCAAAATAGATGCAGATTTAGACGGCGTCATTGATGTATTTGTAGATTTAAATAAAGACGGCGTAGCCGATAGTATTCCGCTTGCGGCTAAGCCGGTGAATACCGATAAGCAGGGGGTGCCCGATTACCTAGATTTAGACAGTGATAACGATGGTTTAACTGATTTGCATGAATCGTTGCCCATCGGAATGTTGCTCGAAGCACTAGACGCGGATGAGAATGGTCAAATTAATAGCACAATAGATCGTGACCACGACGGCTTATTAGACGTCGTTGATAGCCGTATTGAAGGTGGTGAAGCGGGTGTGTCGGTCTATTTGATCGATATAGATAATGACGGATTACCTGCCTATCGTGATGTAGATACCGACGGTGATGGCTTTAGTGATGATGTCGAAAATGGTGACTTTAATAACGATGGCATTAATGATCGATTACAAAAAATGCCCGCGTTAAAAACAGCGGTATCCGGTGTTGGTATTGGTAGTTTTGGCGCTGAATATTTTTTATTGATTCCGTTGTTGATGTTGTTTCGTAAAAAGGTCGCCGGCTAAGATGAGAGTGAAGTTACTCACGGCGCTGGTGTTAGGTGGAATCGGGTTCGTTAGTTTACCCAAGGCGTATGCGCACGATTCAATTGCAGCTACCTACGTTGTTCCGGATGATGTTTTGGTTTGGCAAACTTATGACGAGACACTGCATGGTGAGCTAAGTTCGAGTGATTTAACCTATTTGCCGGGTTGGTATATCGGTGTCGGTGGCGGCTCAACAGAGGTGGCTCCTGAGGGAAGTTCAGGCGGGTTTTATGTTAAAGATGACAGAGACTGGGGCTATAAAATATTTGTTGGTCAACGAATCTTACCGCATTGGTCAGCTGAGTTATCCTTTGTAGATACAGGAGAAGCGGGCTTAACAAATAATAACCCTGCCATTGCCAGTACATTTAAAGACGCAACTATTAGTTATAAAATCCCTACCGTATCGGCGAGTTACCATCTGTTCGGACCAAAACGCCGTGTCGATGTATTTGGGCGTATTGGTTTTTCAACTATTTTAAATACTGTGTCAGATAGCCGTATTTCTTATGAGAAACAAACGTCACTGCAATTGAATATTGGCGGCGGCGTACAATGGCGTTTTGCACCTAAGTGGTTTGTTCGTGCTGAGTTTGATAGCTTTGACAATGATGCCAGTATCATTGGTATTTCCATAGCAAGGTATTTCGGGCGACACGATGAACACCGAGAAGTTGTGCCAGATTTGATTGAGCCTCCTGTACCGATTGCAACCTGCGCGACCTTCAATGGCTCTATTGATGAAATTCGCTTTGAGGTCGATAGCGATGTTATTACAAAGGCCAGTTACCCAGCTTTATTGGAAGCCAGTGAAGCTTTAGTGCAATATCAACGTATTAAATTAGAAATTCAAGCGCATTCAGATAGTAGTGCCTCCGAAGCTTACAACTTAGACCTTTCTGAACGCAGAGCAAATGCTGTGAAAGCATTCTTAGTAGAGCAAGGTGTTTCTGAACAGAGGTTAATTGCGACCGGTTATGGTGAATCTAAACCTAGAGCAACCAATGATACTAAAGAAGGCCGTGCTTTAAATCGGCGTGTAGAGTTTCGAGTTATCGACGAGTCGGCGTGTCGTTAACATAATAAAAAAGAAAAGGACCGAAGGTCCTTTTCTTTTAGAATTACATGACAGAGTTTACTAGCATAGTTGACACAGAATTAGATTTAGACCCTGAAATATAACGATACTTAG
The DNA here is from genome assembly GCF_030409715.1 of Reinekea marina. NCBI lineage: Bacteria > Pseudomonadati > Pseudomonadota > Gammaproteobacteria > Oceanospirillales > Saccharospirillaceae > Reinekea > Reinekea marina. The sequence goes on from NZ_JAUFQI010000001.1 coordinate 1,484,677, forward strand.
ACCACCAATCCCACCATTCGCGTTTTTCATAATCATCGATATTAATGGCTTGAGTATAGGCGTTGCCGTTTTTATAAGTCGCCTCGACTGAACGGATCGATGTCATCGTATTGCCTGTTTTATTGGTTTGCATTTCGTTGTGGGCAATACCCTCGCTCATGATTATAGGGTAATGATAATCATAAAGCTGGCTAGCCGAAGGTGCTTTGCTGACATAGGTAAGTTTGCCATCTGGGCGCGTATCTCTGCTACACGAATCGTAGCTGCTTGCATAGGCGGCACCACATGCGCTGTGTAAAGGTACGACGGAATCGTCCGCACCGTGAATGATCGGGTGTGTGGCAAAACCAAATACTTCACTGCCGGTTCCCGCTACACGCAAATGAGGCACAGCAGGAAACCCGTTAGTTGCATGATTACGTGCAACCGAGGTCTGCAAGTCATTCATTACACCCACATCTAAGCCAAACCTAAAATAAAACCCAGCATATTCTAGTAGACCGCTAATGATGCTGCCGCCAAAGTTAACCCCATTAGAAATACCCACACCAAAGTTTGCTAATTCAGTACCGCCACCGGCACCGGCTAAGTCAATTACCGCGGCTATTTTTAGCTTGCTCGCTTGAGCTGAACCAAAGATAGAGGTTTTATTTTTAACTAAAAACCGGGCCACCAAATCACCAGTGGAATGCGTGACAATGACACATTGATCGGCACAGTAGTTTTCATTCAGTAATGCCTGGATTTGCGGTTGCACAATACTGATGATGCCACCAGACCCTGTTAACCTTTTGTGAGACGGCCAATGAATAATGTTACTGTTTTGGCCGCCCTGACGAACAAACGCAGGGTTGATGTCTTTCCAGTAATTCATCGCATCGGCCTTACCATTGTCACTAGGAGGCGAAACTATATGGAAAGGGTTAAAACCATGAATCAAGATGACGTTTTTACCACCAACGTCGGCATGAGCCATAGATAAGAGTAACACTGAAAATACAGTGATTAACTTTAATCTTATGTTCTTTATTTTCATTTTTTTGCCTATTGTTATTATTGGTTTTAATCGGCATCGTCCTTTGCCTTGGGTTTATCATCATAGGGTACTGCCTGGCTCCCCCGCGACGAACAGAATCTTTAAGGGTTAGACATGGATTGTAAAAATTCCAAACGAGCCAATGCTTCCTCATCTTGATAAGGCTCATCTTTATAACTAGAGAATGGGTGTCCGTTTACAGAAATCGATTCTAAGGAAACGATGCCTTGGCTAACCTCAAAGTTCGGCGGTGATGGCATTTGCTCTAGGACAAGATCTTGCAATATATAATCACCTTCATCATTCATGGCTTTGAGTGCACTTATATGAGCGGCCAGTTGAACTGTTTGTGAGCCTTTTGGTAGTTCATCCTCTGTTGTTAAATGCAATAGTGGCCGGTTGTCTGTTGCAGAATACAGATTGGCTTCAATGCGGTAGAACCCCTCCATATGAATATCAAGCGCTATCGGAATTACCAGCCAAGCGCCTTTTACCTGGCTAGACTCGACGCTGTTTAAGCGTGCACTTTGTTGATTGCTTTTATCACGTTGAATCGGCGTTGAAACAATCCATTCTTGATTGCCGGATTTAAGCGTTGCCACTAATTGAATTTCATCTAACTGCCAGCTCTGACCTAAAGGCGGGAATGAAAATGCTTGCTTATGTTCAGATACCTGGGTCGTTTTGATCGCAATAACCTGACCTTGTTGTATTAAGCTCAATGAAATTTCAGCACCTTTGATGCCTTGAACCGACACGTTCCCGGTGATGGCTTGATTGGTTTTGTATCGCAAATAGTCGCTTTGCATCGAAAGCACAACATTGTCTTTTTCAAAACTAATAGGCGCAGCAATGTTAGGTCGATATTTGGTGATCGCTGAAGGATCAAAAATTGGCAAAGATTGACTTGGGTACTGGATAGCTTGTTCAAAGCGAGTGGCTACTTGTGCATATTGCTCCGAAAGCGGGGTTTCGATAATCGTGTCGGGTTGCTCTTTCGCCGGCGCATTTGAATTGGCCTTTTTTTGTGTGTGTACCGTTTGCGTCGTAGTCGTTTCTTGTGAAGATGATTCGTCTATGATCTCAGTTTTAGAAGACAAGGGTGTTTCATGACTTGGTGATTTAAGCCAGATGAACAGCACCAAGCTAATTGCAACGACAGTAAAAAATAGGGTGGCAACACGCACGAACATGATTTTCTCCAGCAATGAACGATAACCACATGTAAAAGGTTACCGAGAATTTATTATTTTTATTTTATTTGCTTTTGAAGGCCCTAGATTGAAGAGCGCCTTAGAGTTCAACTTAGAGTCAACTCTTGTAAATTGCCAGTCATCTGTCTTATTTAAGAGTGCCATTCATGAATAGGCGAGAATTTCGATTAGGTTATTACCCCATGTTGATAATGCTAGGTGCTTTCAAGCATTGAAATCAGAAAGATCGATGTACTTAGATGCTTCAGAAATGTTGCAGAGGCGCGGTATTCACTAGTCACCTTGAAAGCAACTGTTTAAATAGTTTAATAAGGCATTTACTCGGCGCGAGACTGATAAGTCCTCAGGGGCTAAGGCGAATACAGGCGTTTCAAAGTAAATTATATTATTCACTTTTGTTAAATTAGGTTGAGCATTACCAATGAAGGATGGCAGCAGTGCTAGCCCTAGGCCGTCATTGGCGGCAGCGGCTACGCCATCAAAGTTATTTGCGCTGATGGTAAGCCTGTGTTTCAAATTGTCTTGTAAAATTTTGCCAATGCGGGCGTTTTTTAGGTGACCCGAATAGCCGACCCAGTGCTCATATTCGAATGGCACCTCAGCATCGATTTCAGTAAGCTTTTCTTTGGGGGCGTAAGCGTAAAATTGAAGTGAAAATAATTCAAAGCCGAAAGACGACTCTGGAACTTGCGCACTAGGCCGAATGGCAATGTCTGCCTCTAAATGATCGATATCAACGATTTGATTTGAAATCAGTAAATCCAGTTCAATCATTGGGTAAATACGAGCAAAACTTAACAGCGGTTTGCTTAAGTATGATCTAAACAGGTTTTCTGTCGTTGTTACCGTAATGGGGCCCTGTAGCTCTGAGTCAAAGTCATGAACTCTCCTTTGTAGGCCTAGCATCATTTGTTCTATTTGTTCGTGGCCTTGTAATAATACTTGGCCGTGCCGAGAAAGCTCATAGCCGGTTTGAGATCGTATAAATAGCTGTACATGGTGTTTTTGCTCGAAAGACTGAATACGCCTTAAAACAGTAGAGTGATTCACCCCCAGCGCTCTTGATGCCGCAGAAAGAGAACCGAGCTGTGCGACGCAGATCAACGTTTGCACTTCTGTCCAATCTATAGCGTGTAACTCGCTGTGCATTTATGCATAACCCCTGTGCAATTATTTGGAATTGTGACAAGTCTAAATAAGACTAAACTCTTTATGGTCGCTGGACAATCAAACAAAAAAGATAACTTGTAAAGAGAGATCCTTATGAATATTAGTAAAACGGTTTTAACCTTGTGCATTTGTGCACTTTTAGCCTCAGTCGCGGCTCATGCCGATGAGTATGAGAGTGAAATCAAAGCTCGACAGGCATTTATGCAAATATTGGCTTATAACAATGGCATGCTCGCGGCTATGGTGCGAGGCAAAGTACCCTATGATGCTGAGCAAGCTACCATTGCCGCACGAAATGTAAGCCTAGCGGCCAGTATGAATAATGGTTCAATGTGGCCAGCAGGCTCCGACTTAGACAGTCACGAAGGCACCGTGGCTAAAAAAGAGATTTGGTCAACTTGGCCTGAAGCCGGGAATATTTTCAATGAACTGGCCATGGCTAGCACCAGCCTTGAGGCTGAAGCCGGAAAAGGTGTAGACGCACTTAAAGCCGCTATGGGGCCGGTTGGTGATGCTTGTTCAAGTTGCCATAAGAATTTTAGACAAAAACGTTAATCGTTTTGGTGTTACATAGATAAGTCGCTAAATTGAGCGTGCTGGCCAATGTACCATGACTAGTCAGCTCAGAGGTTTTAGCGCTTTGTTGAAAAATATTAGACCTAAGCTACAGTGGAGGCTAAATTTTATAAGGTCTCTTGCCATGAAACGGTTAATGTTACTTTGCTTGTCTTTGGTTTCTTGGAATTGCATTGCCCAGCCAACCGTTGCATTTGAACGCGCCTTTGGAGGCCTTCAATTTAATCAACCGATTTTGATAACACATGCTAACGATGGCCGAAACCAGCTTTTTGTTGTCGAGCAGGGTGGGCGTGTTTTAGCTTTCGACAACGATCCGTCTGTCAAACAAGCATCGGTTTTTTTTGACCTGTCAAAGTCTACGACCAATCAAATTTCAACAGGAGGGGAGGAAGGCCTGCTTGGCTTAGCCTTTGATCCTGATTATGCAGCCAATGGCCATTTTTACGTTTATTATTCGGCGAAATCCCCACGCAGATCTGTGATTTCACGCTTTACAGCGACGTTTGATAACAACGCCGATATGCCCCAAGAGCAAAGTGAACAGGTGCTTTTGGAAATTCAACAACCCTATAGTAATCACAATGGTGGGATGCTGAGCTTTGGTCCAGATCACCAGCTATATATTGCTACTGGTGATGGTGGAAGCGCCGGAGACCCTAAGAACGTTGCGCAAAATTTAAACTCGCCCTTGGGTAAAATATTGCGAGTAGATACGTCAGGCCAGGCAAGCAAGGACAATCCATTTATAAATACACCTAATGCTGATCCGAGGGTTTGGGCTTATGGATTAAGAAACCCTTGGCGGATGAGTTTTGATACTAAAACAGGGCAGTTATGGCTGGGTGATGTAGGGCAAAATGCTTGGGAGGAAGTTAATGTTATAGAAAAAGGAGGGAACTACGGTTGGCGTTTATTTGAAGGTACCCATGAGTTTAAGCCTGAAAAAGATGCACAACTCAACCTCCTTGAGCCCGTGTTTGAGTATAACCACCGAGACGGCCAATCCATCACCGGTGGGGTCGTCTATCGAGGGTCCGATTATCCTCAGTTGCAAGGGTGGTATCTCTTTGCTGATTTTGTCAGTGGGCAAATCTGGATGCTAGATAGCGATAACCCTGGTAACTCAGCGGTCAAAACCGGTCGTATCCCAAACCCCTCTGCATTTGGAACCGACGAACAGGGCGAACTCTACGTCGTGAGCTATCGAGGAACGATACACAGAGTTAGCGTGGCGCAGCCGTAACGATTAGGTTAGACTTTCTCGCCTTATTTTATTCGACTATATAGACGAGTGACCTGAATGACCGAATTGCAAGACGATGATCTGATCCTAGATGATCCAGAAGTTTCCCAAATAAAAGCACCACCGCACTCGATCGAAGCTGAGCAATCGGTTCTCGGTGCCTTGATGGTCGATAACAGCCAGTGGGACAATATTTCTGAACTGCTGGTTCCCGATGACTTTTTCCGCAATGAGCATCGTCAAATATATCGAATGATGATTAAATTGGCTGAATCCTCTTCGCCAATGGACGTAATTACCTTAGGTGAATCGCTAGAGAAAGAGAAACAGCTTGAAGCCGTTGGAGGCATGCTGTATTTATCGGATTTAGCCGAAAACACGCCGTCCATATCTAATTTAGTGGCGTACGCTAAAATTGTTCATGAACGCAGTTTATTACGTCAACTCATCACTGTCGCCAATGATATAGCGGGTAAGGCTTATGATCCGAGAGGCTTAGACGCGAGTGCTATTCTAGATAATGCAGAACGAGCGGTATTTCAAATTGCTGAAGACCGGCCTAATCAGGGTGGCTTAGAGCACATCAACCCGCTGGCCGATGCCGCGTTAAAAAGAATCGAAGAACTTGCAAAGCAAGATTCCGACATTGTCGGTGTGTCCTCTGGTTTCAGTGACTTAGATAAAATGACCAAAGGCTTTAAAGGCGGTGAATTGATCATTGTTGCTGCCCGACCGGCCATGGGTAAAACCACATTCGCCATGAATCTAGTGGAGGAGGCGTTTCTCAACCAGGATAAATCCGTGGTTGTGTTTAGCTTAGAAATGCCCTCCGAACAATTGGTTAATCGTTCTTTTGCTTCACTGGGTCGAATAGATTTAGGAAGGGTTTCAACCGGTAAGCTACAAGATGATGATTACCCTAAGCTTGCGAAAGCGATTAACCTGATGAAAGATAAAAAATTGTTTGTGGATGACACTGCAGGGCTATCGCCTTCAGACATGCGCTCCCGAATAAGACGCTTAGCACGCGAACACGGTGACATTGGGTTGGTGATGATCGATTACCTTCAATTGATGAGTATCAAAGGCTATACCGAGGGTAGAACTAATGAGATTTCTGAAATATCACGCTCTTTGAAGGCGCTGGCTAAAGAGTTTGATTGCCCAGTCATTGCGCTTTCACAGCTAAACCGATCATTAGAACAAAGACCGAATAAACGCCCCATAGCATCTGATTTACGTGAATCGGGTGCAATTGAGCAGGACGCCGACCTCATTACCTTTATTTATCGAGATGAAGTGTACAACGAAGACTCTCAAGATAAGGGAACAGCTGAAATCATCATCGGAAAGCAACGTAACGGGCCAATTGGAACGGTTCGTCTTGCATTCCAAGGGCAATACTCGAAATTTTCGGATTTAGCCCCCGACTATGAAGGATACAGTTCAGAATAAAGCCGTTGATAGCGCTTGAGCACACTATATGAATTTAAAATGCTGTATATTCATTTAGCATTATAACCCAAATGTATGATGGGTATTTCATCCATTCATCAAGACTTTTGTGACTTAATCCGTATAATCAGCCCAAATCTTAAAAATAGATGCTTAACTGTATAACTATCGAACAGTTTGGCGTTGGTTTGACTAAGTAAGGGCGGTATTGATGAGTGTACGTTCAGTAGATGTATTGTTAGTCGGTGGTGGTGTCATGAGTGCCACCTTGGGAATGCTGCTTAAGCAACTTGACCCTAATATCCAGATATTAATGATTGAGCAAGGTGAGAAAGTTGCACAAGAAAGTTCTGATGGCTGGAACAATGCCGGAACGGGTCACGCGGCTTATTGTGAACTTAATTACACGCCGCTTAACAATGGTGTAATTGATACTTCTAAAGCTTTAAAAATCAATGAAGCCTTTGAAACATCGTTACAGTTTTGGTCATACCTCGTAAAAAAAGAAATCTTTCCAGAGCCTGAGCACTTTATCAATCGTACTCCTCACGAATCCTTTGTTTGGGGCGAGGAAAACGTTGAGTTTTTACGTAAACGATATGAAACCTTAAGTGCACACCCACTATTTGCGGAAATGGAGTACACAGAAGATCGAACTGTACTCGAAGAATGGATGCCATTGGTCATGGCTGGCCGTGATCCAAATGAGAAAGTGGCTGGAACTCGAATTCAACACGGCTCTGATGTCGATTTTGGTGCGGTCACTCGCGACCTTATCTTCCAATTAAGTAAAATGCATGGTTTCGAGTTAATGGTTGGTCATAAGGTGACTGATATTCGGAAGCGTGGCGATAACGGTTGGTCAGTTGAGGCCAATAACCTATACGAAAGTGGCGGTGAATATATTAATGCCAAATTTGTATTTTTAGGTGCGGGTGGGGCATCGCTGAAATTATTGCAAGCCGCTGGTATTGATGAAGGTAACGGTTACGGTGGGTTCCCGGTAAGCGGGCAGTGGTTGGTTTGCCGAAAGCCTGAAATTGTCGAGCAGCATCATGCAAAGGTATATGGCAAAGCGCCAATTGGAGCACCGCCAATGTCAGTGCCTCATTTAGATACTCGTGTCATTGAAGGCGAAAAAGCGTTGTTATTTGGACCTTTTGCTGGCTTTACCATGAAGTTTTTAAAGAAAGGCTCAATCTTAGATTTGATCTCATCTGTACGCTTCAACAACATTGTTCCAATGGTGCAAGTTGGATTGCGAAATATAGATTTAACAAAGTACCTCATTAGCGAAGTACTGCAATCTCATGAAAGCCGTATTGAATCTTTGAAACGATACTTCCCAGAAGCTAAATCTGAAGACTGGCATTTATCATATGCTGGGCAAAGAGTTCAGATTATTAAAAACGATCCAAAAACAGGCGGTAAACTAGAATTTGGTACAGAAGTTATTCGTTCAGCCGATAATAGTTTGTGTTGTTTATTAGGTGCTTCACCTGGCGCATCAACGGCCGTACAAACTATGGTTGAAATAATTGAAGCCGCTTTTAAAGACAAGGTTGCAACGCCTGAGTGGCAAGCCAAGCTCAAAGAGATGATTCCATCTTATGGCCAATCTCTGGCTGAAAACCCAGAACTGTTAAAGGAAGTTCGTGACTACACGACCTCGACGCTGCATTTAAAACCATAAATGTGCTATTAAAATAGAGGAAAAAAAAGGGCGCCTAAGGCGCCTTTTTTTTATTTCGCTCTAAAGGCTTTATGGCAAGACCCACATGTAGCGGTTACGTCTTTGTAAGCCGCAGCAAATTCATCTTGAGCACTAATTTGCGATAAACTAACCGCCGCCCTGTTGAGGTCGGTCATTAAGCCGGAGAACTTTTCCCAATCTTGCCAAATTTCAGCCTTAGCATCACTGACTCCTCCTTCAGTGCCTTCAACAAAGAACTCAAGCGCACTAGCTTGTGAGTGTTCAGCAATGCTAGCCGCAGCACTGGTAACCGTGTCGAGATCAAAATCTGCACGACCACGAGCAATATTAGAAAGTGATTTATTGGCATTACCAATGGCAGACATAGCATCCATTCGTTGCTTAACAACGCCGGTAGCACCGTCATGAGCCAATGCTCCGGTAACGAAAGCGGAGCTGACAATAATACTCATTGTCGTTGAAACTAACCTATTCATATTTGCTTTCCTTTTATCTGTAGATGATTGTTGTAGAATCACATGACAACAAAGCCAAAATCATAGTAAAAAAATAGGGTGCTGACATGACAGAGTTTCAATCTTTACGTGTTCATGTAGAAAACGATCACATTGTAAGGCGAATAGAAACACTAACCTTAGAAGATTTACCGGACCATGAAGTATTGATTCAAGTTCATTATTCAGGGATCAATTTTAAAGATGCATTGTCTGCAAATGGTCATACGGGCATTACGCGTCATTACCCACATACCCCAGGAATCGATGCGTCAGGAATTGTACAGTCTGATTCATCTGGGACATTTGAAACGGGAGAGCCTGTTGTTGTTATTGGTTTTGATTTAGGGATGAATACCCACGGAGGGCTGAGCGAATATATTCGAGTGCCAAAAGATTGGGTGGTTCGATTGCCAAAGGGTATTTCACTCAGTGATGCCATGCGCATTGGAACAGCGGGTTTAACGGCTGGCTATTGTGTCGAAAAATTATTGCAAAATGGATTTTCAGGGAAACATGCTAACGTATTGGTGACAGGGGCTACTGGCGGTGTAGGAAGTTTAGCCATTCACTTATTGTCTACCTTGGGGTATCAAGTGACCGCATCTAGCGGAAAGCCAGAGCAAAGCGAATGGTTAATGCAAATTGGTGCTCAAAAGGTTATCGATAGAAATGATTTAAGTTTCGCAAAACCAAAAGCCCTATTGCCTGAGTCGTTTGATGCAGCCATTGATACGGTTGGGCAAGATACCTTAGTAAATATTTTAAAATCGTTAAAGTATGGCGGATCCGTCGCGGCATGCGGGATTGTGGGAGGGACTTCTATTCCTCTCGATATTTACCCATTTATTTTACGTCATGTGAATCTATTAGGAGTGGCCAGTGCCACAGCCACATTGGCCGATAGGACGAGAGTATTTGCAAAGTTTGCCAGTCATTGGCGCTTAAACTTGTTAACAGAATTGTGCGAAGAAATTAAGTTGGAAGATGTTTCAGATCGGATCGATGCCATGTTGTCTGGCAAAATTTCACGAAGAGCGCTGGTGAAGTTATGCAAGTAGACTCACTGCTGTCTTTGATTACGGAGCCAAGCTGGAAATCCGTGCTGAAAGAAAAACTTAATCCAGACGCATTTTCAAAAATTGAATGTTTTTTAAATGATCGCATAAAGCAGGGCGCTGTTGTTTTCCCGCCACAAGCGCAATGGTTTAGAGCAATCAATGATTTACCCTTAGATCAAGTTAAGGTCGTGATTGTTGGGCAAGATCCTTATCATGGCGAAGGGCAAGCGCAAGGCCTGAGCTTTTCGGTGCCTTCGAATTGCAAAGTGCCACCGAGTTTAAGAAATATGTTTAAGGAAATAGCATCCGATTGTGGCATACACAATCAAACGGGAAATCTTGAGCGTTGGGTTGCACAGGGCGTGTTATTGATAAACGCGTCTTTAACCGTTGAAAAGGGGCTTGCGGGTTCACATCAAGAATGCGGCTGGGAAACAATGACCGATGCTATTATTTCAACCGTCAGCCAAAGGCTATCACACTGTGTCTTCTTATTGTGGGGAGGCTTTGCTCAACAAAAAGCACAGCTAATCGATGAATCTCAACATTTAATCCTCCAAGCCCCTCATCCTTCGCCCTTATCAGCTTATCGAGGCTGGTTTGGCTGTAGGCACTTTAGCCGTACTAATGATTACTTAACCCGAAATAATCGCTCGGCTATCGACTGGCGTACCGATGAGATGCACCAAGAAGTATTAATCTGAAGAAAAGTAAATCATTTTTGCGACCTACCCCATTTAATCGAAGGGAATTTCTCTTTATGATGTCTGCCTAGCTGATTTCAGCTGTACTATTTTTATTGCGCTAGAATGGTGCATCACTTTAAAAAGGAGTCGTTATGAAGAGGAGCTTCATACAAACTACGGTCATCGCTGCGGCGATATCGTTAACATCGGTACATAGCCAAGCGTTAGATTTGTTTGGTTGGTTAAAGTCCGATAAAAACTCAATAGAAAGCATGCTGGAATATATTCCAGCCTCAACGCCACTGTTCTTCGGTTCAATAAGCACCAAGGAAATGGTTGTTTTGGGCGATGACATGCTCGAAGGAATGGACCTTCGCACCATGGGTAAAGAGCTTTCAAGCATGGTGACCGACCTAGATGACGGCCCCACGGCTGAGTTTTTAGCCGCAATTATTGATGATTACTACGCTACCGCCAGCGAAGGCGGTATGGCAGTCATGGATCGTTACGGGTTAGACCCTGAAGGCGCGTCAGTGGTTTACTTAAATGGCATTTTTCCTGTCATGAGAGTCGCCGTTGAAGATGAATCCACCTTTATTGACTACTTAACCTCAGCTGCGCAGGTATCTAATTTCGAGTTATCTGAAAAATCCATCAAAGATCAGACGTTGACGACGATTCGAATTGAGAATAACGACGATCAGCTTTTATCTATCGGGTTTCTTGTTGCAGACGGCATTTTAACGATTTCAGCATTCACACATGCCGACAATGATGACGCGATTGCGCTGCGATTTGGTTTAGCGAAGCCCGCGCAAGCGCTTTCTGAAGATACTTGGGAATCGCTAGAAGAGCACTACGATTATGATGAGTATTTCAGAGGCTATTTAAGCTTCGTTCAAACGGCTGAAGCATTTTTTAATGAGGATTCACTTGCAAAAGCGCAGCTTGAAGCCTTATCGGGCAAAAGCATTCCTATGGAGCCTTCTTGGAATCAATGTAAGCCAGATGTAATGTCATTGGTTGCAGGGGTGCCAAGAGTTGTTTTTGGCGCTCATGAAGTAGAGGCTGAAGATGGCGTTTTGTCCGCCAAACTGAACTACACCACCGAAATAAAGCATTCGAAAACCTTAGAACAATTGACGATGCTTGAAGGCTTTTTACCTAGCTATGTTGTTAACAATGAAAATTTGGTCGCAGGATTCGCGCTGGGCATAGACATCAATAAGCTGACGCCCGTGTTAACAGAGCTTTGGACAATGTTTACTACGGCTGAGTTCGAATGTAGTGCGTTAGTCGAAATGCAACAAAATTTGCAGTCTACTAGCCCTGCAATATTGGCCATGTTCACGGGTATGGCTCAAGGGTTGCAAGGTTCAAGTATCGGAATATTTGATGTTGTAGCCGATGATACTCTGCCTATGGGTGGCAGTGTCGATGCTATCGTGACGGTATCTACCGAAAAGCCTGAACTGCTGATTTCTTTGTTGACCAGTTATGTACCTATGTTTCAAGGGTTTGAAATTCCAACTGACGGTACCCCGGTTTCACTAGAAGAGATTGGTATACCCATGCCTGTGTATGTCGCCCTAAAAGGCAACCACATAGTTGTGTACTCTGGTGAGAAAAGCGCTGATGTTGCAACCTCTATCGAATCAGAAGCACTTGAAAAAAATGGCTTAGCTTCATTTTCGCTCAGCTATCCTGGTGTTGCTGATTTAATGATGTCTGCGGCTATTCCTTATAGCCAGTATCAAGAAACAATGGGTTCTGGGGAAGAATGTACTGAGCTTTATACTGCGGCCTTAATGATGGGGCAAATTCCATTGCATCTATCGGCAACGGAAGGCTTCACCGAGCAAGGCTTTAGCTCTAGTTGGTCAATTAATATGGACATGACCAATATGCAAAGCGCTTATGGTGCCGTAGAGGGTGAGTACACGGTTTCTTATTTGGACTACGATTGCAGTTGGGTTAGCGCAGGTGGCGAAGTAATCAATAATGATGGGACTGGGCGTTATTTTGATTATGATGAGACCAATAGTTGTGAGTCTACTCAGTTAACTTACAGTTGGGTGCGTCAATTTAATGCGATTAAGCAAACGGGTGAAGTTTATCAATACCGAGATACCTGCGAAAGTGAGTGGGTTGAAGAAGATCCTTTCGATTTTAACTGCACGATTTTGACCGTTGATCAAGGTGGCTTCTATTGCTTAGATAACCAAGAAGGTGAGCAAACTTTGTATCGCTATAATCGACAATAATTCAATTGTTTTGAGCCGCTAACAATTAGCAGCGAAACTAAATAGGGAGGGGCATTCGTGTCACCTCCCTTTTTTATGATCTAGGCTTAAATAACAGAAACATCGGTAAAATTGACTTTATTGATTTAAAAACATGTATTTACCTCTAAATAGGTATTAAAGTTAAGGTTAATAGGAGTATTCTATACTCATCAACACCGAGCTATATCACTCTAAGTCCAACTGATATGAGTCTATAGCCTCGCACTGAGTGCGACAGGGTAATCTGTAGAAATACGGTTGCCTCCCGACAATTGGAAAGGTGAATAATGTTACAAGATTCCTTTGGGCGTAGGTTTTATTACTTGCGCTTGTCTATAACCGATGTTTGCAACTTTAGATGCACTTATTGCCTGCCTGAAGGTTATAAAGGCTTACCTGAAGATGCTTTTCTCAGCGCGCCTGAAATCTCAAAAACAGTTCAAGCCTTCGCAAAATTGGGTACTGAAAAAGTACGCATTACCGGTGGTGAGCCTAGTTTAAGAAAAGATCTCCCCGACATCATCAGTTCAATTAAGGCAACTTCGGGTATAAAAAAAGTAGCGCTAACGACGAACGGCTATAAATTAGATAAGAATATACATGAATGGCACCGAAGCGGTTTAGATCAGTTAAACGTTTCTATTGATTCTCTCGATAAGAAAACGTTTAAATCGGTAACAGGTCATGATCGGATTGATGAGATTATGGCCGGTATCGAATCTGCCATTTCTTTAGGTATCAAGGTAAAGGTAAATGCCGTTTTAATGAAAGGTGTGAACGATAATCTGTCTCCAATTTTTGAATGGCTAAAATCAAACCCGGCGACTTTTCGATTTATAGAAGTGATGGAAACGGCCGACCAAGACGTTTTCTTTCGCCAATACCATCGTAGTGGTGGTGCCATAAAACAACAACTCCTCGATGACAATTGGCAATCGGTTATTCAAGATCAAGCCGCAGGGCCAGCGCAAGAATTTTGGCACCCAGATTATAAAGGGCGCATGGGCTTAATCATGCCTTACAGTAAAGACTTTTGTGCTACCTGTAACCGCCTAAGAGTTTCTAGTTTAGGGAAAATGCATCTGTGCTTATTTGCCGAGCAGGGCGTAGATCTGCGACCTTTTTTAGCGCCTAATATTCCTATTGAGACGTTAATCGAAGCCATTCAAGGCCATGTTTCCGATAAAAAATTAGGCCACGATTTGTTGAATCATAACAGTGGCGCTATGCAAAATTTAAGTCAAATTGGCGGTTAGTATGACTCGCGCTGTATTGGTGTTATCCGGCGGGCAAAGCCGACGAATGAAACAAGATAAAAGCCAATTAATTTATAAAGGACAAACGTTGCTCAATTGGCAAGTGGATCGCTTTAAAGAGGCTGGCTATCGAGTAATATGCCAACTAAAAGACAGGTATCCTGGCTATTTAGGTCCTTTAGCTGGCATCGATGCCGCGCTTAACCAACATCAGGCAATTCTTCATTGGGTTGTGACACCTGTGGATATGCCAAAGTTACCCATTGAGCTCGTGGCTCAGCTATTTCATGAAGGTCAAAGGCAAAAAGTGCCAGTAGCATTTGATCATGCGCCGTTGCCATTGTATCTGCAAAATACGGCCAAAGTACGTGATATTTTAACCGAATGGTTACAAAGCAAAAATGGTAAACGATCGGTATACGCTTTGATTGAAGAACTTGGTGGTCATTGGATGCCGGCAACCCATGCAAAGCAAGAACTGAACAATATTAATACCCCGGAAGAATGGCAAAAAGTCATTGCCGTTGAATAGACTGTAAAAAGGAACGCCACATGAGTCATGCTGCAAAAGCATTTGAACCATTAAACATTGCTGTTTTAACCGTTTCGGACACACGCGACGAATCGAGTGATACATCAGGTGCATTGCTTGTTGAACGTGCGCAAAAAGCTGGGCATAAAGTCATAGAGCGGCGCATAGAAAAAGACGATGTTTATCAGATTCGCTATCAGGTTTCTAAATGGATCGCTTCGAGCGATGCTCAGGTCGTGTTGATTACAGGTGGAACTGGGTTTACTGGGCGAGATTCAACGCCAGAGGCTGTAAAGGTTTTACTCGAAAAACAAGTAGATGGTTTTGGCGAACTGTTTCGTCAGCTATCTTATGAAGACATCGGTACTTCTACGGTTCAATCTAGAGCGCTTGCAGGTATTACGAATGGCACCTTAGTAGTTTGTATGCCTGGTTCAACGGGCGCTTGCCGTACGGCTTGGGATGGTATTTTGGAAACTCAATTAGACGCGCGCGCTAAACCTTGTAATTTTGTTATGCATTTAAAAGACACCAAGACCGAATTATGCGAGACAAGAGCATGAGTCAGTTTTCGCACGTAAATCAAAGTGGTGAAGCTAATATGGTTGATGTGGCCAATAAGGCTTCGAGCGTGAGAGAGGCGCGAGCCGAGGCTTTTGTTTATATGAATGCGGACGCCATTGCATTGATTGAAGCTGGTAACCATCATAAAGGTGATATTTTTGGCGTGTCTCGGGTTGCTGGCATTATGGCGGCAAAAAATACGAGCCAATTGATTCCCTTATGCCATCCATTGCTACTCAGTAAAGTGGCTGTCGATCTAGAGCTGCAAGCTGACCAAAACCGAGTTCGTATAGAATCCTATTGCAAGCTCGAAGGTAAAACTGGCGTAGAAATGGAAGCCTTAACGGCAGCATCTGTAACATCTTTGACCCTTTTTGATATGTGCAAAGCGGTTGACCCAGGCATGAAGATAGAGGGTTTAAAAGTGCTTGAAAAAATAGGCGGGAAGACAGGTCATTGGGTAGGCGAATCATGAATTATTTTACCTTAAAGTTCTTTGCTAAATTACGAGAAGAAGTTGGCGTCAGCGAATTAGACATTCCGTGCAGTGAGGTGACAACGCTGTCTTCCTTAACTGATTACCTGGTTTCTAAGCACCCTCAGTGGGCGTCGTTTTTAGACGGTCAGTTGCTAAAAGCGGTCAATCATCAGATGGTAAGCGGCGATGTAACCATTAAAGCGGGTGATGAAGTTGCTTTATTTCCGCCGGTTACAGGTGGTTAGTATGCGTTGGGTAAGCATCCAAAAAGAAGACTTTGTTGTTCAGAAAGAATACGAAAAACTGTGTTCTGGTAATGCTCAAGACGGAGCCATAGTATTTTTTGTTGGCCGAGTACGGGATGTTAATGAAGGCGATGATGTTTATACCATGACCCTAGAGCATTATCCTGGTATGACAGAAAAAGCCTTGCACCAAATAATTGATAGGGCATGTGCTCAATGGCAGCTGACTCGAGTAAACGTGGTTCATCGAGTAGGAACATTAGCACCTAGTGATCAAATTGTATTTGTAGCCGTATCATCGCCGCATCGTCACGATTCTTTTGATGGAGCACAATACATTATGGATTACTTAAAAACCGAAGCCCCTTTTTGGAAAAAAGAACATACTGATCAAGGAGCGCGATGGGTCTCCTCTCGTGACTCCGATAGCGAAATAGTGAAGCAATGGCAATCAAAAGAATAACCACTTTATTTTGCCTATTACTTTTGTTGGCTCAAACTCAAGCTGAGTCTTTGCATATTGCAGTGACCGCTAGCTTTAGACCTGTGCTAGATGAATTAGCCATTGAATTTGAAAAAGAAACAGGCATAGCGCTCACTGTTTCTTCTGCGTCTACCGGTACGTTGTATCAACAAAGTCTGCATGGTGCGCCATTTGATGTCTTTCTTTCTGCCGACAAACAGCGGCCACGAGCATTACAAGAAAAACTGAAGTTATCTGAAGAGTCGGTATTCATCTATGCAAAAGGTGAATTAGTTTTCGTCTCAACAGATCCTGTCCTAAAAAAATTAGAAGATATCCTTCAATCTAAACAAAGAGTCATCATCGCAAATGCAAAAGTAGCGCCTTTTGGTGTTGCAGCCGAGCAAGTGCTAGTGTCGATTAACTATCAAGGTGAAAAAGTATTGGCCAATAATGTGATGCAAGCGCAGCAATATTTAAATTTAAGACTAGCGCCCACAGGCATCGTGTCAGCATCGGTCGCCCTTAACTTGCCAAGTACACCGATTCCACAATCTTTGTACGAACTCGTAGAGCAGGCGGGCGTGGTTTTGAACGATACACCTGTTAGCCAAACCTTTGTAAAATACCTAACATCACCAAAGGTTTTAGAACTGTATCAAAAGTATGGGTATAGTATGGCTGATTCGACTCATTAAGTACTGATATGATTATTGATGCCATTTTGCTCACCCTTAAGCTGGCTTTGTTAACAACGGCGGTTTTGTTGTTAATGTGTTTGCCTTTGTCGCATTGGTTAGCTAAAACCCGATCGTCTTTCAAACCCATCCTAGAAGCGATCGTCGCATTGCCGCTCGTGCTGCCTCCAACAGTATTGGGGTTTTACTTGCTCATCTGGATGTCGCCTAATCATATCTTGGGTCGTTGGTGGATGAATGTGTTTGATCAACCCTTAGCCTTCAGTTTTTCTGGATTAGTGCTTGGCTCCGTGTTGTATTCACTTCCTTTCGTAGTCCAGCCGCTGCAACGTACCTTTGAAGCTCAATCCAAACAGGTTCGTGAAGCCGCTTTTACGTTAGGTGCGAACAGCTGGCAAACATTTTGGACAATTCAACTCCCCTTAGCTCGTCCCGGTCTTATTGCTGCTTCGGTGCTTGGGTTCGCCCATACGGTTGGTGAGTTTGGCGTTGTTTTAATGATTGGCGGTAACATACCGGGGCAAACGCAAGTTTTGTCAATTTTGTTGTTTGATCAGGTTGAAAGCTCTCGCATTCAAGAAGCACACTGGTTGGCCGCCGGGTTGGTGATAACTTCTTTAATTACCTTATTTAGTTTATATCGTTGGAACCGGTTCGCGGCTGTCAAGGTGGGCATTTAATGAAACATTCTGTATCGGGTATGCGGGCACAAACGGATGTCGATATGCAAATTGAATGGCAGGCCAATAGTCGCATTGCATTAGTGGGGAGCAGTGGTGCGGGTAAAACTACCTTGCTGAGATCTATTGCGGGTTTTGAATCTGAGTTATCCGAACACGGCAGCTTTCAATCATTACACCCTTGGCAGCGCTCTTGCAGTTATTTGCATCAACAGCCTGTCATGTTTGCTCATCAAACTGTGTCACAAACCTTTGCTTTTTCAGCCGAACATCGCCACCAAAGGTACGCTGATTTACCCTTCAATGATTGGATCTCTTGGCTGGGTATCACGGAGCTGCTGAATAAAAAGTGCAGCGACCTTTCAGGCGGGCAGCAACAGCGAGTAGCGTTAATAAGAGCGTTGTTTTGCCAGCCAAAATTATTATTGCTGGATGAGTCGTTCGCTTCTTTAGATCGAGAGAATGTACTCCAAGCTTGTCGAGTCATAGATGACTACAGTCATTTAACGAATTCTGGATTTATTCTGGCCAGCCACCAGGATAAGCCGTTACGAATGCTTTGTCGTGAGGTCGTGGTTGTAGAAGATCTTAAAACGAAAGCAATACAGCCACTATTTAATGTATTAAATCAACAACTAGGGGGCCAACTAAAAACAACCCTAACTTGCCATTGCGTTGAACTTGAGCATCAATTTTTAGCCTCAACGCTGGAAGGGCAAACCTTATACGCGGAGCAACCCGAATGGTGGCAGCCTGGTTTGGCGCGTTTTACCCTAGATGCAAGTTCAGTCAGTATTTCGTTAGCCGATCGCGCTCAAACATCGTTGGTTAATCGGCTCAACGTGACCATTGATTCTCATCAACAACATGGTAGTGATCATTTTAAGGTTTGGCTAACGTTAGGTGAAACAGGCTTCTGGGCAATTGTATCGCATTGGTCTTGGGATCGGCTTGGGTTACACGACGGCCAATCAGTGTTTGCGGAGTTTAAGGTTGGTGCGTTAGAGTGGTCAGGGCAGTGGTTCCAATAAATTAATAATATAGGTCGATTCATGGAAGAGCTCATATTTTTTGTTCTCGGTATCCTCATTTTAGTCGCTTGGGGCTTGGCTCTCGTCGGCGTCCCTTTACTGTTCCGTCGTATTAAAACGTTGGAGAGTCGGGTTTTAGAACTTTCAATAAAGGTTAAAACCAGTGCCGAACGCCAAATAGAAAAGCCCATTGCGGATAATGAGTCCAAAAATTCTGAACAAATAAACGAAAGCGCTAGACCGGAAGAATATGAAGAAGCGTTAACCAATGCATACTCAGAAGTAGTCCATCAAGCCATTGAAGTTACCTCTATACAGGCTCAACCCGTTGAACCAGATTCTCAAAGCCAACCCGCCGATGAATATATAAAAACACCGGAATCTCCCTCTTGGCTTGAACGGCAGTTATCCACCCATTTAACGGCGAAAATCGGTGCAATTATTTTGATTTTTGGCGCGGTATTTCTTGCAAAATATACCGCGGATATTGGGTTGTTCAGCCTAACGGCACGGCTCTGGTCCATGGGACTTGCAGGCCTTGGCATAGCGTTACTCGGCGCAAAGCTTAGTCAAAGACGAGCAATGTATGGCCATGTTTTGCAAGGTACAGGGTTTGCGATTTGGTTAGCAACTTGGTTTGCAAGCCATGTTGTATACGAACTGGTTGGTTGGGTTCCGACGTTAATTGCTTGTGTGTTTGCTGTGTTATTTGTGGGTTATCGTGCGATCAAACAAAATTCTCAGGTATTAGCCTTTATTGCATTGCTGGGTGGATTCATCGCCCCATTTATTGCCAGCTCAGATGCTTCTTCATTGTGGCGCTTGTTCAGCTATCTCTTGGTGCTCAATATCGGTGCCGCTTGGATTGTTCAAGGCAAGCCTTGGAAATGGTTCTTAAGGCTCAGCTATTTAGGCAGTTTAATACTGGTGTCACTGCTAATGACCGCTGAATATTTACAAGGGGATTTATCTGATTCTCAAGTACAAACCCCTTTGGTGTTATTTATTTTAGGGCTGGTAGTTTTGTATTCACTATTGGCGGCTAAATGGGTTATGAGCGGTACTCCCTTAGTTCAAAAACTGCTACCTGGGCTAACCATAACGGTGCCAGCGATGGCTGGCTTAGCCGTTTACGCAATATTAAAAGATTCAAATGTAATCATCGCCGCGGTCTATTTAACAACGGCTTGTTGGTACGGTGTGGTATGGCATCGAACCTCATACCGTGGCTTTGCTGCAACCGCGATTGTGGCTGCCAGTTTAGCGGTACCCTTTGCTTTAAATGATTTGCTTTCAAGTTTAATTTATTCAATAGAAGGCGCGGCATTTTTTGTTTTCGCCGTTCGTCAGCAACGCTGGCTATACCTTGTGTGGGCAAGTTTAATTCAGGTCGCGGGGGCGTTTTTTGCCATTCATTTGTTTACCGATTCTGAAGTGCTAACTAATAGCAGCTACTTGGCCTGGCCGTTGTTTGGCGCGGTTGTTGGCGCCGGTATTTTCAGCAGTTGGACGCTATACTCTCAGCAAGGGTTCGAATTGTTTAATGCTTGGTTACAAAAAGGTTTTTTTGCTTGGAGTTTATTTTGGTGGTTATATCTTTGGGGCTTTTACAGTGCCGAAGTCTTTTCAACAACCGCATTCGTTACTGTTTGCCTAGGGGTTATGCCGTTAACATTGGCGCTGATTTCATGGGCGCATTACAAACTTAATTGGTCTACGCTGGTCAGTTTCCATTGGTTATTGACAGCCCTTGCGTTGGTGGCCGCCGCCGTGTTTTATGCAGAGCTGGGTTCCACTGCAACGAATAGTGATATTAGCTTAGTCTGCGTGATTTTGTTAGGCTATTGGACCGGGCGATTGCTTCTTTCGAAAATTGGCACCCACACAATAAAATACGAAGGCTTGGCGTTATGGTTCGGCTTTCCCTTTGTCTTGGGCCTACTGATAACTCAACTGGGCCAAATGCAAACAGACTGGCATGTGCTGGGGTTCTTTTTACCTTTTGTACTGTTGTTCTCGACACATCAAAAAGTGCTGCCTTTGTTTTTTGACTATCCAGCCACCCAAAGAAATATTTTGGCTTGGAGTGTTGGCGTCGTTATGGTGGTCAGCCTTGTGACCGTGACGTCAATCGGGGATTATTCTCCGTGGCCCTTTGTGGCTATTGTGCATCCTATATCAATGATGATCATTTTATTGGGGTACAGCCTGCTAAAGCTCAACAAGGCTTTTTCGAATATGATGGTACCGGTTTTTTTCTGGTGCGCATTAATGTTAACCATTGAACTTAATCGCATATTATTTCATTACTACGGAGTTGGTTTTCAACTCGATGCTTGGCTTTCGTCAGCGCTTACCCAAATGGTTTGGTCGTTGGTTTGGTCAATAGTGGGTGCATTTTTAATGCTTTTAGGTGCCAAGAAAAGCATGAGTCGCCGAATGTGGTTTAGTGGGGCCGCTGTATTAGGCGTAGTCGTACTCAAATTGTTTCTATTGGATTTAAGCAATGTCGATACGTTATTTAGAATCTTATCTTTTATTGGCGTTGGTGGGCTATTGTTAGCGGTGGGCTATTTTGCACCACTACCGCTGCCAAGAGAAAGTTAGTTCACTTTAAAAAAGGCGATCGACTTCACCAAGCTTTCACTGAGCTCGTTGAGTGACTCAGTTGACTCGAGTGAGTGCTTAGCGCGCTTCGTATTTTCTTCAGTGATTTTATTTACATCGGAAACAATGGTGGAAATATTGGCCAAAGTCGTCGTTTGTTCAGTTGAAGCATTGGCGGTTTCATGGGTCCATTGAGTAATCTGTGCAACGGCTTGGTCAAAAGCTGAAATTGCTTGACCGGCCGCGCTAGCTTTGGCCACCGATTGATCAGATTTTTCATGGCTCCCTTCAATTACGTCAACGGCCAGACCCGTTTCATTTCGTAAATCACCCAACGTTTGTTGAATTTCTTCAGTCGAGGTATGAGTGCGAGCCGCCAAACTTCGAACTTCATCTGCAACTACAGCGAACCCTCGCCCTTGCTCACCGGCACGTGCCGCTTCAATGGCGGCGTTTAATGCAAGTAAGTTGGTCTGTTCTGCAATAGCCTGGATGGAAGTAATGACCGTGGTAATGTTTTCGGCTTGGCTGTCTAGGTTTTTAATCACAGAGACAGATTTTACAATGTCTTCAGCCAAAGACTCGATAGAGGAGACGGTTTCAGACACGGTATCTCGACCAATTTTTGCGGCATCAGTGGCTTCCGATGCGACGCCGAGTGATTCAGTTGCCGCAGAATTTACTTGGTTGGAATAACCTTCTAATTGCTCAATTGCCGCCGCCAGTTGGTGTAAGTTATCCTGTTGATGCTCTGCATCCTTGAGTCTATGTTCGGTGTCACTCAAAATGCCTGCGCTCGAAGATCGCAGGTGTTCCGCGATATTAATGACAGTTTCCACTATGTTGCGTAACTGCTGGTTCATTTGAATAACGGCCAATTTGACGTTATCCACTTCATCGCCATTTTTATTTGCCGTGACTTGTATTGTCAGATCACCGTTGGCCAGTTTATTGGTCATCGTTACAATGCTGAGTAAGTCTGCTTTAAGCTTTCGTAATACAAAATAAGAAGCCAATAGCGCGGCACCGATAATAACTACGATAGCCAGAAGTGTGTTTTGAATCACGGACTGCTGATTTTTAATCAATTCCTGAGTTCTTAAGCTGAACATTTTTCCGAAGTAACTTCGGAAGCTATTTACGCTGTCGTCCATGGGTTCTATGGCCGCTACAATACCTTTGTCGGCGGCATTTCGTTGATTCCAAGAACCCTTAGTGAGCCAGACTTCCGCAGCGCTTTCAAACGCTACCACTACTTGCTCCCAGTTTTGATTGTATGCTTCAAGGTAGTTTTCTAGTAAGGCATCCGGGTTGGCTGAATTCCATGTGTTTTCAATGCTGGTATCGAGCGTGCTAAAATGCGCTGACAGTGCTTGAATTAGGTCATGTCCTTGGTCAACAGCGGCCTGCATTTCTTCTTCTGTTATTTTCTTAGAGAAGAAGTCTGGGCCTAATGCCCTGAGTAACGTTAAATGATCCTTCGTCTCACTCCAATGGTCAGCCAATGCCGTTTCAAATGCTCTTAGCTCAGAATCTTGTTGGTTGCCTTGAATGACCCCTGCAAAACTAGTGATAAAATAGCCTGATAAAAGGAGAAGCGTAATAATTAACGATATTACCAATAGGCTAATTTTCACGGTGATGGAAAGTTTTTTCATGGCGCACCTGTCACTACTTTTTATTCACTTTAGTTCAAACTTTATCGACCTGCAGGATAAATCCATTAGGACTTTAAGCGTTGAAAATGACGTTCTGTGAATCCTAAGCATGAATGTCTTTTAGCCGAGTGGCTTTTTGAATCGATGCTGTTCGAATAATATGCACGGTTTAATGCCAGAATTTCTCTATAAAAGCTGTATAAAGGAATACAAATGTTCGATCTTCACTGGGTAGTAGCCGCCATCGCTTTATTTGTCGGCTGTGCAATTCAAACAGCGATAGGGTTTGGGATGGCGGTAATAGCCGCGCCGGTCATTGTGATTTTTAAGCCCGAATGGGTACCGACCACCTTAACTATGGTTGCACTCGTGTTGAGTATTCAAAATACATGGAATCAGCGCAGCGGTTTAGCGGTTCGCTTAATTGTACCAGCAATGATTTCGCGCCTCCCTGGAACGGTTCTAGGGGCTTGGATATTGCTTATTATCCCCGTTCAGATGTTACAAACGTTAGTTTCTGTCATGGTGTTTGTGGCGATATTTGTCACTCTGTTTGCTAAGCCGTTTGCCGCAACCCGAGCCAATTTAAGCGTGGCGGGTTTCGTATCTGGTATCGCAGGAACTACCACCAGTATTGGTGGTCCGCCCATGGCACTGGTTATGCAACACGGTGATTCACATACAACTCGGGCTAACTTATCGCTGTATTTTACATTTTCCTGCATAACCTCACTCATCAGTTATCAGGTAGTAGGGATCTTAGATAGGGGGCTTTGGTTGGCTGGATTGAGCTTTATTCCGGTGGCCTATTTAGGTTTTTTTGTCGGCAAACAGCTAAGGCACTGGGTAGATGACCGGTTCAGAGTCATCTTATTAAGCCTGTGTTCGTTGTCGGCTTTTATCGCGCTTTATGGTGCGGTTTTCTAATAACTATTTGCCTAAAAAGCAAATTCAATTAAAAATAATAAATTTAGTCGTGACGGAGTAACTAGTGAAGCGTTTTTTTCAAGCCATTTTAGGCTCACTTTCAATATTGATGTTGGTGTTATTTACACTATTTATTGGCATATTTGTCTTTTTAGCCATTTTATTGCGTGTACTGACACCGCGATCATTGCGCCATAAAATAGCCAGCCCTGTGATGGTGGCTGTGGCTAATTTCTGGATATCCGCCAATTTAGTGTGGATGAAGTACGTTTTACGTATCGATTTTCATAACGAAAACCCAGTGCCTTTAACAATGAATCAATGGTCTCTGGTCATTTCTAACCATCGTAGCTGGGTCGATATTTTCGCGTTGTTCGCTGTATTTCATCGCAAAATTCCTATTTTGAAGTTTTTCATTAAAAAGGAAATGGCCAAGGTTCCGGTCGTCGGTCAAGCTTGGTGGGCATTGGATTACCCCTTTATGCAACGGCACTCTAAATCCTATTTAGCGAAATACCCTGAAAAGGTTAATGATGATTTAAAGGCTACAAAGAAGGCTTGCGAAAAATTCAGTTTGCAGCCTACCAGCGTGGTTAATTTCTTAGAAGGCACACGTTTTTCGGAAGAGAAACATGGAAAAACCAAGTCACCGTATAAAAATTTATTAAAGCCCAAAGCCGGCGGCATTGCGTTTACGATTCAAGCATTGGGGCGTAAATTTTCAACCGTCCTCGATGTCACTATCGCATACGGTGGGCAAACCCCCAGTTTTTGGGACATGGCCTGTGGTCGCGTTAATAAAGTGCGCATTCACATTCAACCCACAGACGTCCCAGAAAAATTTCTAGAAATGGACTATCGTGCAAGCAGTGACATGCGTGTTCAGTTTCAAGAGTGGTTGAATGAGCGTTGGAAACTCAAAGACGCCTTACTTGAGCAGATGGCTGAGTAATCGCTTTTTGATGACAGGAAGCGAGACGTAACCCAACGCAATGCCGGAAACTAAGCCGCCTAAATGGGCGGCATTATCAACCGGTAGAAATAATCCCATCAACAGGTTGATCCCTAAAATCATCGCGATGTTTTTACCCCAGGCCTTAGCCAATTCAGGTTGAATTAGCTTGCCTAGCAGCACGGCTATAAAAACGCCAAATAATCCGAAGATAGCTCCAGAGGCTCCTGCACTAAGCACCTCTTGATTAAAGAAGTAACTTGCGGTGCTTCCTGCCATTCCCGTCACCAGATAGATAGTTATAAATAAGCCAGAGCCAACCAAGGGTTCAATAAAGCGACCCAGTATGACCAACGATACGGAATTGAAGAGCAAGTGCATTAAGCCGAGGTGCAAAAAAATACTGCTAACCAAGCGCCATACCTGGCCCGCTTCGACAAGTTTTGAGTAGTTAGCGCCGAATTTTAATAATGTGATCGGGTGAAAGGTATCGAACGACCGACTTACAACGACTAAGGCAAGAAATATTGCGCAGTTTAGTATAAGTATAATAGGGGTTGCTATATAGCCTTTGCGAGGAGCGAAATAATTCATAACCACTTCATTTTATTGAAAAAATCAACTTAAATGAAGACGATGATGGGTGCAAGGATTTATACTTTTTCATGAACTTATCAGTAAACTGTTAAAACAAGTGTGGCAACAAGTTCGAAATTTAACCAAGCATTCGCTATACTCATCGGTCTATTTCAAGTTAGATATTATTATGAAATTGCGGGTTACCTCTAAAAAAGACATTCGAGAAGATCTTGATGCCGAAGTCAATGCATTCTTAAGGCACGGCGGGAATATTAATGAAGTAGAAAGAGGTAAAAGTGGCTTAGATCATGCCAAGCCCTGGATAAACCCATTTAAATCGTCTGATTCTGAAAAAGCACAGTCTCGAACACCGGTTCCTGAGGTTGTTGCCGCCATAGATCAGCGCAAGAAAACCAAAAATAAAAAGTCAACCCGATCTAAGCGAGCTGAAAAGCGTTGGATATATGATGATTTTGGTGAGCCAATTCGCTGGGAATGGGTAGAATAACCCAAGAAACAAAACTAGTTATTAGTCGATAGAATTTAAAACCCTGATTGGATCAATAATTCATTCAGTTGTCATAAATTTTTCATAGAATCAGTTGAAATTCACTACCTAGGCGCAGTAAGGTAGCGGAGCGATCTGACCAATCGGACAAAAACAATACCTCATTGGGAGATGAAGATGAAAAAATGGACTCTAGCCAACACATCGGTAGGGCTTTTAGCCGTCAGTGTTCTACTGGCCGGTTGTGCCACTGGACCAACCTACGAGCAAGATAAAGAATACAAGCTGACTATATTACACACGAACGACCATCACGGTCGCTTTTGGCAAAGTAGCCGTGGCGAATACGGTATGGCCGCGCGCAAAACCCTCATAGACAACATCCGAATGGAAGTTGAAAGTGAAGGTGGTGCCGTTATGCTGCTATCCGGTGGCGATATTAATACGGGTGTTCCTGAGTCAGACTTGCAAGATGCCGAGCCTGATTTCAAAGGCATGAATATGTTGGAATACGATGCAATGGCCCTTGGGAACCATGAATTCGACAACCCAAGAGAAGTCTTGCTACAGCAAGCAGAATGGGCTGGATTTCCATTTTTATCGGCTAACATTTATAAGGGAAACAGTACTTTATTCCCTGCTTATGAAATGTTTGAAGTTCAGGGCAACCGAGTGGCGGTGGTTGGTTTTACCACGGCAGATACCGTAAAAATTGGCAACCCAGAATACATGAGTGACTTAACGTTTAAAACGCCAGTTGAGGTCGCTGAGAAGTTAATTCCGAAACTTAACAAAAAGGCCGATCTCGTTGTCGCCGTTACTCACATGGGCCACTATGCCGATGGTAAATCTGGCGGAAATGCACCAGGCGATGTAACTCTTGCACGCTCTGTTTCCGGGATTGATGTCATTGTTGGAGGCCACAGCCAAAATCCATTATTTGAGCCAGATGTTCAAAACGGAACTCTAATCTTACAGGCCCACGAATGGGGCAAATATGTTGGTCGTTTAGATTTGACCGTCAAAAACGGTGAGATTACCAATTATGACTACCGTCTTATTCCTGTAAATTTGAAAGATCGTGTTAAAGACGCTGAAGGCAATAGCACCTATGTGTTGAAAGAAGCTGAGATTGCACAAGATCTTGAAATGTTGGCGATGCTATCTCCTTATCAAAAAATTGGAGCTGAGAAGCTAAACGTTGTTATTGGCAGCTCAAACGGTGACTTTATTGGTGACCGGGCTGTTGTTCGTAACCAACCAACTAACCTTGGTGTGTTAGTAGCGCGTGCTCAGAAAGAAAAAGCTAAGGCAGATTTAGCTGTTATGAACTCTGGCGGTATTCGAGCTGACTTAGAAGGCGGTGAAATCACTTATAAAGACGTGTTAACGGTACAACCGTTTGGCAATATTTTGTCTTATGTAGATTTAACCGGTGCTGAGTTGTTGGATTACTTAGCCGTTGCCATGAGTAAAGAAGCTGGCAGTGGTGCTTTTGCGCAATTTGATGGCGTAGAAATAATGTCAACAGACGGCGTGATCAACGCGGCGTATATTGATGATCGCCCAATTGATATGGATAAAATGTATCGCCTGGCCATAAACTCCTACATGGCTTCAGGTGGCGATGGTTATCCTAAGATGAGTGACCACCCTAATTACGTAAATACAGGTTTTGTAGATGCGGACGTTATGGTTGAATTCATTGAGAACAATAGCCCACTCGATATTGCAGATTTTGATCCTGGTTATACGATCGATCGCATGTAAAATAATTTAATCGTATGAAAGCCAAGCTTTGCTTGGCTTTTTTTATACCTTCAAAAAATAAAAGATCGTTCTGGAAGTAAGCTTTAACCGGGCGTAATATGAAATCTTGGTGCTAATGTTTAAACTTGAATCGAGGATACTATGGCCAGACCCACGCATGATGAAATGATAGCAAAACTTACCTTTACCGAATGTTACCCGCATTATGTGGCTAAGGTTGAAAAAAAAGGCCGCTCCATTGAAGAACTTCATCAAGTTATAAGTTGGTTAACTGGTTTTGATGAGCCACAGTTGCAGGAGTTTATTAAGAATGAAACAAGCTTTAACGACTTTTTTAACCTAGCCACACTGCACCCCAACGCACATTTAATAAAAGGCGTAATATGTGGTTATCGCGTAGAAGAAATTGAAAACCCGCTCTCTCAACGAGTGCGTTATTTGGATAAGTTAGTCGATGAACTTGCAAAAGGAAAAAAGCTCGAGAAAATTTTAAGAGCCTAATGCCTTTATTTTAAGATAGCGAAAGCGAAAGACCAGCCATATGGCCAATACTGGGTTGCCAAGCGTTGGTAGCGTCAGTGTAATGAGTACTTTCACCCAAAGATTAGCCTCAAATAACCAAATCAAACACAGCCCAAGAAAAAAACCAGCGTAAAGATCAATGAGTGAAATAACTCCCCATTCCATACTCATCAGTTCCTGCCCTTGAGCGCTAAAAGTTGACCATGGAGAGGTTCCAATCAGTAAAAAACTAAGCCAAAGCGATAAGGCCAGCCCTACCCATAAGCAAATTTTAGCCATCAATGTCATTTTAATTCTCATCTATAGGTGTACTGATAGCATTTACTTACGCGAATTTTGGCAAATTGGATGACTCGCATTAAGCAATTATCCAGATTGTCTTTATGATCGAAGCTTACTGTTAGTGTACTAATTATAGTGTCATTTTTTAATTTGTAGGTTTCTCAATGGCAGGGTGGTGTCTGTCTAGTAATCCTACATCGAGTACCGGTGATGCATCGATGTGCTGCGCATTCATCATTTGGGCGACGCGCTGCAAGGAGGCAATAATCATTGTTTGTTCCCAATCTTCTAAATCCGAAAATTGTTTTGCAAATGAATCTTGCAAAGGTGTAGGGGCATCTTTGAGAACTTCGATGCCTTGCTCTGACAAGTGCGCGTGTACTTTGCGTTTATCTTTTGTTGAACGTTCTCGATAAACCAAAGACCGTTTTTCGAGACGATCGATAATCGTTGTGACCGTAGCCTGGCTTAAATTCATGCTGTTTGCGATCTCGCCAATGGTTACGTTGCCGAGGGTGCGAATGGTTTGCAAAAGCAAAATTTGCGGTGCGGTGAGCCCTGTAGTTTTGGCTAGATGTTTCGAGTGTAAATCAGTCGCTCGTATAACGCGCCTTAAGGCAACCAGCACTTCATCTATCTTTTTCACGTCCAATTCTTCCAGATCATAGGGTGTATAAGAAAAATTATACATTCAGTCGCTCCAAATAGCCTTAATTCAATAAAGCCAGTCCTAATAAATTTCTGTGAAACACTTCTAATTCTAATGAAAAAAGCTTTGAAAATGGGACTTTATAAATTATTTATTTAGTGTACTATACATAAAAATTAATTGAGAGGCCTAAAAAAGCGTATTTACAAGTTTTTCGGAGTGTTATTCTTTTAAATATGGTTAGTGGGCTAAATATTTGTACTGAGAATTAAATATGTCTAAAGAAATTGAGTTGAAAGCACCTGAAAGCCGTGATGGTAATGCTGTGCACCAGCTTATCGCTCGCTGCAAGCCATTGGATGAAAACTCGGTGTATTGCAATTTACTTCAATGTGATCATTTTGCGAACACGTCAGTAGTCGGGAAAAGGGATGAGGCTGTGGTTGGTTTTGTTAGTGGGTATCGAATCCCAAGCCGAATGAATACCTTATTTGTATGGCAAGTGGCAGTAGACAGTGGCGAACGAGGCACTGGATTAGCCTCAAAGATGTTAGGCCATCTACTTGAGCGAGATTCAATGAATGGTGTCTCAATGTTAGAGACCACGATCACTAAAGATAACGATGCCTCTTGGGCGCTGTTTAATCGGTTAGCAAAACGTATGAATGCTCCGCTTGAAAAGACCCATCATTATGAGGCCGATGCGCACTTTAATGGCGCACATGACACAGAATGGTTGGTTCGTATTGGACCTTTTAACAGTTAAATTATTTAGTTGGAGATTACGATGAAAGTTTTTGAGAATTTTGAATCAGAAGTACAGTCTTATGCTCGTTCATTCCCTGTTGTTTTTCATAAAGCGCAAGGCGAGAACTTATTCGGTGAAGACGGTAAAGAATATTTAGACTTTTTAGCTGGAGCAGGCACCTTGAATTATGGCCATAACAATAAACACATCAAGGGCGCATTGGTCGATTATATCGCCGAAGATGGTGTAACTCATGGCTTAGATATGCACACCAAAGCAAAAGGCGAATTCTTGCAGGCGTTTAATGACATTATTTTAGCTCCACGAGATTTAAATTATGTAATGCAGTTTACAGGACCAACGGGTACCAATGCCGTTGAAGCGGCGCTAAAACTGGCGCGAAATGTGACTGGGCGCGAAAATATTATTTCTTTCACCAATGGGTTTCATGGCGTAAGCATGGGTGCGCTCGCTGCCACCGGTAACTCTCATCATCGTGGCGCCGCTGGTACCAGTCTTTCTGGTGTAAGCCGAATGCCTTTTGATGGTTACCTTGGTGATGATGTAGATACGAACGCTTACCTAGATAAGGTGCTCAGTGACTCAAGCAGCGGAATTGATAAGCCAGCGGCCGTTATTGTTGAAACAGTTCAGGGTGAAGGTGGTGTGAACGCTGCCAGCGTAGAGTGGTTGCAAGGCTTACAGGCCGTTTGTAATAAGCATGATGTGCTGATGATCGTTGATGATATTCAAGCAGGCTGTGGTCGTACCGGAACATTTTTCAGTTTCGAAGAAGCGGGAATTAAGCCTGATATTGTCACTCTTTCTAAATCATTAAGTGGGTATGGATTGCCCTTTGCTGTTGTGCTCATGAAGCCTGAATTGGATCAATGGAAGCCTGGCGAACATAACGGAACATTCCGAGGTAATAACTTAGCGTTTGTGACAGCGACAGCCACCTTAAAGCATTACTGGCGAACCGATGCCTTTGCAAAAGATATTCAAAATAAAGGCAAATATGTAAATAAGCGCTTAACGGCTATGGTTGAGAAATATAGCGAAGGTAAGTTTGATGCTCGTGGTCGCGGTATGTTCCAAGGCATTAACTGCATTGACGGAGAAATAGCTTCAAAAATCACTAAAGAAGCGTTTAAAAATGGCATGATCATTGAAACCAGTGGCGCAGATGATCAGGTAGTGAAAGTGTTTTGCCCTTTGACTATCAGCGAAGGCAATTTAAAGCGTGGTATGGACATTCTTGAGAAGGCTGTAGAGCGTGTTTGTTTGCAAGAAGACGTGATACCTAATGAATCTGACTATTTTGATAACGTGCAAGTAGACGACGATGTGAAGTGGGTCGGTTAAGACATAGTTGTGTCGGGTTTTAATCCAATATTGTCTTTGTTAGTGAATGAATTTAAGAGGTAAAACATGATTTTTAGAACGTTAGAAAGTGCCGAAAAAGAAGGGCGTAAAATTGTATCCCCCGATGGAAACTGGGACAGCACTCGTATGTTGTTGAAAGATGACAACATGGGTTTTTCATTCCACATTACCACCATTTATAAGGGTGCTGACTTTCAAATGCATTATCAAAATCACCTTGAGTCGGTTTATTGTGTCAGTGGCCGAGGTGAAGTAGAGACGCTCGCCGATGGGAAAAAATACAGCATTGAGCCAGGCAGTTTATACATTTTAGATAAGCACGATAAACACGTTTTGAGAGCATTTGAAGAAATGAAGATGGCTTGCGTGTTCAACCCGCCATTAAATGGTAAAGAGGTACATAACAAAGAAGGAGCCTATGAGCTAGAGGCCGATACGATTGATTAATGGAGGCTGAAATAAAGCTACTCGCTATAAATTAGTTTATAGCGAGCCATTACATTAATTTGAATAGAGAACGGGATTAGCATGCATACCATTGAAAAAATTGGTGGAACGTCGATGAACGACTATGAGTCGGTTCGCGATAACATTATTTTTAAACCCAGTCAGCGAGGAAGTTTTTACAATCGAGTATTTGTTGTATCGGCCTACGGCGGCATAACAGATCGGCTTTTAGAGCATAAAAAAAGCGCACAGCCCGGCGTTTTTAAACTGTTTTCCAGTGCAATGGAAGATGACAGTTGGTTAAAGGCTCTGAGCGAATTACGCAGTCAAATGCACCAAATAAACAGCGAATTATTTGCTCAAGATGATCCTCAGTTAAGTATTGCCAATGAATTTGTGAATGAACGGATTGTCGATGCTCAAAAGTGTTTACTCGACTTGCAAAGCTTATGTCGGCATGGGCATTTCGCATTAGAGGCACATTTGCACACAGTGCGAGAAATGCTAGCCAGTATTGGGGAAGCGCACAGTGCGTGGAATATGGCGACTTTATTGCGCCGCGATGGGATTAATGCCCGCTTTGTCGATTTAACCGGATGGCGTACCCAAACCCACTTAACGCTCGATGAGCGAATTTCACAAGCATTCAGTGAACTCGATTTAAGCAAGGAAATGCCGATTGTAACCGGTTATGCGCATACAGATGATGGATTAATGTCGACATTCGATCGTGGTTACAGCGAAATGACCTTCAGCCGATTGGCCGTTCTCACGGAAGCCAGTGAAGCCGTTATTCATAAGGAGTTTCACCTTTCCAGTGCCGACCCGCGATTAGTCGGTGAAGAAAACGCTGTCCCTATTGGCCGAACAAACTACGATGTTGCGGATCAACTGGCAAACCTAGGTATGGAGGCTATTCACCCAAAAGCTGCAAAAGGTTTGCGTCAAAGTGACATCGCATTGCGAGTAATGAATACCTTCGAGCCAGAGCATAAAGGCACACTCATTACTGGAGATTATGTCAGTGAGTCACCTTGCGTAGAAATTATTGCAGGCAAAAAAGGTGTTTATGCGATTGAGCTTTTTGACCAAGATATGGCTGGATTGTTTCATATTTACGATCCAAAAATTGTATCTGTGATTAAAGAGTTCAAAGCACAAATAGTGTCTAAAGATATTAATGCTAATACCGTCACGCATTATTTATCGACTAATTTAAAAACCATAAAACGCATTCGTAAGAAGTTAGAATCGCTATTTCCACAAGCGGAGCTTGACCAACGCAAAGTCGCGATTGTTTCGGCGATTGGCAGTGACCTAGCCATCAAAGGATTATTAGCGAAAACTTCTAAAGCAATTGCAGACGCCGATGTGGGTGTATTGGCCATTCATCAATGCATGCGCCAGGTTGATATCCAGTTTATTGTTGAAGAAGAAGATTACGAAAAGACAATAAAAGCGCTACACTCTGCTTTAGTTGAAATTTATGATCACGGAAGGGCAATATGTTTAGCATCATGACTAGAGTTGGCGCAGTTTTATTAGTAATACTGTCTGTTTTTGCCAACGCAGAGACGGGTGTCACTGAATCAAGCGAAGCCAATGCTGGAAATGATAAGCTACCTGCAAATACAGAGCAGGTGATCAATTCGCTCGATGAGCCGCTGTATACGCCGTTCATCGAGCGTTATATTTTGGATGAACTCAAGCAATTGAGATCAGAAATGGCGGCGCAGAAGCATGAATTGATGCAGCAAGTGATTGACCGAGAGCATCGTTCGGTCGATCGAGGTGTTGCTTATGCAACGGATACGATTACCTATTTCTTCTACCTGATAGCTGCTGCGAGTTCGATCTTAGTTATTGTTGGCTGGACGTCAATTCGCGAGATTAAAGAGCGCGTACATAGTTACGCTAACGATGAAATTACAAAATTGGTCTCTGAATATGAGAGCCGATTGGAAAAAATTGAACGTCAAATTCTAGTTAAGACTCAAGATATCGAAGAGAACACCAAAGAGATTGAGGTCACTCGTGAGGTGCAATCGCTGTGGATGCGATCTCAGCAAGAGTTTAATGCCTCCAGTAAGATCCGAATATACGACCAAATTATTGCGATTAACCCTGAAGATGTAGAAGCCTATACCTATAAGGCCGATGCGGTGTTAGAAATGCAAGAGCCTCAGTGGGCTATTAACCTATGTCAGCAAGCGTTAGAGAAAGATCCTAACAATGCCCATGCTTTTTTTCAGCTCGCCTGTGCGCATGCCGCACTCGATAACTTAGAAGAGTCATTGCGTTATACGTGTGAGGCTTACAATTGTGACGATAATTACCGAGAAGAGATTCTAAAAGAAGAGTTGTTAGCGCCAATTAGAAATATGGCGGAGTTTAAAATTAAGTTTTCTATTGAAGATGACACCGCTGAATAAATACTAGGCGAGCTTAAAGTAGCTCGCCCATTTTTTGTTAGCTTGCTACAAAGCGTTCTACTTGTTCAATCGGCATATGGTCACTGGTGTCTTTACCATACCAAACCTGCTCAATTTTTCCTGTTTTTCCAATAAGAAAGTCGGCTGGCACTAATTTGACGTGTGGGTTGGGTTGAGGGTAGCCGCCTTTTATCATACCTTTGATTATTCTTGGTAACTTAAAAAATAATGCTTTGAACAGGGCAGACGTGCTGTGTTCAACGCCATATCGATTGTAAATATCTAAATCTGCATCGCTGACGAGCTTAAAAGGTCTAGGATGCTTTGCGACATACTTGCGCACTTCATCTGCCGGTGAACTGAAAACGGCAATGATTTCTAGATTAGAATCTTGCCAAACTTTGTATTTATGGGTTAGCTCATAAACGCGTAAATTACAAAAGGGGCATGCTGCATCTCTAAAAAACGCTAACATCACTTTCTTACCTTGATAATCGCTGAGTTGAATGGGCTTTCCAAAAACATCGGTCGTTGAAAAGTCGATACTTGGGCAAGGCGGCGATAATCGCATATTTTTCTCAATTGGTTTGAATTAATTAATACATACGTAAAGGAAGAGTAGTTGGATCACATATTGATTTGGCTTTTTGAATTTCCTGCTATAAAGTTTGAGCGAACCAGTCTAAAGTATTGTTATTAAGGCATTTTTAGTGTCGATTTTGGTCATTGCGGGAGTTTTCAGTGGAGTTATTGTTATCTATAGAGCCGTTTAGTTGGGGTTCTGTGTTCGGCGCTATTTTGTGTGGGTGTATCATCGGGTTGGAGCGTCAATTGCGCGGAAAACCCGTTGGCATCAGGACATCTTCATTAATTGTGCTGGGGACCTATGTTTTTATTACTTCTGCCATGGCTGTAGCAACGGATGTATCTGATCCCTCTAGGATCATTGGTCAAGTTGTTACGGGCGTAGGGTTCTTAGGTGCGGGCGTTATGATGGCTAAAGGGGGGATGGTTATAGGTGTGACATCGGCGGCTGCCATTTGGACGCTGGCCGCGATAGGGGTGTGCATAGCCGTCATAGATATGATTACAGCCATTAAGTTATCGGTGATCGTAGTCAGTATTCTCTATGGGGTGGATCTTTTAGAGGATTACTCTGCGGCATTTACGCGAGGGGCGCATAAAAAAATTCGTGGTTGGCGAAAAAGACCTTAAATATAACAGGTAAGGTAAATCGATGCGCTCGATTTACCTTACCTTCCGTTATTAAACGTTAAAACGGAAGTGCATTACGTCGCCGTCTTTGACAATGTATTCTTTACCTTCAAGGCGCCACTTTCCAGCGTCTTTTGCACCAGATTCACCGTTAAATTCGATGAAATCATTGTAGGCAACCGTTTCAGCGCGAATAAATCCTTTTTCAAAGTCAGTATGGATAACCCCTGCGGCATTAGGTGCCGTTGCGCCTACTTTTACTGTCCAAGCGCGAACTTCTTGTACACCAGCCGTAAAGAAGGTTTGTAAGCCTAGTAATTTGTAAGAGGCTCGAATAACTTTGTTTAAACCGGGTTCATCCATGCCTAAATCACTTAAGAATTCGATTTTTTCGTCATCTTCTAATTCTGCAATTTCAGACTCTAACTTATTGCATATCACAACCACTTCCGCGTTTTCGGCGGCCGCAATTTCACGTACTTTATCTAAATACGGATTGTCTTCAAAGCCATCTTCATTGACGTTGGCTATGTATAGCGTCGGCTTAGTCGTCAACAAGTGGAACTGATGGAGTTCTTTCTTTTCATCATCACTTAGATCGACAGAACGCACTGGCATGGCTTGATCAAGTGTCGGCTTAATCTTTTCCAAAAGAGCGACTAAGCGAATGGCCTCTTTATCTTGGCCTTTGGCTTTTTTATGTAGCTTATGCAGCTGTTTTTCAACAGCATCGAGATCAGACAGTGCTAGCTCAGTATTGATCACTTCAATGTCAGACGCTGGGTCTACTTTGTTGGCGACGTGAATGACGTTCTCGTTATCAAAGCAACGAACCACGTGTGCAATGGCATCGGTTTCTCGAATGTTGGCTAAAAACTGATTGCCAAGACCTTCACCTTTAGAGGCCCCAGCCACTAATCCAGCAATGTCAACGAACTCCATTGTGGTTGGAATAGTGCGCTTTGGATTTACAATAGCTGCGATTTTATCTTGTCGAGGATCCGGCACCGGTACAACACCGGTATTTGGTTCAATCGTACAAAAAGGAAAGTTTTCTGCATCAATGCCTGCTTGTGTTAAGGCATTAAATAAAGTGGATTTACCGACGTTTGGTAAGCCAACGATGCCGCATTTGATACCCATATTCGGATCTCCAGTTAGTTATTCAGGTTTAAAGCTGTGTAGATTGTTCATAGCTTTTGACCAGTTTCCGGCAAAAGCGAGTTCTGTTTGTTCTATTGCGCAATCGTATGCGCGTTCCAAGCTAATTCTATCGTCTACTGGCGCTTTCGATAAGACAAAATCGGCCACTTCTTTTGCGTGACCTGGGTGACCAATGCCTAATCGTAATCGATAAAAGTTACGATTATTGGCCAGCGCAGCAATAATATCTCGCAGACCATTGTGTCCACCATGACCGCCGCCTTGCTTAAATCTTGCGGTGCCTGGTTCAATATCTAGCTCGTCGTGAGCGACTAAGATGTTTTCTACTGGGATTTTATAAAAGTTAGAAAACGCGCCAACGGCTTGGCCGCTGCGATTCATAAAACTCATGGGTTTTATCAACCAAATTTTGTTGGCATTAATTAATACTGAACAAATTTCTGCGCCATATTTAGACTCGAATTTCCAGCTGCCGCCGTATTTACGGGCAAGTGCATCGATATAATCAAAGCCTGCATTGTGGCGAGTATTCTCATATTGTGCGCCCGGGTTTCCGAGGCCGACAACCAATTGAATTGAATCTTTCATAGGATAATGTACTTTTTAGCTATAAAAAAAGGGCCATAAAGGCCCTTCAATCAGTGCCGCTAAGATTACTCAGCGTCACCTTCTTCAGTCGTTTCATCTTCATCTTCAGAAACGCCTGCAGGCTTCATGATAGAAACAACTGGCATATCGTGAGATTCGCCTTTGTTTAATTCTACCAAAGTAATGCCTTTAGAAAGTTTCAGTTCAGACAAGTGAACTACTTGCCCTGGCTCTAAACCAGCAAGATCAACTTCGATGAACTGTGGTAGATCACCGATCTTACAGGATACTTCAACTTCAGTTGCAACGTGTTGAACCTTGTTACCAGCTTTAACGATTGGTGCTTCGTTTAAGAAGTGTAGAGGTACGCGCTTACGAACAACAGATGACTTAGTTACACGCTCAAAATCGATGTGAACAGGGAAGTCAGTTGCTGGGTGACGTTGTAGGTCGATCAGAACAGCTTGCTCTTCTTTACCATCGACATTCACAGTCAGTACTTGTGAATAGAACGCTTCGTTTTCAAGTGCTTTAACCAGTTCTTTAAGCTCTAGAGTTAAGCTAGCAGGCTTACGGTTTTTTGCACCGCCATAAATTACGCCAGGTACTTTATTTTCACGACGCAGGCGGCGGCTCGCACCTTTCCCTGTTTCCGTACGTACGGTGGCATTAATTTCAAAAGTAGACATTTTGTTGCTCCAAAATTTACGTTACTCCAGATATCGCGACCATATCTGAAGCAGTTAATAGTGAGTCAGTAGTTAGGAATTAGCGCTAACTTGCTGCTAAATGATCCGAATTATCGGAACATTGCACTGATTGACTCTTCGTTGCTTACGCGGCGCATCGCTTCTGCAAGGATGCCTGCCATCGAAAGCTGGCGGATACTATCACAGCTTTGCGCTTCAGGCGAGAGCGGAATCGTATCCGATACGACTAATTCGATAGAAGAATCTGTAATTCGTTGTACGGCTGGGCCGCTCAGTACTGGGTGAGTGGCGTAAGCAACCACTTTGGTGGCGCCGAACTCAATAAGCGCTTCGGCGGCTTGGCAAAGTGTGCCGGCGGTATCCACCATGTCGTCGACCAGTATGCAGGTGCGGCCACTCACATCACCAATGATGTTCATGATTTCAAGTTCATTGGCCTTTGGGCGTCTTTTATCGATGATGGCAAGGTCAGCACCGAGCTGTTTTGCGATGGCTCGTGCGCGAACTACACCACCTACGTCAGGAGAAACCACGACCATATCTTGGTAATTCTGCTTTTGAATGTCATCAAGCAAAATAGGAGAGCCATAGATGTTGTCTACGGGGATGTTAAAAAAGCCTTGGATTTGTTCAGCGTGTAAATCGACCGTGAGTATTCTGTCTATACCAACAACCGTTAACATGTCGGCAACCGCTTTTGAAGAAATCGGCGTGCGCGAACTTCTAGGGCGTCGATCTTGGCGAGCATAACCAAAGTAGGGGATAACGGCCGTGATTCGTCCAGCCGAGGCACGCTTTAGTGCATCGGCCATGAAAAGTATTTCCA
Source organism: Reinekea marina (assembly GCF_030409715.1). Taxonomy (NCBI): domain Bacteria; kingdom Pseudomonadati; phylum Pseudomonadota; class Gammaproteobacteria; order Oceanospirillales; family Saccharospirillaceae; genus Reinekea; species Reinekea marina. Next base: position 1,523,531 of record NZ_JAUFQI010000001.1, read on the forward strand.
TGAGGTTATCATTTGTTGGCTGACAGGTTGGCTGGATAATGAATACATCAGCGCCTCGAACATTATCAGTAACTTCAATGGCAACTTCACCATCGCTGAACTTACTGACTTCAACGTCACCGAGCGGTATACCTAAGCGATCGACGACACTTTGGGCGAGAGTAGGGTTCGCATTACCGCTGAAAACCATCATTTTTGACACGTTTAATCCACCTTTGGTTGGCTTATGCTTAAAAAGTTAAGTTAAACGGCTGTGCGCAACCGATTAACCGAAGAAATTGGCTTAATTTGGGTTACGTTTGTATATTTAATTGGTTGTGAACGGGCGAGGAGTCGAGGCCCTTTGCTATATAGGTCGTTAATTCTGGGTTTGTTTGATTCAGTTTTGCTTTCACGATATTGGCTGCTGATTCTGAGTCGGTTGCAATAAAAATACAAGATCCTGATCCAGTGAGCTTCGCCTCTGCGATTGGAAGGCAAGCGTTGAAAATATCATCTATATCAGGATGCAGCTTTCTGACTAGCGGTTCAAAATCATTGTGTCCGAGTGCCGCTAAATCGGTGCGTATTGTGCTCTTCGCGGTATCCCGTGTCAATTCTGGATGAGCAAACAACAGTGCCGTTGAAACATGCACCTTAGGGTGAATTATGACGTACCATTTTTCGGGGAGAGCAACGGGCGTCAATTGCTCACCAACGCCTTCGGCCCAAGCGCTTCGGCCACGAATAAACACTGGGATATCCGCGCCTAATGACAAGCCAATATCAGCGAGTTCGTCAATGGTTAGTTGGCACTGCCAAAGATGATTTAAGGCTAATAATGCGCTGGCCGCATCTGAGCTGCCCCCACCGATACCACCACCCATAGGCAGCTTTTTATTGAGATGAATACGAGCGCCTACCGTTAGTTGACAGTGTTTTTGCAGCGCTTTTGCCGCTTTAACTACTAAATTATCGGGTGATTCGATCTCTGGATCTGAACAGCTAAATTCAATTGAGTTTTGTGTGTGCAGGCTCAAACTCAGTTCATCGTGTAGATCAACTAATTGGAAAATACTTTGTAACTGATGATACCCGTTGGACGTTCGCCCGACGATATGAAGAAATAGATTTAACTTAGCTGGAGCGCTGACAGTAAGCGGCATAGATCACGACGTAGTTGTAAAATCGAGGCTATTGTAACAAGCTCCACTCCCGAATGACGAGCTTTCCGCTGCGATCTTCTCTAGAAAAACTGAGTTTTGTGGGCATAAATGGTGGACTATCTTGGTATCGAGAGTACTGAACCGTCCAGCCGGCCTGTGTTAACTCGTTTATGAAGCCGCTTGTTTCATTTAGTTGCTGTTTATATGGTTCATTCGGTTTAGGTAAAGCCCTAACCCAATACCTTAAATAGTCCAGCGGTAGAGAGATTTGTTGTAGGTCCCACAATAGGTCTTCCAAACTATTGGCTGTCCATTGGTCTTTGCCTTGCACCAATGTGGCAGACGCATGGTCGCCGTATACATTTATGCGGCCTTGACCGAGAGGGCCGCTCAGTTCGATATCAAATGCACTGGCTTCCTGGCGCCAGATAACGTTAAAGCTGCTGGCCTCGACACTATTTTTAACCGCCATTTTGCCTTTGAACGCCCAATCGATATTTTCATCGTGGGATAGGTTGGAAAAGCTAGCACAGCCAACCAACACTAAACTCAATGTCATTGCAGCAAAGCGAGTAACTAGGTTATTCATTGAACAGCTTATCTAACCTCTCTAAAAAGGGGCTTTCTGGGTTGAGTTCAACGACCCGTTGGTAATAATGTTGAGCCTGCTCTTGATCATTAATGTACCAATACACTTCAGCTATGTGAGCCGCTACTTCGTCAATTTTTAATTGCTGATAAGCTTTGGTTAACCAATCGAGCGCTTTTTTTGGTTCGCCCAGTCGATACAATAGCCAGCCTTTTGAGTCCATAAACGCCGGGTTGTTTGGTTGCTCCTTTAGCGCTTTGTCGATATAGCGTTGGGCTTGAGGCAGGTTTTTATTTAGGTCAGCCCAGGTATAACCGAGCGCATTCATGGCGTTTACATTGGCTGGATCTAGTGTGAGCACTTTTTCTAAATTTTCTTCTAAGCCCGCGAAATTTTCTATGGAAGCAAATAAAAGCGCCTGCTCATACAGTAGGTCTGTGTTGTTTGGGGATTCTTCTAAAGCCTGGGTATACACCTTGATGGCTCTATCTAGGTGCCCCAGTTGTTGTTCATAGCCCGCTTCTATTTTCCAGTACAGGGTTTCTTGCCCTGCATCTTTCTCTTTAGCCTGAGCGAGTGCCATAAAAAGAAGGTTACGATCTTCTTCGCGGCCCAATTGTGCCCATTCAGCTAATGCTGATGCGAGGTACGGCGGGGCTTGTACTTGCTCAAAGTGGCTGGCCGCAATGCTGGGTTGATTGTTCTCAAGGTGAATTAAACCCAAGAAATAGTGGCCTTCATCAACAAAACCTTGCTCCAGTAAGTGTTGGAAAATGGCAGCAGCGGTGTCTAAATCGTTTTGTTCAAATGCAACCCGTGCATAGGTTCGAGCAATAATGGGTTCATTTGAAAAGCGGGTATGAAGCACTTGCAGCTCGCTAACATTTGCTCGATCGTAGCGATAAAGGTGGCGAGCGTAACTCACGGCTACTTCCACATCGGTTGGGTGTCTTTTAACCAGTGCTTTAATGAGCTTAGTCGCCTGCTTGATTTGTTCTGTTTTGATAAGAACCTGATATTTAAATAAGTGATAGGTCAGTGCCGGTTCGAGTTGTATGGCTTGCTCCACGTAGGCTTCTGATTGTGCAATATCGTCTTTTAAGAAATATAAGCGAGCGAGCGAGAACTGCAGTGAGTGTGATGCGGGATAGGTTTTGAGTAACGATTCGAAAAGGCTGATGAGCTCGTTAGTTTGATCAGCCTGCAATTGGCTGGAATGAGGCAATGCAAGATTCACGTTTGCATTTGCATCAATTGTCAGCCATTGCTCAATGTGGCCTTTAGCGGCTTCGTAGTCACCTAAGTTCAACGTCGCTATCGAGAGAGATTGCCAAGGGCCAGCCGCTTCAGGTTCTATGGTTGACCATTGAATGCCTAATAACCGCACCGACTCATAGTGCCCAATACTCTGATTCAGCGCGACAGCCCGTTCAAAAACAGAGGGGTCGGATTCATGCTCGCTGATTAATCGGTAGATTGAGGCCGCACTGCCTAAATCTCCTCTATTGATGGCAATTTCCGCAAGCAGTAATTCAAAAAAAGTTTGACCAGTGAGTGGCTTTGGGTTGTTCGCCTTTAAAATTTTGCTCTCTGATTCAGCAGAATCCTTTAGATTGGCATTACCTTCGTCTTGTGTCGCAGTAGTGGAGCAAGCAAGCAGCAAAGCAGCGGCAAGAAATGAGCTGAAGCGTTTTAATAAGTGTGTGTATGGCATAGTTAACCTAAAATCACCCGAACAGAGGTTTAAAAAGTGCTAAATAATGTAAATTTACGAATAGTTAAGAATATTAGCACAGGCGTTATCGCCTAATTTAGGTAAAGTCGTTAGAATACGGCGTTTTTACAAATGAGGCACCACCAAGGCATGTCATTATTGGCCATTGGTATCAATCACAATACAGCATCTGTTGAAGTTCGCGAAAAAGTGAGCTTTATGCCTGAAACCATGTCTGAATCGTTGCAGTCTATTCAACAATTGCCCGGTATCTCTGAAACCGTCATTTTATCCACTTGTAATCGGTCGGAGATTTATTGTTATGTCGAACAAGCCGAGCAATCGGCTCAAGCGGTAGTCAAGTGGTTGGCCGACACGCATCATCTTGACCCAGTGTCCTTACAGAAATGCACCTATGTACATACCGATCAACAAGCCGTTGGGCACATCAGTAAAGTCGCTTCTGGCTTAGACAGTATGGTGTTGGGTGAACCTCAAATTTTAGGCCAGCTAAAATCGGCTTATGCCGTAGCTAAAGAGTACAAAACTGTAGGATCCATGCTGAACTTTGTCTTTCAGCACAGTTTTAAAGTAGCCAAACAGGTACGCACTGAAACGGCCATTGGTGAGAATGCTGTGAGTGTCGCATTCGCAGCCGTCAGTTTAAGTACTCGTATTTTTGAAGATTTATCTAAATGTTCGGCACTGTTGGTTGGTGCTGGAGAAACGATCGACTTAGTTGCTAGACACTTACGTGAAAAAGGGTTGACGAACCTCACGGTGGCTAACCGAACGTTAGCGCGTGCCGAAAACCTGGCCAAAGAATTCAGTGCGCGAGCGTGCTTGCTGTCTGACATTCCTGAAGAACTGCCTAAGGCTGATATTGTGATTTCCTCTACCGCCAGCCAGTTACCTTTAATTGGAAAAGGAATGGTAGAACGTGCGCTTAAACAGCGTAAACACAAACCCATGTTTATGGTCGATATAGCGGTACCTCGTGATATTGAACACGAAGTGGGTGATTTAAACGATGTATTTTTATACACGGTAGATGACTTGCGCTCTGTGATAGAAGATAATCGCCGATCTAGACAAGTAGCCGCGCAAGAAGCAGAACGCATCATAGAGCGTCAAACACGCTCGTTTGTTTCGCAGGTTAATGTGCGCGAATCAGGTCAGCTGATCCGTACCATGCGAGATAACGCGCAACAAGTTAAACAAAGCGAATTAGAAAAAGCTAAAAAGGCGATCGCTTCAGGCGAAGACCCTGAAGCTGTTATGCAGTTGTTAGCTCATAACATTACTAATAAACTCATGCACAGTCCTACCATTGCGTTGCGTAAAGCCTTTGAAGAAGGCGACCCGCAAGCCAGTGACTGGGCGATAAAATTATCTGATATCAAACCTTAGGTTTCCATGAAAGAGTCGATACGTTTTAAAATTGAAGAATTATCAGAGCGCTATGAAGAGCTGGGCATGCTGTTGTCTCAGCCAGAAGTTATTTCGAATCAAGATGAGTTTCGTAAGTATTCGCAAGAGTACTCCGATTTAGAAGGCGTTGTTAAATGCTTCGCAGATTATCAAGCCAGCGAAAGCGACTTAGAAGAAGCAAAAGTACTGCTTGACGATTCCGACCCTGACATGCGAGAAATGGGAAAGGAAGAGTTTAAATCGGCGCAAGAACGCATCGAAAAGTTGGATGAGCAGCTGCAAATATTGTTATTGCCAAAAGACCCTAACGATGGCAAAAACGTCTTTTTAGAAATACGCGCAGGCACCGGCGGTGATGAGGCCGCGATATTTTCCGGTGATTTATTCAGAATGTATTCTCGTTTTGCTGAGAAATCGGGTTGGAAAATCGAAGTTGTTTCAACAAATGAAGGCGAGCATGGCGGCTTTAAAGAGATTATTGCACGCGTTACCGGCGCCAATGTTTATTCTCAACTCAAGTTTGAATCGGGTGCGCATCGCGTTCAGCGTGTTCCTGAAACCGAAAGCCAAGGTCGTATCCATACGTCGGCCTGTACCGTAGCTGTGATGCCAGAAGCTGATGAGCTAGAAACTATTGAGATTGATAAAAATGATTTACGAGTAGACACTTTCCGCGCCTCCGGCGCCGGGGGTCAGCACGTGAACAAAACCGATTCTGCGATACGCTTAACGCATTTACCTACGGGAATGGTCGTTGAGTGTCAGGATGAGCGATCACAACATAAAAACAAAGCCCGTGCGATGTCTTTGCTTGCGGCTAAGTTAAAAGATTCTCAGCAATCAGCGGCAGCAGCCGAACAAGCCGAGCAGCGTAAGTCTTTGGTCGGCAGTGGTGACCGATCTGAACGTATACGCACCTATAATTACCCACAAGGGCGTGTATCAGATCACCGCATTAACCTGACCTTGTATAAACTAGATGAAATAATGCAAGGGCAGTTGGACTTTATCATTGATCCGCTGGTGCTTGAGCATCAAGCGCAATTATTTGCAGATATGGGTCAATCGTGACCCTTACGATTGGCGACGCGTTAAGTCTTGCTCGTGAAAATGATGTTGAAAAACGCGATGCCGAAATTTTGTTATGCCATGTCTTGGGCAAAGCAAGAACTTACATTATGGCGTTTGCAGAAGAAAGTTTAAGTGTCGCACAATCGGAAGATTATCAAGAAAAACTCGTTCGTAGAAAAGCCGGTGAGCCAATTGCTTATATAATTGGCGAGCGTGAATTTTGGTCTTTACCCATTAAAACAACATCGGCCACGCTAATTCCTCGCCCAGATACTGAAGTGCTTGTTGAGACCGTACTAAACCAGTGCTCAACGCAAACCCTATCGGTTGTAGATTTAGGGACGGGCACAGGTGCCATAGCGTTGGCGTTAAAATCAGAGCGTCCAATGTGGTCATTGTTGGGTGTTGATCGTATCGAAGAGGCCGTAAGTTTGGCTCGTGAAAACGCCGAGCGCTTATCGTTAGATGTGTGCTTTCAGTTATCCTCATGGTGCGAAGGGCTCGAATCCAAGGCGTTTGATGTGATCGTTAGCAATCCGCCTTATATAGATATTGACGATCATCACTTGAATGAAGGCGATGTTAGGTTCGAGCCTAAAAGTGCATTGGTGGCCAAAGATCAAGGGCTCGCAGATATTAAGAACATAACCGAGCAAGCTTTAAGATGTTTGAAGCCAGCAGGGCGCTTGTTCTTTGAACATGGCTGGCTTCAAGGGACGGCCGTGGCTGCTATTTTAGATCATGCCGGATTTAAGCAAGTTACTACTGTAAAAGACTACGCAGGCAACGACCGCGTAACTTTTGGCCAGCTTTAATACACCAAAAGTAGTAGTGTTTGCGCCACACAGGCTGGTCGTCGGCAGTTTTCAATCTCAACGGTTATTTCCTCAGTGACTTCTAACCCACGCCTAACCGGCGTAACAGAGATGATTTTCTTTGTAGCTCTGATGTTTGCGCCGGCTTTCAATGGGTAAGGAAAACGCACCTGATTCAACCCCATATTGACGACCATCTTTGCGCCTGGGTATGGCGGGCGCTCAGAGTCTACCGCATTGGTGAGTTTTGGCAACAAAGATAGCGTAAGAAAGCCATGAGCAATTGTGCTTTTAAAAGGCGATTCAGCTTGCGCTCGCTCTGGGTCAGTGTGTATCCACTGTTGGTCTTCGGTAACTTCTGCAAATTGGTTAATACGCTCTTGCTCAACGCTCATCCAGTTTCCTGTGAAGATGACCGAGCCAAGTGAGTTCGATAAGTTCTTAAGCATAGCAACAGCGTTATCGTTGCTTTCATGAATCCAGCGATCACTTTGAGTGGTGGCCGTATCAGAGCCAGACGTTAATAGCTTTTGGTCGAGTGACCAATTTACCCACGGATTATTACGGGCAGACTGAAAGATCTCATTGAAATACCCGCGCAGCTGAGGCTGGATCAATTCAACAATCTCATCTTTGTTCTTGGCGAGCCGATCGCTTTTCTCTTTTAAAAAATCAATGACGCTCATAGGGTTCCTTTTTTGGCCATTCACTCTTCAATCGCTAAAATGGGGTTGGCTATTAATATGGTGCGCTATTGTAATCCTTACAAAAAAGAGTTGAAAGGTGGTGAAAATTAATATACGGCTGTACTTTAAGTGCGTTTAAAAACACCCTTAACAAGCGGACGCAATATTGTCGATCGGTTTTTGCTCTAAAAAGTATTGGATTTTCTGAGCAATTTGATCCAGTAAGTTTTGCATGGAATCATCTGCAGCCCAAGCAACATGGGGGGTCAGGATGACATTGTTGAGCTTTTCAAGTTGCCAGATGGGATCAATCTCGGCAGGAGGTTCTTGCGCGGCCACATCAAGACCTGCAGCTAATATTTGCTCATTTGTGAGCGAGACTAACAAATCTTTTTCATTAATGAGACCACCTCGGCCTGTATTGATGAGAATACAACTGGGTTTTAGTAGCGCAAGGGTGGCTTTGTTTATTAAATGCTTGGTTTGTGGCGTTAGCGGGCAATGCAGGCTAAGTACATCAGCTTGCTGCAGTGCTTCATGAAATGGAGTGTATCCATCTCTTATGATTTTACTGTGTTGGTGCTCTGCGAACAGTATATTCATCCCTATGGCTTGTGCACGTTGAGCAACGGCGAGTCCAAGAGCGCCTTTGCCTATAATGGTCAATGTTTTACCCGTCAGAGACTGCATTCTGCCCGCATAGTGATAAAAATATGGGCTTTTTGACCATTGTTTTGAACGATGACTCTCTAAATATCGTGGTAGGTTGCGCGCCAGCGCCAACATTAACATAAGGGTATGTTCAGCGACGGAAGCCGCGCCATAGTTAACCGCATTCACTACCTGCACATTATTTTTGAAGCATGCCTCTAAGTTTACGTTGTTGGTGCCAGTGGCCATGATACAAATCAGTTTTAACTTTGGCAGTTGATTTATGATATCTTCAGTGAGCTCTACTTTATTGGTTAAAATAATATCAGCATCACTGCAAAACCGAATAATGTCTTGAGTAGGTAAGTTATCAAAGGTGACCCAATCCGAAATTTGTTGGGGTACTGTTAGGTTTACATGGCTCGGAAAAGTCGCTCGATCTAAAAATATAGCTTTCATACACAGTCTCGTATTGATTTGTTACGCTTTAACTGGTCAAATTGATGTTTATTTTTTGAGGTTTAAATTATGCACTTAATGGTGTTTGATTTGGATGCAGCTTTGTGTCCTACAAATACCATGGATGGTCTTGCCTTGTCGAAGGCTTTACAGGATGTAACCAGTCAGATTGTTAACCCAGAACTTCTGATGAATAGTGCGGACTTTCGCAAACTGTTTGTGAATACCATGCAACGGTTTCCCACTCGTGATGAATTATTTGATTTTCGGGCGCAATATAACGTTTACTTAAAGCAGCAATTTATAATTCGCCCAAGCTTTATTCCTGCAAACTATGCCTTGATTGAACAAGCCAATGCATTACAACACAGAAAAGATACACTTGTGGCAATCATTACGTCACGTACATTGTCTGCATTGAAAATAAAGTCTGCAAAACTTGGTCTAATGAGTGATTTAATGCCCGTGGCCAGCTGTGAAGATGCAGATTCTTATTCTGGGATACTTTCGGCATTGACCAAGCGAGTTCGACGAAGCTTTGGCGTGCAATTTGATCAAGCATCTTTGGTTTCTGTGGAGTCTAACCGTGAGTGCGCGGCCAACAACGATATGTCTTTGATTTTAGAAAGTGATTTTAATGAATCTCTATATGGTCATCTATTTGAGTGGACAGAACAGTCTTTAGCGATTGTCGATTAAGTGACAGTCGAGGCGAAGGCGTGAAATTCCTTCGTCTCTTCTATCATATAGTTTCGTTAAGATTGACTCTCTATTTGCCCAGCTTGAATCGCCGTTAACGCAATTGTGTATACAATGTCTTCAACCAAAGCACCACGCGATAAATCATTAACGGGTTTTCGCAAACCCTGTAACATCGGTCCAATAGACACCACATTGGCACTGCGTTGAACCGCCTTGTAAGTTGTATTTCCAGTGTTTAAATCGGGAAAAACAAAGACAGTCGCCTTGCCTGCAACTGGACTATTGGGTGCTTTGCTGGCCGCTACACTTGGCGTGCTGGCTGCATCGTATTGCAGAGGTCCATCGATTAATAAGTCGGGTCGACGCTCTTTAGCAATGCGTGTGGCCTCACGAACTTTTTCTACATCACTGCCACTGCCAGACTTCCCTGTAGAATAACTGATCATCGCAATTCTAGGTTCAATCCCAAAGGCTTTTGCAGAGTCACCTGACTGTATGGCGATATCGGCAAGTTGCTCAGCGTTTGGGTCTGGGTTTATGGCGCAATCGCCGTAGACTACCGCTTGATCTGGTAGCAACATAAAGAATACCGAAGATACTAAGCTGGCATCGGGTCTTGTTTTTATCAGCTGGAGTGCAGGGCGTACGGTGTTGGCTGTCGTGCTGACCGCGCCTGAAACAAGTCCATCAACATCATCTTCGGCCAACATCATCGTTCCCAAAACATTAGGGTCTTCTAGCTGCGCTTCGGCCATTGGATTGGTCAACCCTTTGTGTTCTCTAAGTTTAACCATCGGCTCAATATAAGGCTGTAGAGCTTGCCTTGGGTTGATAATCTCTAGAGCTTCCGGCAGCACAATATCGTGGCTGGCGGCGACGCGTAGAATTTCTTCTTTGTCTCCCAGTAAAACGCAACTGGCTATCCCTTTTTCTTGGCATATGGCTGCAGCGCGTATTGTTCTTGGTTCATTGCCCTCTGGTAAAATGATACGTTTGTTGGCGAGTCGAGCTTGTTGCACCAGTAAATGTCGGAAAGCAGGCGGTGACAAGCGTCGCTCTTCAACAACTTCAGCTTTTTGGGCTAAATAAGTTGCATTAATTGAGCTGGCAACCGCATCCATAACACTCTCCATCCGATCCACATCATCGGCTGGCACTTCAGTGCTCATGCTGTTGAGCAATTGTGCGGTGCCGAATGTATTGTTCTTTACCGAGATCACTGGCAGTCCGGTTGCAAAGGCTGAGCGGCACATATCAAGGACAGGAGCCCCAGGCATTAAATCACCTGTAAAAACAATACCGGCCAACGGCACACCATTGAGTGCAGCCATACAGGCCGCAATTAAAATATCGTCTCTGTCACCTGGTGTTACAACCAAGGTGCCCGATTTAAGCGTATGAAGCATATTTTGCATTGTTCGGGCGCATACGGTAATGCTTTGAACTCGGCGCGATTCAATGTGCCCCTCATTGATTACGCTAGCTTGTAAGTGATGACTCACATCGAGCGTCCGAGGCGCTACCAACAGTGGGTTCCAATGCACTAGACCTATGAGCTCAAATTTAGCCGGCGAAAAGACAGGCATGCTTTGGATAACTTGCTCACTGGACATTGCTTCCGCTTGGCGTTGCTGGGGGATTTCTTCTGCAACTACTTGCTGGTTATCTGGGTTAGGCGCACCGACTTTATTTAAGATGCAACCAATCACTTTTTTATGATCAATGCCACCATAAATACTAGCCGACATTTTTATCCGTTCATTTAATTGAGCGGTGCTGTCATTGTTTTTAGCAGCCACCAGAATGACATCAGCATCCATCGCTTTAGCCATGTTCCGATTAAGTTCAGCGATGTAGTTTTCATCGATCACTGACACAAGACCTTCAACAATTAAAACGTCTGCTTCTTCAACCGATGCTTGAGATATTGATATGACTTCTTCCATGAGTCTATCAGACTGACCCAACGCGAGTTGTTGTTGGGCATAAGCGAGAGTCACTGGCTTGGCTGGGTTTAAGCCAAGAGTTTTATTGATCAAATGAGTCGAGCGTTCGGGTCCGCTATCGAGATTGCTTTGTTGAGCAATGGGCTTACAAAAAGCGACTCTTACCCCTAATTGTTCCAGTGCGCGTACTAAACCTAAGCATACGGAAGTGAGACCAACGCCAGCGCTGGTGGCGCTCATAAAATAGGTATATTTCAACGTTTGATCCTTTTAATTATCTGAGATTAGAGTGAATGTCTGCTGAGCTATCATCCATTCTTCTTGTGTTCTGATGACCAGCATGGGCGCACTGTTAGTGTCAGAAATACGACCCATAGAATCAGCCATAGATTCATTTAAGGCGTTATCAATTTTGCAGCCCAAAATGCCTAAGTGTGAGGCCACTTGTGACCGAATTAAGGCTGAGTTCTCGCCTATGCCGCCGGTAAAAATAATGCCGTCGAGGCGGTTTAACGACATGGCAAGCGCACCTATTTGCCGCGCTAAACGAAAGCAAAATACATCAATGGCCAAACGCGCGCGCTGATGTCCTGTTTCTGCGGCTTCTATTAATGTCCGCATGTCGTTTGAAAGCCCAGACAAGCCCTGTAAACCGCTGTCTTTATTGAACATGGCAGTAATCTCTTCAATACTCCAGCCTTTAGCATGTGCAAGGAATTCATGTAGGCCTGGATCAACATCACCTGAACGTGTCCCCATCACCAGACCTTCAAGTGGTGTCATGCCCATTGTTGTATCAACGGATAATCCATTTTTAACGGCGCAAGCGCTGCAACCATTACCTAGATGAACGGTAATGAGGCCGTAGTCATTGTCCAGCGATAATCGTTGCCTGGCTTGTTCTGCCACAAATTGATGGCTAGTGCCATGAAAGCCATAGCGGCGAACAGAGTGTTGTTCATACAGTTCATAAGGAATGGCGTATAAATAAGCGTACGGTGCCATCGTTTGATGGAAGGCTGTATCAAAAACAGCAACTTGTGGTAAATCTGGATAGAGCTCAGCTATTGATTCAATGCCCGCGATATTTGCAGGGTTGTGCAACGGGGCTAATGAACTGCAGGATTTAATTTCTGTTAGTACGTGTTGACTGATTTTAACGCACTCACTAAAAGATTCTCCACCATGCACGACACGATGGCCTACGGCCATAGGTAGGTTGTCTAACAAGTTAGCCTGTTTTAACTGTTCAATTATATAAACCAGTGTACTTTGATAATCACTGGAGACTAAGGCATGGTGGCTGGTCGAAGAAAGTGTCGAGATGGAAAGTTGTGCGTCAGGGTTTCCTAGTTTTTGTGCTAGGCCTTTGGCGAGCTCTTGGCCATCGTCCATATTAAACAATGAGAATTTAATAGAGGAGCTGCCTGCATTTATCACTAAAATCGTATTGGACATTCAATTGCCTGTATTGCATTTTAAAATGAGTGGTTAAATAAAACGAATAGGGTTATTGCATATTCGTCGCATCTTAACGAAAGTACCTACTAAGTGTAGAGGAACTTTGGATATTGTGTGTGACTAAGATCAAGAGACCGTCAATAGTTGCGGTCGTTTTTACGATAGTGGTTGGCTTGTTCAGTGGCGGAGTGTCTGGGCAGTCCATTATTGTTGAATCCGCCAGATTAGTCAGTGGTGGCTACTTAATTGGTAAAATACCACTAGAAATGACGGTAAACTTTAATGAAAAGTCAGTTCCGGTTGATAACGAAGGGTACTTTATTATTGGTTTTTCACGAGAGCAGGCCGGGTTGCATGAAATTGTGGCGAAGAAACCCGATGGCGAGCTTTCAGTAAAAGCCATCTGGATAGAACTGCGCGAATTCGATGAACAACGCATTGTTGGAGTGGACCAATCTAAAGTGACTCCGCCTAAATCTGTATTAGATCGTATCAGTCGTGAATATCAACTCGTCGTTAATGCAAAAAACAAAATTACCGATGCAATAGCCTGGAGAGATGAGGTTTTTGTGTGGCCTATTTTTAGCCGGAAAACAGGGCAATATGGAAGTCAGCGTTTTTACAACGGTCAAGCTGGCAACCCACATTGGGGGGTTGATATGGCGGCAAAAACCGGGACGCCTGTCTACGCACCTGCTTCTGGTCGGGTGACTTTAGCTGAGTCGGACCTCTATTTTAGTGGCGGTACTGTAATCATTGATCATGGTCAGAACCTGACTAGCAGTTTTCTGCATTTATCAAAGTTAAACGTAAGCTCTGGACACTGGATCCGTCAAGGTGACCTTTTGGGCTATGTTGGTTCAACAGGCCGTTCGACAGGACCTCACCTAGATTGGCGGATGAGTATGAGGGGAGTGCGAATCGACGCTGAGTTGTGGGTACCCAATTTAGCCACGCTATGCATAGATAGCAACAGTGCCTGCGAGCCGCCAGTGGGAGCGTCCGAAACGGAGCTAGTGCGTTGGCGCTACAATCGTGAGGCATTGCTTAGTCGGTAAAATACTAACTTGAACCTAAAATGAACACGAAACCCTAAAACAGCAATAAAAGCCGCCTTTTAACTTGTTTTTTTTCTTAAAAGTACGCACCATGATAGTGTCCCACGGGCCATAGAAAAATTATAAGAGAGATCAAAATGAATAAAAAATTAATATTAAGTACAGCAATTGCTGCTGCATCATTGATGGGTACTGCTCAAGCTGAAGTTAAAATCGGGTTCTTAGGTGGTTTTACTGGACCAATCGAAAGCCTTACACCGCCAATCTTTGCGGGTGCAAAACTAGCTGTAGCGCAAATTAACGTTGAAGGTGGTTTATTTTCAAGCGGTGAAATTTTAGAAATGCCAAGTGCAGACACAACTTGTGTTGATGCTTCGGCGGCTTCTAACGGTGCCGACCGTCTAATAAACTCTGATGGCGTTATTGCTATTGTTGGTGCGCTTTGCTCAGGCTCAACGATTGCCGCTTCTAACAATGTCGCTGTGCCTGCTGGCGTTCCGATGATTTCACCTGCGTCTACATCGCCTGCTGTAACGGGTCTCGACGATAACGACCTAGTTTTCCGTACGGCACCTTCAGATGCTTACCAAGGTGAAATGCTGGCCAAGCTTCTTGAAGCTAAAGGTATTGACGATATCGCAATCACCTACGTAAACAACGATTATGGTAAAGGCTTAGCCGATGCTCTAGTGGGTGCCTTTAACGGCAACGTAGCAGCAAATGAAGCCCATGAAGATGGTAAAGCCGATTACCGTGCTGAGCTTGGTTCTTTAGCATCAACGGGTGCAGAGACATTAGTTGTACTTGCATACGCAGACGGATCGGGTCAGACGATATTACGCCAAGCTTATGAAAGCGGTGATTTCGGACGCTTTGTGGGTGGTGATGGCATGGTTGGTCAAAACCTAATCGATGCTGTAGGTGCAGACGTGTTAGACGGTATGATCGCGACTAAACCTGGCATACCTGAAATTGCAGGCCAGTCTGTATACGCTGATGCCATGACGTCATTGGGTCAAGATCCAAGTGCTGTATTCGCAGGTCAAGCCTATGATGCAGCATTTATCTTAGCCTTAGCAATAGAGTCTAAAGGCTCAACCGATACGGAAGGTTTATCTGAAGCCATTCGAATGGTATCTACGGCACCAGGTGAAGTTATTCTTCCAGGTGAGTGGGCTAAAGCGAAAGCTGCGCTTGCTGCAGGTAAAGATATCAATTACGAAGGCGCATCAGGTAACCATGAGTTCGATGCCAATGGCGACGTACCAGGTATGATCGTTGAAATGGTCGTTGAAAACGGTGCATTCGTTCAAAAGTCTATACTTAAGTAATTAGATTTTAGAGATAAAAACGCGGCCTAGCCGCGTTTTTTTTTTGCCTCGGTTAAAGTGGCACGGCCACCAGTTTAACGACCGATTGTTTCTTAAGATAGGCATCTAGGGCTTCGGCGAGAGGGTGCTTTTTATTGACATAGAAACTTAGCATTGAAAAAGAAGATAAGGCCGCTGTATCGGCTATAATCTCGTTTTCGATGCCCAGCTCTTTTGCAACCTCGATTATGCTTAGGTCTATGCCAACAATAAAATCAAGACGTTCCGCCATGAGCATTTTTAATCCTGACGTAAAATTCGGAATGATCGTTACATCAGCGCCAGCTTCATTAAATGCGTCTAAATAGGCGCTACCTGAGTTCAAATTTAAGTAACCAATAGACTTCGACTTTAAATCTTTCCAATTAAATTGGGCGGGACTGCGTTGAAACAGTTTGTAGTGCAATGACTTTTCTAGCTCTTCATAACGTACATGATCTGAGTGATTCTCAACGGGTGGTAAAAAGGTAATTAAATGCTGGCCTTCAGATGCGCGAATTTGTGCCCGGGCCGGAGGAGCAATGTAAAAGTGAAAGGGCTGTTGAAAACCAGACAATATTTTTATAATTAAACTAGATGAGTAGCCCTTTTCTGTATTGTCGGCATAGACGAAGGGTGGGTAGGGCATAGCGATGATCTCGAATGCTTTATCATTTGCCGTTTCCTCCGCGGAAGCAAATGACAGCAGGCCTAACAGAAGTACAAAAGCTCCCATATTAGCTTTTTGTTTCAAAAAGGTCGTCGAAAGATAACTTAAAGTATAAAGGTAAATTCTCAATCCGTTCTCCAGGGTTCGCATCTCTACAAAAAGGCATCGGCCTTGTGCATCGTTCGGCACGGTATGTGTCTATTCTTAGAAGAGTGCAGTTAGAAATTGCAATCAGTATAGTTCATATTGATCGGGATACTAGGACGATATGTAAAGAGGTAGGACGTATTAATTGGATACAGTGAGCAGTGTTGAAATTGGCCAACTCGTTGTATGCCAATTTCAACAGAGCAGTAGGGCTAACATTGTTAATGTAGCGAAATCTGTTATTTTGATTTTCCTAATATAACCCAGCCAACAATAAGATCTGCAAGCCCAACTGCGGCTAAAATAAGACCCAGAGTATAACTAGATCGAACTTCAGTTCCGACCATATTGCTAAGGCTACTTACTATGCCCCCTAGAGATTCATCGACATTTTTAACGGACTGATTGTAATCATAAACCTGATACAAGTCGTAACCGCCATAGGCCAAGATGGCTAGCCCAGTTAAACATAAAATACTGCCAATAAGTTTTTTTTGAGCGTTGTTCATAGAATCTCCTGATAAGAAAAAAGCGGCTGACTCGCCGCTTTAACGTGTTAAATGTTTTATTGGTGGTGGGCTATTCGTTCAGGAATAATGCCCTTTGGCGCGTACCTTAGCACCAAGGTAATGGTTAGTCCGATCACAAATACCCGAGCTTGCAAGGCTCGACTGTCTAGATCTGATGGTGCTTCCCAATTGAACCAAAGTTCGCCAAGCTGTCGAATAACATCAAATGCATAGAGTGCAACTGGCTCAGACATCGTCCAAATAATATAAACGAAGACGGCACCAAATAAAGTTCCTAAATTGTTGCCCGCACCCCCTAGTATAACCATCACCCAAATTAAAAAAGTATGGTTAAGCGGTATGTAACCAGAGGGATCGAATATGCCATTAAAAGTGGTCAGTACCGCGCCACCAACACCCATTAAAAATGAGCCAATTACAAAGACTTCCAAGCGACGTTTATTTACATCTTTACCCATCGCAAGAGATGAGGTTTCGTTGTCACGAATCGCTCGTAACATACGTCCCCATGGTGCATTGTAAGCCCGTGTGAGCAAGAAGAAAATGCCAGCAATCATTAAGGCTGTAACCGATAAGTAAGCGGCTCGAGCAAGTTCAAACCCTAAATCAGCCGGACCCGGCACTGGCCACTTCATGGGTGAAACGGTTAAGGTTCCGTGCGTGAGCCAGTCTGCATTCTTTAGAAATGCTTTAATGATTTCAGCAATACCTAAGGTCGCAATTGCCAAGTAGTCACTGCGTAGGCCTAAGCATATATGACCCACGAAATAGGCAATCAAACCTGCGACAGCACCGCCCGCTACCCATCCAAACCAAACCGGTAAACCAAAGCCACCTATAAAGCCATGTTCTTTTTCAATAGCTGAGGCCACTGGATCTAACTGTGCCATGAAAATGATGTACACAATAGCAATTAATAAAATGGTTATAAATCGTTGCCATTTTTGCGTGACGCCGAATTTTCCTAGCTTAACGGAAGCAACAATCAGAGCAATGCCGATCAGCAATTTGAAAAACACAGAGCCTAAATCGCCCGGTAAATCGGATGCCCAAAATTCTTCGTTCGCAGGAAAAGAAAACAGCATGGTCATGAATCCGCCCATGGCTAAAAAACCCATGATTCCGGCGTTAAATAAACCTGCGTAACCCCACTGTATGGTTAAGCCTAATGCAATGATGGCATAGCAAGATGCTTCTACAAGCATACGTAAGCTGTAGGCGGTGCCCATAAATGCCATGATGGTTAAAATAATAACGAGCAGACCTGAAAACAGAACGGCTTCTTTTTTATAATTCGCTAACATTAGATCACCTTCCCTTTCAAGATACCGGTCGGCTTAAGTACCAAAATGGCGATGAGGATAAAAAATGGCACCGTAATTTTATATTCTGTTGGCACTAAGGCTAAGTTATTGGGTAAATCCCAGCCCATCGCGTTTTCTAATGGGCGTAACAAAATCGCCCAATTGAATACGGCCAGCGTTTCCGACATGCCCACTACAAACCCACCAATGACCGCACCATAAGGATGGCCTACACCACCGACGATAGCCGCCGCGAAGATGGGTAATAGCAAAATAAAGCTTAAATCAGGCTTCAAAGAAACATCCAACGATAATAGCGTACCTGCCGCGGTGGCTAATGAACCGGCAATTACCCACGTAACGACGACAACCATATTTACGTTTATGCCTGAAATTCGAGCAAGGTCAGCGTTATCTGACATGGCTCGCATCGCTTTTCCTAAACGTGATTTCGTTAAGAAAAAGTGCAACGCCACAACGGCTGCAATGGTGAAGACAAATAATAGAATTTGAGGTTCTGTAATGACCAATTTGCGTGATGCAAGTTCCCAAGGGAGTTCTAGACGAAAAATTTCTTTGCGATCATCAATAAACATATTGCGTGAATTGGTGCCAAAGAATAATCGGATTACGCCTTGTAACATTAAGGTCACGCCGATAGATGCCATCACAAGTACAATGGGTTTAACGTTGTTTTCACGCAGTGGCTTATAAAACGCTTTATCCATACCTATGGCGAGAACACTGGTGATAACCATAGCCACAGGCAGCATGACAAAGGCTGTTGGTAGTCCAATGGCTTGGCCAGCGGCTGGGAAAAGTGCCGTTAGGAAAAAAGTAATAAATGCCCCTAAGGTCATTAAATCACCGTGTGCGAAATGGGCAAAGCGAAGAATACTGAAAATCAGTGTAATACCGATTGCGCCCATAGCATAAATAGAGCCAATTACCGCTCCAGAAATAACTACTTTATTAATAAAAAAGACGAGTTCGTTCACAATTACACTCCAGTTTAGTGGCCGCCAAGGAAGCTTTTGGCTACTTCCGGATCATTTAACAAATTTTCACCTGTGTCGGTGAAGCTGTTTCGGCCTGCGGCCAGTACAAAACCTTTGTGCGCGATTCGTAGCGCTTGTTTTGCATTTTGTTCAACCATAAGAATGCCAACGCCTTCTTTATTGATTGCTTCGACGCGATCAAAAATTTCATTCATATAAAGAGGGGATAAGCCAGCGGTCGGCTCATCTAACAGTAAAACTTTAGGCTCGATCATCAATGCACGACCCATGGCCACCATTTGACGTTGACCACCTGAAAGTTCGCCCGCAGGTTGGTTGCGTTTGTCTTTCAAATCTGGGAAGTAATGGTAAACCGATTCCAAGGTGTTTCGAAAATTCCCTTTGCGTAAGTAAGCACCCATTTCTAAGTTTTCTTCAACGGTCATGCTTACAAAGACGTTTTTTTCTTGAGGTACAAACGACATTCCGTGGCTGACTAATACATGCGGCTCAGCATTGGTGATATCGACGCCGTTTAACTCAATTGAACCTTCGGTGACATTAAGTAAGCCGAAAATTGCCTTCAGAGAGGTCGATTTTCCGGCACCGTTAGGGCCGATAATGACCCCAATTTCATTAGCATCAACCGACATATTGACACCGTTTAAAATATTCATGCCGCCGTAGCCACCATGAATGTTTTTTGTTTCTAAAATAGCCATGATTTCTCCAAATTAAGCGGCGTCGTTACCAAAGTAAGCTTCGACAACTTTTTGATTGTTACGAATATCTTCAATAGCGCCTTCAACCATGACGCTGCCTTGTGCAAGTACAATTACGGGGTCGCACAGCTTGGCAATCATGTCCATATCGTGTTCGATAACCAAAAAGGTAATGCCTAATTCGCGATTCATGCGCAAAATATTATCTGTTAAATCTTTAAGTAGAGTACGGTTGACACCCGCGGCCACTTCATCGAGAAGAACGACTTTGGCGTCTGTCATCATGGTTCGACCGAGTTCTAATAACTTTTTTTGCCCGCCAGATAAGTTGCCTGCCAGTTCATTCTTTACATGGTCCAAGCCAATGTATTGAATAACCTCTTGTGCTTTTTGGCGAACTTCGAGCTCTTGCGCCATGACCTGCTTAGGTTTTAGCCACGTATTAAAGATGTTTTCACCCAATTGGTTGGGCGGCACCATCATCAAATTCTCTAGAGCCGTCATTTGCGAAAACTCATGCGCAATTTGAAACGTTCTGAGTAAACCTTGATTAAAAAGCTGGTTGGCTGTGAGTGAAGAGACATCTTCACCGTCTAATAGAATTTGTCCAGAATCTAACGGAATGGTACCGGCAATGATATTAAAAATTGTCGATTTACCTGCCCCGTTTGGACCGATCATGCCCGTTATTGACCCTTTTTCGATGTCAAAACTGCAATCATTAATTACTTTCAGGTGCCCGAACGATTTCTCGACGTGCTTAACCTCGATCATGGATGACATTGACTTCTCCAGTGTGGCTTTTAGCCTTTCTCTTTTTATAAGCACATCAGCATCAAGGATTGCCTGTTGTCTGTGTGCTTTTGTTATTGCGTTGTGGACGGGTTAAAAACAATCAAACTGCTAAGAGCGCTAAAAAGTCGATGATTCTTAGTAGCGCGAACTCACTGCTTTCAGGCGTCACACCCGCTTATATTGATAACGGCGTAGTTTACCTATTCTTGGCGGCTAGGTCAGCCGCTATGAGCGATATTCAACACGGATAGGTCGCATTATTGGTATTTTTTTGTATATCTGTAATGCCGCAGCAGTAAAATGACCAATATAATAGTTGCAATAATGGGCAGTGTAGCGCTTGGGTAACGTTGAAACGGCGTTAGCCCAGATCGCAGCGTTAACTCACCTATTAGCTGTGCTTCTGTAAATTGCTCTGAAACTTTTAGAAGCTTACCTTGGGCATTCATTAGCGCAGAAAGACCATTTTGAGTGGCACGTGCCATATCTCGGCCATTTTCAATTGAGCGCATTCGAGTTATTTGTAGATGTTGATGAGGTGCAATGGAATCTCCAAACCATGCATCATTACTAACTGTTGTGAGTAATTGTGATTCTTTGGCTAATTTACGAACAATATCTGGATAAGCGGCTTCATAACAAATTACCGGTGCAAGAAAAATTGGCTCGCCTTTTAAGCTAGTGACCAGTGGTGTTTGCGGTTTTAGCGCGGGTGACATACCCGAAATTGAAATGTTGAAAAAGCCGATTAGATTACGCAGGTGTGGATCAAAAGGAACATACTCTCCAAATGGTACTAAGTGTTGTTTACGGTACTCTTCACCTTGTGCCATACCATGGCCCTGAACGGCATTAAAATAGCGCGGTCCTTCTTTCGTAACCACGCCCGTTAATAACGTCTGGTCTCTTTGACTCATAATAGATTGTACTTGTGCCATGAAATTAGGGATTTGATCAGCACGCCGAGTCATAGCGGCTTCTGGCCACAACATAATATCGACATCGGGTAAGGTTTCTATTTGCTCGCCATAAAACTGTAAAGTTGCTAGCTGTTGAGATGATTTCCATTTGTCTTGTTGAGCAATGTTACTTTGAATTGCGGCAACTTTGACTGTTGATTGCGCTTGCGTCCAATAATCTGCGGGCAACCACAATCCTGCAATGTTTAACGACAGTAGTACAAGCAAAGATCCGGCTAGGGGCCGAACCGCCGATTGGAACCCTGTTTGCTGCCAACGTAAAACAGCCAATAGCAGCAGTGCACTTATAAAGGCTAGAATTAAAGAAAGTCCGTACACCCCTATTATTGCAGCAAGTTGTGCCATGGGTAGATCGATGACAGCATAACCTGTAAATAACCAGGGCATGCCCGTCAAAAACCATTCGCGGAGCCATTCAAAAAATAGCCAGCTCAATGGGCTAGCCAGCAATAAGCTCAGCTTCAGCTTTTGGAGAAAGCGAACATGAAACCACAGCTGTATAGCTGTTAAAAACGCCAGCGCTCCGCAAAATGCGGCCGTGAGTAAGAATGAAAGAGCGACAGGGGTGTCTACCGTGCGCATACTGCCATAGACCCAAGATACCCCGAGTCCAAAAAAGCCAATGCCAACTACCCAGCCTAGCCAAAAGGCGACTTTAGGTTGGTCAATGACTGATTGCAGCCAGAAAAACCCAGCGATACCGACCAACGCCAGTGGCCAAATATTGAAAGGGGCTAAAGACAAAGGGATGCAAAGACCAATAGCAAAGGCAACTACTATTTTTACGGCGAGCGGTTTTGAGGTGAACATATAAATAAGAGGATCCTTCAAGAAGTCTGCTGCACTTTAACCTGTCGCTCATAGGTCGACAAGCATTGGCCTTATTGACTAACGGTGGCAAGCGCATCAGACTAAGTCAAAACCATTGAGTGAAACAGCATGGAAATACAGGAAGATCGTGAATATCAAGCAAAGGCCATTAAGTTACTAGATCAAGAGCTTAAAAATTGTGCTTGGGATTCAAAAATTGATAAAAAACGCATCATGGCACTGTACGCCGAAGCCAGCTTAATTGTCCAAAATAGCAGTAGCCATAAAAAGCTCATGGCTCTAGCTCAAACTTTGATCGATTCGCTGGCGCGTATCGTTCGTTGCGTAGCTATTGAAGAGGAAGCCGCAAAGCGTACCCTTATTAAAGGGCGGGAAGTAGAGTTAGAAGCAGAAGTGCTGTTTTACAACACAGACAATGAAGTTAAGGAAATGCGAAAATTTGCCGGAAAAATGAAACGGCATAACGCCAAACCTCGGGCCGATAATCGGTTTAAGCGTTAAATTAAAGCCTAAACATGACTTTCAAAACAATAACAAAAATAGTACCTGTTCAAAGTCTAAAATCATTGCTTCAACCTCATCCAAAAGAGGACACCTTAGTTGATGGATTACGTGGGCTGTCAGCGATAATGATCGTGATTTTTCACGCCATGTTCGCTGTATACTTTCTGTTTAAAAACCGGCCGGAACTCTTTCAACTCTATATAGAACAATTTGATTTCCCGTTACGATTTCTTTTTGGCTTCGATAAAGCGGTTGATATTTTCTTCATGATCAGCGCTTATTTGCTGGGGAAGCAATTAATTGGGCAAGCTCGGAGTAAGGGCATACAAGCTCGACGCTTTTACCTAAATCGTCTATTTCGCATTTACCCGTTATTTATAATCGCGCTTATCTTATATAGCCTAGGCAGTTGGCATCTATTTGAGCGCGATTTTTGGTTTAATTTAATCTTTATCGATAACTTTATGCACAATACGATCATCCCTGTCGGATGGTCACTTTCGGTAGAGATGCAATGCTATTTAGTGTTGCCGCTCGTTATTTACTTGTCTGAAAAATCGAAATACCCGGTTTGTTTTATAGCCGTGTTGCTATTGCTCTCTGTCGGCTTACGAGGGTGGGTGGCGCTCACGCATCCGGAAGTCTATCAAGTACCTTTTCATTCGATTTTTATGAATCCAAGCATTGATTATCAATATATGGGTCAAATGTACTACGCAACCCCAAGCCGGCTAAGTAGTTTTATCGTTGGCTTGCTGTGGGCTGCAATTGTGATGCATGAGAAGTTTCAACATTATTATAATCGCATTTCTCAAAATAGGTGGTTCGCAAGACCACTCATTCTATTTTGTGCCATGCTGATGTTCGTCAGTTTATTTTTCCCAATTTACGATGCCAAGCTTTGGCAGCATTGGCCTGTTCTCGAATCGATAAATCTTTATTTAGTTGTTTTACACCGTGTTGCGTTTGCAATGGCACTTTTGATTATTATTTTATTGGTTCGAAAGCCCACAAGCCTATTCGTGCGATTGCTATCTTGGCGCGTGCTGCGCGTTTATTCCAAGTTAGCCTTCCCTGTGTACTTGTTTCATTTCCCTGTGCTGGCGATTTCGTGGCTGCTGGTCATGCAAACGACTAACTTAAAATCGATAGAGGTTGTTACGCCGCTGCAAACTGCTGCGGCGGCACTTATAGCCTTAATTTTAGTGGCCTGGGTCGCGCTGCCATTACACTTTTTAATTGAACACAAAGGAATACGATTCGGGCAGCGACTGAACCAAAAGCTGTCCGGTCAATAGTCACGACCGCTTCTGTTTTTGGTAAAGGGTCACCACGGCTGCACCACCTAACCCTAGGTTATGTTGCAAGCCAATCTTTGCATCTTGAACTTGGCGAGCGCCTGCGTTTCCACGTAGCTGTTGAGTGAGCTCAAAACATTGAGCCAACCCAGTAGCGCCCACAGGGTGGCCTTTTGACATAAGCCCGCCGGATGGATTCACGACTGTTTGGCCACCATAGGTGTTGTCTTTGTTTTCTACAAACTCGGTAGCGCCACCGGCAGGGCACAGCCTCAAGCCTTCATAGCTAATTACTTCGTTAGGGACAAAACAATCGTGTAATTCGACAACATCTATATCCAGTGGGTTTACGCCGGTTTGCTGATAAACTTGGTCTGCCGCTCTTTGGGTCATGTCTGCGCCTACAAGATTTCTGGCATTATCCCAAGAGCTTGGCGTATCAGTCGTCATCGCCTGCCCAGTAATGGCGACACTGGCGTCTATACCGTGTTTTTTAGCAAAAGCCTCACTGCAAATAACGGTCGCTGCAGCACCACAGGTGGGCGGGCAGCACATAAAGCGGGTGAGGTAATTCATGTATACGATTGGAGAATCTAAAACATCAGCTTCAGTTAAAGGCGTGTTGAGTAAAGCAAATGAATTGTTTAACGCATGGGTTCTGGTTTTTACCGCCACTTTTGCATACAAAGACGGATCTGCATCATAGGTGCATAGATAATCGTGGCCTGCAGCGCCGAAAGCTCTCAGTGCAATAGGCCCTTCGGGGTAGCCCATTTGATCTAGCTTGGTGTGGAAAATGTCAAAGGGTGATTCGCGGTCTTGCCAGTGTGACCCTAACGCACCTTTCTGCATTTCCTCGAAGCCAAACGCTAAGACACAATCTACAGCACCACTGGCGACGGCTTGTCGTGCTAAGAATATGGCTGTAGAGCCAGAGGAGCAGTTATTGTTTACGTTGATAAACGGGATTCCGGTCATAAAGGCATCGTAAAGTGCGTGCTGACCGCAGGTTGAATCGCCATAGATATAGCTGCCATACGCTTGTTGAATCGCCTTTGGTTCAAGCCCCGCATCGGCGAGAGCGCCCTGAATTGCTTGAGCGGCCATTATGCGAAAGGGCTGTTGTTGGCCAGGCTTGCTAAATTTAATCATGCTAACGCCAGCAACGATAACTTTATTCATATGGACACCCAAAAGTTGTATTTAGGCGATTGAGTTTATCGGCTCTTAATAGCTATGTCATGGTTCAATAGTTGGAGAGCCATTCCATTTATGCACATTTGATTTAAATCAAGGCCGTTATCAAATAATCAAACAGCCACCATTTTGTGACTCTAAGCAGTTTTAAATCACTATTTAAAGGTGTAAAGTGAAGTTAATCCTTCCTGCATATCTGGGTGAAACGATGCGAAAAACACTTCGGTCATTTTTATTCAATACGAGCTTAATAATTACGGTCTCCTTTTCATGGTCAAACGAAGTGCCTTCGGCGACCGAGTTACTTAATAAAGTCGACAAACTTTATCAGCAAGATAACGCCTACGCTAAATTAACGATGGAGATTCAAACCCCCGATTATCAGCGGTCTATGAGTATGGAGTCATGGTCCATTGGGTTGGATTATTCGCTCATGCGTGTATTGACGCCCAAAAAAGAGCAAGGCGTCGCAACACTGAAGCGAGAAAACGAAATGTGGAACTATTTACCTAAAATTCGTAAAACCATCAAAGTACCGCCTTCTATGATGATGGGTAGCTGGATGGGCTCAGACTTTACTAACGATGATTTAATGAGAGAAGGCTCTTGGGTTGAAGAGTTTGAAGTCGATCTAAGGGCCGAGAATGGCCAGTATATTCTTGATCTTGTCTCCAAAGAAAACACCGTCACCGTTTGGGGGGCCATGCAAATTATCATTGATCAAGAGACATTGTTGCCGATTAAACAAATATACCTAGACGAAGACGGTTCCGCCGTCCGAGAGATGGTTTTTAGTGATATAAAAACTTTTGATGGCGTTACCTTACCCTCAGTAATGACATTAACACCCTTAACCAAAGATGGGCATTTAACCCGCGTCACTTACGATGATCTTAGCTTTAATGTTGAGATAGGCAGTGATTTTTTTACTGTGCAAAATTTACAACGACGCCGATAAGTAGGGTGACACAATGTTAATGTTTAAGCTGGCGTTTCGAAATATTTTAAGGAATAAGCGCCGTACCATACTGACGATGCTCAGTATGTTTGGCGGATACACCTTGTTGGTGTTATCGATATCCGTTCAAAGCGGCTCTTACGATCAGGTGATCGACTTTTTTACCCAAGACTCGACAGGCCATGCCCAGGTTATTTCACCGGGGTACTTAGAAAAACCGACGCTCTATAAAACGGTTCCTGCGACAGAAGAATTTTACCTGCAAATTAAGAGCTTAAACCGAGTAACTCACGCCGTGCCCCGAATTGTGAGTGGCGCATTAGCCTATGGTGAAACAAAAAGCTTTCCGGTACAGGTTGTTGGGGTCGATGCGGTCAAAGAGCGTGACATGTCTTTTTTGGAAGACAAGGTTAAGCAAGGGCACTATTTTACGGATCTGCCCACTGAAGACGGCCTATACGATGCCATGATCGGTGCCGCCGTTGCGCGTCAATTATCTTTAGCCGTCGGTGATGAGCTTATTCTCATTTCGCAAGCAAGCGACGGGTCTTTAGCGAACGACATCTACAATGTGGGAGCCATTATTGGTGACCAAAAAGGAGCCGAAGCTCGGACTGTTTATTTGCCAATTGTAGCAGCGCAGTCATTCTACGTTATGGAATCGCAAGCACACTATTGGGCCGTGCTTTCAGACGATGTCGGTTACAGCGATAAACTGGCCGCGGATTTAAATAGCTGGTTGCAGGAAAGTGACTATTCAAATTTACAATCGAAAAGTTGGAAGCTGGTAGCAAAAGACTTTTATGCTGCCATGACGGCTGATATAGAAGGTGGTTACATCTCCTACTATATCATTGTGCTATTAATTGGCATTGGCGTATTGAATACAGTGCTGATGTCAGTATTGGAACGCACTGGAGAATTCGGAGTTCTAAAAGCCATCGGCACGTCACCAAAACGTTTGTTCTCGTTGATTGTGCTTGAAACGCTAATGTTGGCCGTATTGAGTTGCTTGTTTGGGTTTTTAGTGTCCTTGCCTATCAACTATTTTTTAGCGCATGTGGGCATAAGCTTACCCGATCCAGTGGAGTTCTCCGGTGTGACGATGTCGCATATGCAGGGTTTATGGAACGTATCGGTGTTTGCAGAGCCAGCCTTGATAATTATATCCGCTGCGGCGTTAATATCTCTGTTTCCAGCAAGAAGGG
This sequence comes from Reinekea marina, assembly GCF_030409715.1. Taxonomy (NCBI): domain Bacteria; kingdom Pseudomonadati; phylum Pseudomonadota; class Gammaproteobacteria; order Oceanospirillales; family Saccharospirillaceae; genus Reinekea; species Reinekea marina. The sequence continues at coordinate 1,550,750 of NZ_JAUFQI010000001.1, forward strand.
CTGCAAGAATAGTCCCTGTTGAGGCTATGAGGAGCTTATGAATGAGTATTAATTGGACGCTCGCCTTACGCAATATTATGCGTAATAAACGACGCACCTTATTAACGTTGTTATTGATCAGCGCCACGCTCAGTGTCCTTATTTTTACGGATGGTTTTATGCGTGGAATGACTGATGTCATGATTCGCTCTGCCACTCGACTGTATCCAGGTGACGGTCAAATTCACCACTCAGAATATCTCGCCGATCGTGATGGGGCAAAATTTATTGTCAATATTTCTGAAACAGTCGAGAGCATCAAAAAGCAGCCGTTGATAGAAAGCTATACGTTGCGCGCGAATGATTTTGGAATGGTTTCAAGTACAGCCAATAATTTACCAGTACAAGTTGCGGGGATAGATGCCGAGCTGGAAGCAACGGTATCTAAACTCAAGCTCAGCATGATACGAGGAAATTATTTAGACAATAACGGTGTGAATTCGCAAATACTGATTGGGGAACCTTTGGCTGAATTACTTGAGGTGGGCCTGGGTGATCGTTTGGTAGTATCTGTGAACAACTATCAAACAGAATCGATAGAGCAGCGATTGTTTCGAGTCAGTGGCGTTTTTAAGATGAACTCAAAATTTTTTGACGAAGGGCTGGTATTTATTCAACTGCCGTTGGCGCAAGAAATGATGGGCATTGGTAGTGGTGTGCATGAGATAGCGTTCAATTTCTACGATGAATCACAGTCCAGTAATACAGAACTTGAACTTTGGAGTGATTTATCATCAAGTTCTATAAAAGCGCAAGGCTGGGTGCAATTGATGCCCGACCTTGCCGCCATAATAGGCATGATGGATTACAGTATGTTTGTTATTGGAAGTATTTTGTTCATGGTTGCAATTTTAGGTGTCGTAAACGCCATGTTCATGTCTATTTATGAACGTACCTATGAGTTTGGTGTTATTTTGGCGATTGGTACTCGCCGCAGCCAAGTATTTCGCTTAATTTTAATTGAAGGCTTGGTGCTCAGTCTTGTCTCAATTGTTGTTGGCTCGCTACTGGGTGCGATCTTAAACTTCACCGTAGGGCGCATCGGAATTGACTACAGTTCGATGGATATTTCTGGAGTGGCTTTGGCCGAAGTTATCAGAACCGATTTGAATTGGAATCAGTTTACGGTATTACCGATGTCGGTATTGGCCATGGTGATCATTGCAAGCCTTTATCCAGCGATACACGCCGCCAGAATTATTCCAGCGAAAGCATTGCATAAAAGTTTATAGGAAAGATTACTATGAAAGCAGTAATAGAAACCCGAGGGCTAAGCCGACATTATGGTGAGGGCGACACCTTAGTGAAAGCCTTAGATTCTGTTGATGTCACTATTGAAGCTGGAGAGTTTACGGCCATTGTCGGCCCGTCGGGTTCTGGTAAGTCTACTTTGTTACAGCTCATGGGTGGTTTAGATAATCCAAGTGAGGGTGAGGTATTTCTTGCACAAAACAATATTTTCAGTATGGCCAGTCAGACGTTATCGGATTTTAGACGCGATCACATCGGTTTTATATTTCAGGCGTACAATTTGATTCCGGTTTTGAATGCTGCAGAAAACTGCGAATACATTATGTTGTTGCAAGGCGTTCCAGAGGCTGAACGAAAAGAGCGCGTATACAATATATTAAAACGTGTTGGCTTAGGTGGAAAAGAAACACGCTTGCCAAGTGAACTTTCTGGTGGACAACAGCAGCGGGTAGCCGTAGCTCGTGCGATGGCCAGTAACCCTGATATCATTTTGGCCGATGAGCCAACGGCGAATTTGGATTCAAAAACAGGCACTGAATTATTGGACATGATGCATGAACTTAATAAAAGTGAAGGCATGACCTTTGTATTTTCCACTCATGATCCAAAGATAATGGAGCGCGCTAGTCGGCTTGTCCACATTGAAGATGGCAGGATAATAAACGATGAACGCCGTTAATTGTTGTTTGTGTTTTGGTTTATTCGCGGTCTGTTCTAATACCGCAATGGCCGATGATTTTGATGCAAATGTCGACTTGAATCTAGCCGCTTCTGTTTTCCAATTGCCAGATACTAACGAGTGGCAACCATTCTCAACTATTTCTACCAAATTGAATGCTTGGCTTTACCCCAGTGAAAATACTGAAGTTTCTATTCGCTATGGACTTTCAGCCAATGGTGCCGAGTCTGAAAGTTTTCTACAACAAATGACGCTCAGCAGCGACAGCCGAGCTGACTATTTAATCGGTGACAACAGTTCAGTACTGTGGCAAAACAGCCGCCAAACACTGTCATTATCGCACCAGCTCGAACAATTGCTAGCAACATTCTGGTTTGAGGATGTCAGTCTTAACGTCGGTCGACAGGCCATCAGCTTGGGCACCTCAAAAGTATTTTCTCCTGCCGATGTGATTGCACCTTCCAGTTTTGATTTTAGCTTTTCAGGGTATCGTATGGGGGTCGATGCAGTTCGACTGACCTGGTACGTTGGCCCGACCAGCGAGCTCGATGCCGGTCTCATTAAAGGTCAAGACAGCGCAGTATTTGCACGATTTAAAACCAATGCCCATGCATTCGATGTGGATGTCACCGCTATACAATTAGATGAGAGTTTAGGGTTGCTTTCAATCGGGCTCATTGGGGGTATGGGTACCATTGGTTTGTGGCAAGAAAGTGCGCTTTACAGCGAAGAGGGTGATTGGTCTGTCAGAAGTTCTCTCGGCGCAGATACGACTGTATTCGCTGATTTGTATGTTATGGCAGAGTATCACTTCAATGGGCTTGGAAAGCCATCGGGTGAATATTACCAGCGATTCGAGTCTCAATTTTACCGCCAAGGGTCGATACAACCTGCAGGTCGCCATTACCTTTCGATGATAGCGACTAAACCGATAAATGCATTGTTGACCGGTCAAGTAAACTGGGTGACTAGTATTGAAGATTTATCGGGTGTAGCACTTTTGGGTGGTAACTTAAGTGTTAGTGATAACGCTACCGCCGCTCTCAACGCATCGATACCCTACAGCAAAAGCAATGATGCCAACACATTTGAATATGGTGCTTTTCCATTAGGAATAAACGCCAGCCTGAATTGGGTGTTTTAAATATCGGTGTAGGCTTTACGCACTTTATCGTAAGCTGTTTTTGTTTCCGTCGGGGAAAAACCTTCAGGCACTTCATTGCGCGCAAAAAAAGCGAAAGCTAACACACTGGCAACCCATTCAAAGAGCTCTGGAGGTACAGCCTGGCCTACATCGAGCTGGGCTAATACATTCACAAGGTTCTCATCTTCATAAACCGGTATTCGGTGTTCTTTTGCGAGTTTTATGATCGCTTCGGCTTGTTCATTATGACCAAATGCGGAAACAATAGGCGTTTGCCGGCCTTTGTATTTTAATGTCGCCGCCTGTGTATTGGTTTGTTGCGACTGTTCATTCGTACGGCTGTGATCGCTCATGTTTTAATGTCCACTAAGTGGTGATTGGTTCGCTGCAATTGTTGTTTGCTGACTCTTTTCGGCATGCCGTGCCGAGTTTGTATCACACTTTCATTACTGAGCCCTTGAGTCCAACTGGTCAATGTGGGTATAAGTTGATTGAGGTGCGATAACGTTGCGGCATCTTCTGACCAAAAAATAAGCTGGGTGTCATTGCTGTGCCAATCAATATCGGCACAAAATTCTGAAAGCGGGTCTATGTTTAGGTAGATTCGCATGCGCCAGCGGCGATCTCTTTCTTCTTTTTCTTGGCTGGCTTGATTCTTCTTTTTCTCTTGCCACCATTCTATATCGGCCCAGGACGTTAATCCCAACCAAATGAGTGGCAGTTGAAGCTGTTGTACAGGCGGCAATTCGGGTAACTGCCATTGTGTTGCTGCAGACTGAACCGCCTGATGAAAAACCTTTGCCTGAGCCGATTCTAACCAACTTCTCAACTGGCTTAATGGATCGTCTTTAGTAGATTGTGACTGTAGCAGCTTTGGGTCAATTTGAATTTTTTCTGCGGCACTTTGACCTTCGTTAATTAAAGCCGACGCTTTAGATTTTAACAGCTGGGAAAGGTCGGCTTGAGTTTTAGTTTGTGTTTGCTCAATCAGCCCAATCCATTGGCTTAATTTCACCTCAATTAATTCAGTAACGGGCTTTGGCAAGATCGATTGAGAAGGTTTTAGCGAGTGAGCTTGCGTTGAAAGAAGGCCACTCGACATCTGTTTAAAGACTGCAAAAGCAGAGCTCCTTATATTAGTCTGTTGGGTTGGGCTTGGCAAGCTTGCTGTTAAAGCCTGAGCGCTATTGCCTAAATTTTCATTAACTCCCTTGGGTGTACCAGGCGCTTGCGTGGCTTGCTGCGTAAAGGTTGCCACGCTGGTTGTTTTAGGCGTTAGCAGTAATTGAGCTATATTTGTGGGCATGGCTTTTGCGCTAAGACCAATCATCGGCGTAAGTTGTTTGGCTCGAATTGCCGCCGATTGTATGGATTCGTTGCGATGCAATAACGGGGTTTCTTGTGAACTTGTAATTGTTGGCGCAATGTTTTTTGCGGCTGTATCGGCATGAGCTCCAAAAGGTATTTTCCCAATCAACGTCAATGTTGGGTGTTTTTCCGAGGGTTGTTGTATTTGCCCAGTGAAAGGACTGGCAGTTGTTAACGGCTGTAGTGGCGCATTGCTATGAACGCCTGTCGTGACGGGTTGTGTAGGTCGCGCTGGCTGAAATAAATTCGACCCTAAAAAACTGTTGGGTGATTTGACGGTGCTGGAATGAGGGGCAGAGCCACTAGCACCAGAGGCTGCTACGTTAAATGCTTTACCGGAGCGAACCGAAGTATTTTCTCTAAGCGAACTCAAAGGGCTGAATTCTTGCAGCCATTTTTGAATTTGCTGGCCCGTCAACTGGCTGGGTCTTTGGGTGAGCCATTGAACCAGTGGTTTGAGTTCAGGGTAGTTTTTTGCCAATACCTCTAATGCTTGACTACTGGGGAGTGTAGGTGAGGTTTTTACCGCAGCTTTTGGATAGAGGTGTGCCTGCCAAAACTCTAACTCCAATGTGACCAGCTTTGTGATTTGCGCTTGGGTTAAACGATCGGCCGGTTGGTACTGGCCATTTTCATCGAGCTCAAGAAGCAGTGGGGTACCTGGCTTTATATTTGAATCGGCGACAACTTTAATCGGCGGTTCACTTTTTGGGTCGTTTTGTAGAATGAGTTGAAACAACCCGCCTTTTTGCCCATCGATTATGGGTTTCGATTGCAACACGATGGTCGCTAAAGGGTTGGGTGGCGGACGATCGTATGAGTTAACCGGTCGTTGAGTCGATTCCAAAGGGGCTGAAGCATTCCGACGCACCCCTTGGCTGGCTACGGTAGTGTCACTGGGCAATTTTATGCCGTCTGGAGCCATATCGCTTCTGCCTTTAAATGACTGAACCTGAGTTAAGTTTACGTCTAATTTGCCTACTTTATAGTGTATCGGCAAACTTTACCGAAACTTGATGAAACAGTCATCGCTAATATTTGCCTTTACCCCATGGAGCGCCGTTATAATAGGCACCTATTTTTAGATGGAAGTTTTATGGGCCAGTTGCTCAGTGCGAAAGGGTTGTATTGTGAGCGCGACGAACGCGTGTTGTTTCAAGACCTTGAGTTTACTGTAAACCAAGGCGATATTTTGCACATAAAAGGCCCAAATGGTTCTGGTAAAACTACGCTACTTAGACGAATCGTCGGCTTAAGCGCTGTTGTTGAAGGTGAGATGCATTGGCCAGAACCACTAAGCCAGCAAAGTGGGCGCTTGAGTGCCGAATTATGCTGGTATTTAGCGCATCGTCCTGCCGTTACTTTATTGCAAACCCCGCTTGAAAACCTAGCGTTTAGTTTAGCCTTGCATAACGTCATCCCTAAGCAAGAAGAGCTGTGGCACGCCTTGGAGACAGTTGGCTTGAGAGGGTATGAAGATGTTCCAGCGGGCAGTTTATCCGCAGGTCAGCAAAGACGAGTCGCTCTTTCGAAGCTGTATGTTAATGTCCCCAGTATTCAACTTTGGGTGCTAGATGAGCCTTTTACAGCGTTAGATGTGCAGGCTGTAGCTCAATTAGAAGCCCGAATAGAGCAATTTGCTGAGGCCGGTGGTACGGTTATTATGACCAGTCACCATGGTTTAAAGCATACTGCGGTGAAGTGGTTAGAGTTAGGAGGTAAGCAAGCGTGATCTCCGTATTAAGGCAGACTTTTAAGCGCGAGCTTTTATTAGCGTTTCGACGCAGGGCCGATCTAGCCAACCCATTGTTTTTCTTTTTGATCGTGGTTGCGTTGTTTCCTATTGGTGTGACACCTAATTTAGAGGTGCTAGCAGGCATGGCACCTGGTGTACTTTGGGTGGCCGCACTATTAGCTGCGTTGTTATCCCTCGATTTAATGTTTAAGCTCGATTACGAAGACGGAACCTTAGAGCAATTGCTGATCTCGTCAGTTCCGCCTCAATTGTTAGTGTTGTGCAAAATTGTCTGTCATTGGTTAGTAACTGGGTTACCTTTAGCGCTGATATCACCTTTATTATCAATAATGCTGGCATTGCCAAGCCAAGCCATACCGATTTTAGTGGTCTCGTTGTGCATAGGTACCTTTACTTTGAGTTTAATAGGCAGTGTTGGTGCCGCTTTAACCGTCAGTTTACGAAAAGGTGGCCTTTTATTGACAGTGCTCATAATGCCGATGTTTGTGCCGGTTATTATTTTTGGTACGGCCGCGGTGCAGGGCATGGCGGCGGGTGAACAATGGAGTGCTCAGCTAGCGTTGTTAGCCGCCATTTGTGCCGGTGCATTTGCATTTGTACCCTGGCTTACAGTTGCGGCATTGCAAATAGCCGTGGGTGATTAAGAATTCTTTTACGTTGGAGTGATTTTATGTGGCAATGGTTCGTAAGGTGGTTTCATAAATGGAGCTCGCCGAAGTGGTTTTACCAGTTGTCAAAACGCTGGAGCTTGATTTTAGGAATCTTAGCAGCAGTGTTAGTGAGCGTGTCTTTAATTTGGGGGTTAGGCTTTGCTCCTGTTGAGCGCCTTCAAGGCAACAGCTACCGAATAATCTTTTTACACGTTCCTTCGGCATTTATGTCGCAAGCTATTTACGTTGCCATCGCATTTACAGGCGCAGTAGGCTTAATTTGGCGTATAAAATTAGCGTTTTACGTCGCTAAACAGTGTATTCCCATTGGCGCGAGTATGGCGGTATTAGCGCTATTGACGGGCGCAATTTGGGGTAAGCCGACCTGGGGCGCATGGTGGGTTTGGGACGCTCGCCTCACCTCTATGTTGATCTTGTTACTGCTTTATTTAGGGCTTTGGGCATTACAAAGTGCCATGGAACGAGAAGAGAGTGGCGATAAAGCCGCCGCAATTTTAGCGTTGGTAGGTGTCGTAAATATCCCGATCATTAAGTTTTCAGTAAATTGGTGGAATACGCTCCATCAACCTGCCACGCTTAAAATCACCGAAGCACCTCCAATGCATATTTCAATGTTATTGCCGTTGCTGGGTTCCATCTTAGGGTTCTATCTAGCGTTTATTGCCTTAGTGTTTATTCGTACTCGGTTAGAAATATTACACCGAGAGCGAAAGGCAGCTTGGGTGAAAGAAGAGTTAAACCGTCTTGGAGGTCACAATGGCGTTTGAATCTTTAAGTGAATTTATCAATATGGGCGGTCATGGTCTTTATGTGTGGGCGGCCTATGCCATCGGCGGCGCGGTAATTACTTTTAACTTACTTAGCCCAAGGTTATACCGCAAAAAATTAATCAAAGATCATCAACGCAGACAGCGTCGGGAGCAGTTATGAATCCAAAACGAAAACAACGGTTAATGCTAATTTTATTGGGGGTTGCGGGCGTATCAGCGGCTGTCTTATTGGTGTTGTTTGCGATGGGGAAAAACGTTAACTATTTCTACACACCTTCTGAATTAAGTGCGGGTAATGTTACTCCTGGTGCAACGGTTCGTGCTGGTGGGATGGTTTCAGTTGGGTCTGTGGTGCGCTCGAATGAATCGTTAAAAGTTCAATTTAAAATTAACGATACCGCCAAAGAAGTGGGCGTAGAATATGAAGGTATTTTACCCGATTTATTCCGCGAAGGTGATGGCGTTGTTGTTGTCGGTCAAATGAATAAAGACAATGTACTCGTAGCACAGGAAGTGCTTGCTAAGCATGACGAAACCTATATGCCGCCAGAAGTAACAGAGGCAATAGAGCAAGCCCATCAAAATTCGACCAACAATAATTAGCGGAGCCCTAGATGTTACCTGAATTTGGATTATTCTCACTGATCCTAGCCATGTGCTTATCATTGCTGTTGGCAGTCTTCCCTTTATACGGGCTAAAAACAGGCAGTGCTGGATTAATGCGTATGGCATCTCCTTTAACATGGGGTGTGTTCTTTTTTCTCGTAGTCGCCTTTGCGATTTTAGTGCGTGCGTTTGTGCTCGACGATTTCTCCGTGACTATTGTGAGTCAAAACTCTAATTCCGCCTTACCGTGGTACTACAAATTTTCAGCCACTTGGGGCAATCACGAAGGCTCCATGGCCCTTTGGATCTTGTTACTCAGTGCGTGGGCGTGCGCGGTTAGTGTCTTTGCTCGTTCTTTAACGTTGGAGTTAAAAAGTTCCGTTTTAGCGGTGCTTGGCATTATTGCCTTCTGTTTTTTAGCCTTTCTTATATTTACTTCAAACCCATTTGATCGGCTATTGCCAATCCCGCCAACCGATGGCACCGACTTAAACCCGTTGCTGCAAGACATTGGCTTAATTTTGCACCCTCCTATGCTTTACATGGGGTATGTGGGGTTCTCAGTTGCCTTTGCATTCGCAGTGGCGGCGTTGTTGACAGGACGTTTTGATGCCGGCTGGGTGCAGTGGTCGCGCCCTTGGACCAATGTTGCGTGGGCTTTTTTAACCGTTGGAATCGCTCTTGGCAGCTGGTGGGCTTATTATGAATTAGGTTGGGGTGGCTGGTGGTTCTGGGACCCTGTTGAAAATGCCTCATTTATGCCATGGTTAATTGGCACGGCACTTATTCACTCCCAGGCCGTTACTGAAAAGCGCGGTCTGTTTAAAGGCTGGTCACTGCTGCTGGCAATTATGGCCTTTTCTTTCAGTCTTTTAGGTACATTTTTAGTTCGCTCTGGTGTACTGACCAGTGTGCATGCCTTCGCCTCTGATCCTGAGCGAGGAATTTTTATATTAGCGATTTTAATGCTGACCATTGGTGGCAGCTTGGTGCTCTACGCGCTCAATGTTTCGAAGATAAAATCAGTCGGGCAATTTAAGGGAGTCTCTCGTGAGTCCTTTTTATTAATGAATAACATTATTCTGGTCGTGATCACGTTTGCGGTTTTATTCGGAACACTTTTACCGTTGATTGCCGATGCGTTCTCGCTGCGGAAAATGTCTGTTGGTGCCCCGTTTTTTAATCTCATTTTTAATTTGTTGATGGTTATATTGTTGAGTTTGCTGGGTATTGGTCAGCTGTTGCGTTGGAAGCAAAATAACCTTAAAACTTGGAAGTCTTTTTTTGTTGTAGCCATTCCCGCTGCTATCGGTATCGCGCTGTTACTGCCCATTGCGCTCACAGGAAAGTTCCATTGGCAAGTATGGTTAGGGCTAGCATTGGTATTTTGGACAGCTGCCGGGCTTATTCGCATGTTATTGGAGCGTACTAAAAATAGTTCAACGCCTTTCAAAACTTTACGTCGTGCCGGTGTTGGCTTTTGGGGAATGTGGACAGCACACCTTGGCTTAATTGTTTGCGCAACGGGAGTCGTGTTAGTGTCGAATTACGACATAGAACGTGATTTTAGAATGAGCGCGGGTGAAAGCGTCACCATGAATAATTACCGTTTTGAATTACAGGAAATTGAACATCTCAATGGACCGAACTACATCACCGATCATGCGGTGATCAATGTATTTAAAAACGATCAATTTGTGACGGTCCTGAACCCTGAGAAACGGTTTTATCAAGTTGCTTCCAATGTAATGACTGAGGCCGGCATCTCTGGGAATTTAACTCGAGATTTATATGCCTCGTTAGCGGAGCCATTAGATGAAGAGCGTCAAACTTGGTCTATCAGACTGCAAGTTAAGCCATTTGTTCGTTGGCTTTGGATCGGTGCCTTGTTAATGGCGTTGGGCGCTATTTTAAGTATCACGGATAAGCGATATCGCAGTATTTCAAAGAGGAAGAGTCATGCCTAAAGCATTGATTATTGTGCCCTTAGTATTAGTGGCATTGTTATTTTCATTATTTGGTTACGCCTTAATGACGGGCGTTGACCCTAAAAATGTACCCTCGGCCTTAACTGGAAAAGAATTCCCCAGTTTTAAACTCACCGATGTTAATAATGAAGCCGAATTTTTGAGTCGGCAGGATGTTATTGGCGAGCCGATGTTAGTGAACGTTTGGGCGACCTGGTGTACTTCGTGTAAATATGAGCACCCCTTTTTAAACAGTTTGGCCGCCTCTGGTGTGAAAATTGTTGGTATTAATTACAAAGATGATCGTGAGTTAGCTTTGAAATGGCTAGCGGATTACGCCGACCCTTATGTTGTGGATTTGTACGATCCTAATGGTGATCTCGGTTTTGATCTTGGCGTTACGGGAGCACCGGAAACGTTTTTTGTGAATTCAGCCGGGGAGATCGTTCATCGTTTCCAAGGCCCCATAAATGATAAACTTTGGCAAGATAAGTTAAAGGTCATCTATGATGAAATGGTATAGCGTGCGTACATTTTTAGGTTTACTCAGTGGCTTGTTTGTTGCAATGTCGATATTTGCAGCCGGTGAGCTCCTTCCCTTCGATAATGAGTCACTAAGAGAGCGTTACACCGAGTTAACTTTTCAGTTGCGTTGCCCGAAATGTCTGAACCAAAATGTTGCTGATTCCAATGCGCCGATTTCAGAAGATATTCGGCAAAAAACCTACGAAATGCTGCATCAGGGTTATACCGATCAAGAGATCATCGATTATATGGTCGATCGCTACACTGAATTTGTAATCTACAAACCGCAAATGTCTTTTTTAACCGTTTGGCTATGGGTGCTGCCTTTTGGGTTGTTGATCTCTGGTTTCTTGGTGGTTCGTTATTTAGTGGCTAATTCGAACAAAGCCGAACCCGAACAAATTTCAGAAGAAGATAACGAGCGCTTGAAAAAATTATTAGAGGAGCAGTAAATGCTAATCCTGAGTATTTGGTTGATCCCCATAGCGATCTTCATGCTCTTTGCCGTTAGGCACCAAAGTGGTTCCCAAACTGAAGTAGACTCTGTTGAAGCGGCCATGGTAATTCACAAAGATCGCTTAGCCGCACTTCAGCAGCAATTCGAGGCGAACAGCATTTCTCAATCAGAATTCGACAGTCTTAGATTGGAAGTTGAGAAATCGATTTTAGCGGACACAGAAAAGCAACGAAGCACGCTGAAAACAACCGAGAAACTTCCTTGGTTGTGGGTGCAGTCATTGTCCTTAATAGTTTTTGCAACGGCGTTTTGGCTCTATCAAAGTGTAGGTGCTTCAGATGCGGTCGATGTCCGCACTCAATTTCGACAGCTGGCGGGTCAAACTCAGTTAGATGAAGCATCCGTGACCAATACGCTTCAGAGTTATCAAAAGCTTCTCGAAAAAGAACCTGAAAACATTGAAGGTTGGTTTCGCTTAGCGCGCATGCAGTTGGATATGGGCAGTTTTGAGCATGCTTTAATTTCCTTTAATAACGTATTAACACAATTAAGGGCCGTTGAAAGAAATGCTGAAGACGAGGCGGCAATTTTGGCTTACTTGGGCCAAACCTATCTTTCGTTAAACCGACCCGAAGCTGCGCTCGCCTCGTTTGAGGAAGCTCTAGAGTATTCCGCGGTGAATACCATGGCTCTGGGTATGGCCGGAAGAATTCGTTTTGAACTTGGCGACTACAAAGAAGCGATCGATCATTGGACTACGTTAAAGTTACAAAACCTAAACCCAGAAAATGCCGTCGTGATCGATAGTTATATTGATCAGGCAAAAGCGGCATTGGCCGACATGGGAATTGATTATGAAGCTGAGCAACCTCTTCGAATATTTGTGAAAATTGAGCTTCCAGCTGCTTGGGAAGGCTTGCCTGAGCAGGCCAGCTTGTTTATTTACGCTCGCCCGATTGGCCAAAGAATGCCAATAGCAGCGAAGCGCGTGCGAGTGACCGACCAGTCAATGGTAACGATCTTAAGCGACGCAGATGCTATGGGCCCAGCGGGTGTGTTAACCAATTACGAGCAAGTTGAAATTACGGCGCGTGTTTCCATGAACGGTACAGCCAATACCTCGCCAGGCGACTGGCCAGGCGATGTTCGTATTGTTGAGTTGAACAGCAAAGAAATCAGTGTTGATATCGATGTGCGCTTACCTTAAGGCGATCGGTTGATTTATTAGAAAGGGTCGCTGCTAATGTAGGAGCGACCCTTTCTTGCTTATGGCTGAACTAATTCTTGCTCTGATTTTGCCACTTCAAATGGATCGTTTTTTGGCTGCTCGCTCAGTTTTTTTGTAAATTGTGATTAAGTTGTTGAATTTATAAGGAAAATTGCTTTGGTTTAGGTGTTTCACCCGAGCCTGAATGACGATAGAATCAAAGCTAATTACGAAAATCTAAGAACGGTCACTATGCGTTTGAAAAGCATTAAATTAGCGGGTTTTAAATCTTTTGTTGACCCCACTAAAATACCCTTTCCGACCAATTTATCAGCAATTGTCGGTCCCAACGGCTGTGGTAAGTCAAATACCATTGATGCCGTACGGTGGGTTATGGGCGAATCAAACGCCAAGCATCTTCGGGGCGAGTCTAAAACAGACGTAATTTTTAATGGCAGTAACTCACGTAAACCTATCAGCCAAGCCAGCGTTGAATTGGTGTTCGATAATTCAGATCACACCTTAAGAGGTGAGTTTGCAGCGTACAACGAAATATCTATACGCCGAAAAGTAACTCGAGATGGCGATTCCAGCTATTATTTGAACGGCACAAAATGTCGCCGTAAAGATGTTACCGATATTTTCTTAGGCACAGGGTTAGGTCCGCGCAGTTACGCCATTATCGAACAGGGTATGATCTCTAGGCTTATTGAATCAAAGCCAGAAGAGCTGCGTGTTTATATTGAGGAAGCTGCGGGCATTTCACGTTATAAAGAAAGGCGTCGAGAAACCGAAAATCGAATGCGCCGTACACGTGAAAACCTAGAGCGGTTAACTGATTTACGAGAAGAGTTAGAGCGTCAATTGGCTCATCTGCACCGCCAAGCTCAATCTGCAGAAAAGTATAAGACTTATAAGGCCGAAGAACGGCAAACAAAAGCTCAGCTCTCAGCATTAAAGTGGCAGCGTTTAAATAGCGAAGTAGCCGCGCAAGAACTCACCATCGCTGAGTTAGAGACCAAATATGAGGGTTTTGTTGCGCAACAGCGTTTCATTGACGCTGAATTAGAAACATTACGCCAGCAGCATCATGAATCAACCGACGCGTTCAATCGCGTTCAAGAGCAGTTTTATCAGTTAGGTAATGAAATCGCTCGCTTTGAACAATCGATGCAACATCAGCAAGAGCAAAGTGCTCAAATTCTACAAGACATTCAAGAAGCTGAGCGCCAATTACAAGAGGCCATCAACGAAGCTGAAACCGATACCGACCGTGTTGAAGAAAAGCGTGAAACGCTGGAAATGCTAGAGCCAGAAATAGAAGCCGCCAGTGAAAAGGTTGAAATGGCTGCTGAGAAGCTCGAAGGTTTAGAAGAACGTCAACGTGGCTGGCAGAGTAAATGGGACGCCTTTAACCAAAATGCCCAAGGTCCAAAACGTCAAGCAGAAGTGGCTCAGTCTCGCATTCAGCATTTAGAAAAAGTGATCGAGCAGCACCACCAACGGCAAGAAACGTTGCATGCCGAACTTCGCGAAATTGCCGATAATCCCGAAGCTGAAAATTTAGCCATGCTCATGGAGCAAAGTGACACCTTAGAAATGAAAGGTGAAGAATTTGATCAGCGCTTAGAACAGTTATCGGAACGTTTTCAAAACCACCGAGAATTGGTGGAGCAAAAACGTTCAGGATTAGAAACCGCACGGCATTCGTTACAACAGAAATTAGCCCGCCAAGCCACAGTGAAAGCGTTAATTAAGGCCTCAAAAGGCGATGAATCGGAAGGGGTTCAGAATTGGTTGGCCAGTCATCAAATGAGAGAGGCCAAGCGATTAGCCGATGACATTCAAGTTGAAGCTGGCTGGGAGTCTGCGGTTGAAACCGTTTTAGGCGATTCATTGCAGGCGATCTCTGTAGAAAGCATTGAAACTATGTTGGAACCGTTAGAGCGATTTAAAGACGGTGCTATGACATTGGTATCAGCCCAAGCTGAATCGTTCCAAGGTGATGTAAGTGGGACCTTACTCGCCAAAGTGTCCAGTTCAACCGCGTTACAGAGTTGGTTAGCCCCCGTTAAAACGGTTGAAACATTAGTAGAAGCGCTCGCGCTTAGAGGCACATTGAAGCCAGGCGAAAGCTGCATTACAAAAGACGGAGTGTGGGTTGGGGCGAACTGGGTTCGATTGCGACGTGGAGAAGACAGCGCGCAAGGCATCTTAAGTTTGCAACATGAGCTCGAGTCGTTAGCCGAAGAAATCGACGAACTTGAAGTAACCGAAGAAGATTTAGCGGTCAGTATGGAGTCGGCTCAATTACAGCTAAAATCCATTGAAGAAGAGCGTGAACAACTGCAAGTTGAAAATCAGCAGCTTGCTCGTCAATTGGCTCAAGTAAATGCTGAGCTTAGCGGCAAAAAGGTTGAGGCTGAAAAGCTTAAAGAACGTCGGTCTCGTTTAGAGCACGACATTCAAGAAGTGGAAGCTTTGATGGCCGAAGAGCGTGAAACTCTTGCCTTTAGCCGCGAAGAGTTACAAGAATCGTTAGATGCGATGGAAGAAGATGTTGATGAGCGCGAAGGTTTGCTCGCTGAAAGAGAGGAAATGCGCATTACCATTGATGAAATGCGCGATCAAGTTCGAGTACTTAGAGATCAGCAACATCAGCTTCAATTAAAGCGCCAACAATTGCAGGCAGAAGTCGATTCTTTCCAAACCGCATTTGAACGAGCTCAAGCTCAAAAGCAAAGAGCCACTGAGCGGTTAGAAAAATTGAAAGAAAAATTAGGCGAACGCGAAGAACCCTCCGATGATGTGAAACTAGAGCTCGAAGATCGACTTGAGCGGCGCATGATTTTAGAAGAAACATTGGCCGAAAAGCGTACCTTAGTGGAAGCCGCTGACGTAAAAATGCGCGAGTTCGAAAAAGAGCGATTAGCCCTTGAACAAAATGCAACCGCTACCCGAAGTGACCTTGAACAAAACCGAATGGCGGCTCAATCGGTTATGACGCGGCGGTCAACACTTCAAGAGCAGCTTGCAGAACAGCAGTTCGACTTGGAAACCGTTTTAGCCAATTTGCCAGAAGATGCAAATGAAGAGCAATGGACAGAGTCGTTAGAGCGCCTAGCCGCTCGTATTCAAAGGTTAGGGCCGATCAACTTAGCGGCCATCGAAGAATATCAGACGCAATCAGAAAGAAAGCGATATCTTGATGAACAAAATGAAGACCTTGAACGGGCACTCGAAGTACTCGATAACGCGATTCGTAAAATTGATAAAGAAACCCGGACTCGGTTTAAAGAAACCTTTGATCGAGTGAATTCTGGCTTGCAAGAGCTGTTTCCAAAAGTATTTGGCGGTGGCCATGCTTATTTAGAATTAACCAGTGAAGAGCTATTAGATACCGGCGTATCAATTATGGCTCGGCCGCCGGGTAAAAAGAACAGTACAATTCATTTGTTGTCCGGTGGTGAAAAAGCCCTAACCGCGATTGCATTAGTGTTTTCAATTTTTAGATTGAATCCAGCACCATTTTGTATGCTAGATGAAGTTGATGCACCATTGGATGACGCCAACGTAGGTCGTTACGCCAAACTGGTCGAAGCGATGTCTGAGCATGTACAATTTATTTATATAACCCACAATAAAGGTGCGATGGAAATGGCGCATCAATTGATGGGGGTTACCATGAACGAGCCAGGTGTTTCTCGCTTAGTTACCGTAAATGTGGAAGAAGCAGCCGAATTGGCGGCGATGTAATATACAAGGGCGTTAGAATGGAATTTCGCGAAATTATCATTGTATTTGGATTGGTTGCGATTATCGTTATTCTTTGGGATGGCTTCCGGCGCATGAAAATGAAGCCTAAAAAGCCCAAAGCGAGAGTTGAGCCAGCTGAAGATTGGGTAGACCCAGATGAAGCCGCTAAAAAAGCGCAGATTGCGCGCGAGTTACCTAATGGTGGCGCTCGAACGCGCGAAATGACCGAAGAAGAAAAGCAAGAAATTAGCAGTAAGTTTAAATTAAATTTGCGAGAGCGCGTGCCCATGTTAATGGAGCGCGTGGTTGTTGAAGGCGAAGAGTCTGATGCCGAGCGCCTAGAAAGTGAAGCGGAGACTACTGAAAAAGAAGAAGTTGAAAGCGCGGTTCAGTCTGAACTTGATTTTTCGATAGACCAGGCCGAAAAAGACCAAGTTGAAGCAGACCCAGATGTCGACAATCAGCGCTCAGTAGAACAGACGGATACTTCAGAAGATGCCATAGACGTTGGGCAAGAAAAAGACGATTTGTCATTCTCGGCCACCCAAGAAGATCAACTTGTAGACCATGTAACTGAGCCCAAAGTTGAAGAGATTCCAGTTGAGCAAGAATCAATTTCTAAAGCCGACGTAGAACCTGCGAGTTTAATTGATTCTGAAGATACAACTGAAGACGAATCAATCCAAGCGCAAGAACCTGAGCCGGAGCCACCGATGCCCGTAGAAGACCTCATTGTTGTCCATGTGATGGCAAAAGACGGTGGGGAGATTAATGGGCAGGCCCTGTTAGAGCTACTGGTTCATTCTGGGTTACGCCATGGTCCAATGGATATTTTTCATTACCGAAATCCTAATGGCAAGACTGAGTTCTCTTTGGCAAATTGTGTACAGCCTGGCACATTTAACCCAGATGCGATGGCCGATGTTAATACGCCAGGGGTTACATTATTTTTGCAATTGCCGTGTACCGCAGATGCGATGGAATCTTTTGAACACATGATTGAGATGGCTCGTTTTATGGCAAGCCACTTGGGGGCTGAGCTATTAGATGAAGACCATAACGGTGTCACGCCTCAAGTAGTAGAGTACTATCGAGAAAAATTGCGCGCCTTTACGCGAAAACAACTGATACCATCTTGATATTGAGAGTTATATGACTAAATCACAGCAACATTATCAAGAATTGATCGATAAAATTACTCAGCTCGATTACGAATACTATGTTAAAAACGAATCGTCAGTTCCCGATGCTCAGTACGATCGGTACATGGCGGAACTACGTGACATAGAATCTGAAAATCCTGATTGGGTCAGTCCGAGCTCGCCAAGCCAGCGTGTAGCTGGGCAAGCTGAATCTGCATTTAAATCAGTTCCACACAAAGTGCCCATGTTATCGCTTGATAACGCCTTTAATGATGATGACATGGCCAGTTTTGTTAAGCGCTTGCAAGACCGCTTGAATATTTCAGAATCCATTGATTTTGCTTGCGAACCTAAATTAGATGGCATTGCGGTTAGCTTACTGTACGAGAAAGGAAAGTTGGTGCGGGGTGCCACGCGCGGAGATGGAACAACCGGTGAAGATATCACCGCAAATGTACGCACCATTCGAAGTATTCCACTGGCACTTAAAGGCGATCGCATTCCTGATGTTTTAGAGGTGCGCGGTGAGATTTACATGCCCAAAAAAGGTTTTGAGCAATTGAATGAAGCTGCCCGTCAAAAAGGGGAGAAAACATTTGTTAATCCTCGAAATGCGGCCTCAGGCAGCCTAAGGCAGCTCGATCCTAGATTAACCGCAAAGCGACCATTAGAAATGTGTTGTTATTCTGTGGGTTTTTTTGAAGGTGGAGAGCTACCGTCAAATCAAGCCGAGTTGATGGCGCAATTTGGCCGTTGGGGGCTTAAAATTAATGACGAAATGGCCGTGGTCAGTGGTGTCTCAGGTATCAATGCGTACTTTGAGTCATTAGAGCAGAAACGTAACGCACTGCCTTATGATATAGACGGCATCGTATTTAAGGTAAATGAATTTAGCCTACAACAACGTCTAGGCTTTGTTTCGCGAGCACCACGCTGGGCCATTGCACGTAAGTTTCCAGCACAAGAAGAAATGACTCAGCTCATTGATGTAGAGTTTCAAGTAGGGCGGACAGGCGCTATAACCCCCGTTGCACGGTTGAAGCCCGTTTTTGTAGGCGGTGTTACTGTCAGTAATGCGACCTTGCATAATATGGATGAAGTGGAACGCTTAGACGTTCGAATTGGCGATACAGTCATTATTCGCCGCGCCGGAGATGTTATTCCGCAAGTGGTACAAGCCGTTTTAGCCGAACGACCAAGCAATGCCAGCGTTATTCATCTGCCGACCGAATGCCCAATATGCGATTCAGCCATCGAGCGGGTTGAGGGCGAGGCGGTTGCAAGATGCACCGGAGGATTGTTTTGTGGCGCTCAGCGACGTGAAGGCTTAAAACACTTTGTCTCTCGTAAGGCGATGGACATCGATGGTTTTGGCGAAAAACTAATCGACGCCTTGTTAGCGACCCAAAAAATACACGCCGCTAGTGATTTATACGAGCTTACGCTTGAAACATTAAGCAGTTTAGAGCGAATGGGTGAGAAATCTGCACAAAATGTCTTGAACGCGCTCGAAGCCAGTAAAAATACTACACTGGCCAAGTTTTTGTTCGCTCTGGGTATTCGCGAAGTAGGGGAAACGACGGCACGCAACCTAGCAACCAATTTCAAAACCATTGAAGCCATCATGTCGGCGACCACTGAACAATTGCTTGAGTTAGACGATGTTGGCCCGAAAGTGGCGGCACATGTCGTGAATTACTTTGCCGAAGAGCAAAACCGAATGGAAGTCGCTCGACTCATTGCTCTCGGTGTGCATTGGGACGACATAGAAGATTCAGAAGAAAGCGCTCTCTTAGACGGGCAAACTTGGGTTGTCACGGGTAAAATATCGGCTATGAGTCGAGATGAGGCCAAAGATTATTTGATACGATTGGGCGCAAAAGTTGCGGGCAGTGTTTCCGCCAAAACGACTCAAGTTGTCGCAGGTCCAGGAGCGGGAAGTAAGCTTAAAAAAGCGACAGAACTTGATATTCCCATTATGGATGAAGAGCAATTTTTAACTTGGCTAACAGAACAAGGTTTGTGGCAAAGCTAACCTTGTAGGATCAAAAAGCTGAGAAGCAGCGCACGGGATCGTTAATGAAAGCGAGTATACTGCGCGTATAAAATAAAAAATAAGGGAAGTGGCGACTTTATGGCCCAACCAATGGATCAAGAAACAATTGTCTACGGCATAATTAAAGATGTGCCCTCTAACGATCAGCAATTGCTTATTCGCAGTCGTTTGACCAATTGTGATGCCATTTTAGAGCTAAACGAAATCGATAGCTTTCCATACATGACCAGCAGTATGTTTTCGATACCTTCGGAAGATTTAGAGCAAGGCACCTATCAAACTCAGGTGATTCATTTTGCTGCTTCGTATCAGGCCGTTGAGTATCACTGGGAAGAGTGGATGGCTAAGTTTGAAGCCTTATTAAAGCAAATGTATTGGGTGTCGGCGACGGTGCACCTAGAAACAGAACTTTCAGGCAAGCATACTTTTATCTGGGAAAGTGCAGGAAGTTATCATTCACCCAGTGAAGAGCTCAGCGTACGTTGCGAGTGGGAGCAAGAAGTTGCATTTAAGGTTAATCGTTAAAATATGATCATTCCGCCAAAAAAACTCAATCCTGAGACACTGAATGCATTGATTGAAGATTGGTTGTCTCGTCAAGAGCAATCTTGGGCGTTTGACATGGAAAACCATGAACAATTGGTCGAGCGCGTTATTCAAAAACTCAATGAAAACGAGTTGCTTATCACTTGGGATGAAGAAGGCCAATCGCTTAATATTCTCGATAAAGCACGTTACGATCTCTATTTTTCTGAGCAACAAATGAATCAAGGTATTTATGATTAATTGGATATTAATTTCAATCGCATTGGCGGTAATTGCCTTACTTTCTGTAGTGGCCATTCGTATGACCCTGAAGGTGAGGGCGGTTGAAGCGGAGCGTAAGCGGGTGCTTCAAGAGCGAGCCGATAAAGAGCAAGCGCAAAGAAAATACTTAGTTGAGAGTTTAAATGTAATATCAGCGACGTTTCTTAAGGGTGAGCTGAATGCATCTGAGGCTGTTATTCGCTGCAAAGTGTTACTCGATGGATTGGTCTTAAACGAGCAAGAAAGGGCCCCATATCAAATCATTGAAACGGTGTATCAATTAGTAAAAGAGTTTGATACTCATGCCGCGCGCAAAGCGCTCCCAGCAAACCAAAGAATGAAGCAAGATCTGCAACGAGAGCAAATTGAACATGACTATCATGACCGCCTCACACCGGCTTTTGAGCAATTAAAAGACGCTAAATTTTAGTAAGCCACTAAATTATCACGCCAAAATGAATCTGTTTTGCGCTGATTGTTGTATTAGTTGTTATATAACTCAATCAGGTAAGACAGATGACACAAACAATACTCATAACTGGCGCTAGCTCAGGCATAGGTTTGCAGTTAGCTAAAGACTACGCAAATCAAGGCCATAAAGTTATTGCCTGTGGCCGAGATAAGCAAAAGCTCGAAACCGCTTTAGACGATAACCGAATCGATGCTGTTGTGTTTGATATTCAAGACGGCGCGTCGATAGAATCTGCTTTAAGCGCTTATGACAGCTTAGATCTGGTCATTTTAAACGCGGGCACTTGCGAATATATTGACGACGCAAAGAAATTTGACGCTCAGCTGTTTAAGCGCGTAATCGATACCAATGTATTGGGTACAGGGTATTGCTTGTCGGCCGTGCTTCCCAAGCTGCAGCGAGGCAGTCACTTAGCCATCGTCAGCTCGACAGTTACCTTTCTTCCGTTAACGCGTTCCGAAGCCTACGGAGCCTCTAAGGCCGCCTTAGATTACTTAGCTCGTACACTCGCCATTGATCTTGCTGAATTTGGAATCGACGTGTCTTTAGTGCGCCCAGGCTTTGTTGAAACTCCGTTGACGGATAAAAATACTTTTAAAATGCCAGGTCGGATCAGCGTTCAACGTGCCAGTGAGATGATTCGACAAGGGTTGCACAAGCGAAAAAAGATCATCAACTTTCCATTCGTTTTCCAAGCCATAATGCGCCTATTAGCACTATTGCCAAACGCTGTTTGGCATCGAATCGCTGTCCGAATGAACTGAGCCCAACGGCTACGAGGTGATAATGCCAAAGTTAAACTCGAACCATTGCATAGCCATTGCTTTTTTAATCTTAGCCAGTTTATTTTTCAGCTCCGTTGCTCTGGCCGCTTCAGAAAGACTCGTGGTGGGGCAGGGTGCAATGAAGAAGTTTGGCTTTCACCTATACGATATAAGTCTCTACACCGAAACCGGGCAGTATTTACCGGAAGCGCCGCTCGACTTAGAGATTGTCTATAAAATCAATATAGCCCAAGAAAAGCTTGTAGAGATTAGTGCTTCCGAAGTAGCTCGAACGGGCGGTATCTGGCTTGATAGTTGGTCAGAGCAATTAACTCGCATTTGGCCCGATATACGTAAAGGTGATCAGCTTACATTAACCATTCAAGATTCTGGCGAAAGTGTATTTGTGTATAACGGAAAAGAAATCGGCCGCATCGTGGACACGCGTTTTGGCGTGGCGTTTTCAGCAATTTGGCTTTCCCCCGACACTCGCGAACCAAAGTTAAGAGCAAAATTAATAGGATTGAAAAAATGAAACTGAAGCAAGGATTAATGTGGGTAATATTAGTGTTGGCGGTCCTTGTGTCCTCTTGCGCTACAAAAATAACGGCCTACGAAGCAACAACACCAGAGATTAAACTAGAAGAGTTTTTTGACGGCGAACTGTTTGCTTATGGCATTGTTCAAAATAGGTTTGGAAAGGTTCAAAAGCGATTTACCGTCGATATGGTGGCTAACTGGGAGGGCAATGTTGGCTTATTGGAAGAGGATTTTTATTACGCAGACGGTACGACAGATCGACGGGTTTGGCGGTTAGTGAAAGAAGGTAATGGTGTATATTCAGGTACCGCGAGTGATGTATCCAGCGATGCAATCGGGGCTACGCAGGGCTTTGCTTTTCAGTGGGGTTATACTCTTGATGTGCCTATTGATGGAAAAACTTGGTCTTTCAAGTTAAATGATTGGATGTATCTGGTCGATAAGAAAAGGCTCGTTAACCGGGCTGAGATGAAAAAATTTGGCTTTGTTGTTGGCGAAATAACACTCGTTATAGAAAAACTATAACGAGTATAGCGTCACTCTTTAATTTTAATTTGATAGCTGAGTCGAAGGGTGTCATTAATACCTAAAGAAAAGATCTGCCATTTAATATAGCGTATGTCTTTTGCTTCAATTTCAGTATCTGGCGGAAAATAAGTCTCGCCAGTCACGGAGATGCTGTAAAACCCTCGTTCAGAATCTAAGGTGACCGAATCTTTTAAAAATTCAACAGGGCCCGTAGGGAGGGTATTCACCATTTCAACTTCTTTGACCGACTCATCACTCTTATTCGTCGCAGTCACCTCTATCTCGATTAAATCACCAGGATTAGCTTCTTGTGTGATAGATTTTAGATAGGCATTTGAGGCCGCATCGAACTCCAGTAGGTAGTATCGTTCGGTGACTTCAATGACATTCACCTTCACTGTGTCGGGGTCATCTGTTGGAGGCGTTTGTTCCGTGGGCACTATTTCTTCGGTATTGAATTTAAAAACATCAGGAAGAGCCGCCTCTGGCATGTTTGGAACAGCCATCCCCGTATTGGTATTGGCAGAAGTATCTGACTTGGATTGTACGGATACATCATCAAGATCATCTAATTCTAAAACTTCACCATCAATCTCTAAAATTTCAATCACGTCACCGTCGTCGGCCTGAGCAGGCATACAAACAACAGCGGCTATAAAAAATAGCGTTGAAAGTGCGCTCATGCGTTTGTTTGAGGGCAGAGCCATATTATTTAATAATAATTTTAGATTAAAAGTTTTCAAAAAAGCGTCTCTCTAACTTGTATCCAAACAGTATGGAGCCTAAACACCCACATTACCAAATCAAATTGAGTTTATACAATAGTTTGTTCGCCTTCATTGAGCTGCTTTTCAAGTTCAAGTAGCCATTGAGAAATGCTGTCTGACATGATTAGCGCATCGGTTCTTGGGTCATCTGAATCCCCCGCTTGCTCGACTAGTTTCTCTTGAAACTTAAGGCGCTTCATTTGGAACTTCTCATTGATGACAAATTGAAACTGATCTTCGAATGCGAGTGCCATTTGAATAATGCGCATTCCGCTGTCTAAAGAATGCTTAATTTCAGGTGCCTCTAGATCAAGGTTCTTATAGCGAGCTTTGACTGTCGAATCGGCTGCCATGGCCAATTCTAATTCGGCTTCCAGTTCGGTTCCGTTAGGGCGGTTATCGAGGTCTAAAAACCAATCCGTCAGCAAATCTGCGCCTGAGGTGTTTTTTCCTAAGGGTGTTACCAGTAAGGTGCCTAATGCTTCTCGCAATTGCGCGGTGAAATCGTCGGCTGTTTTTTCGCTCGCTGAATTAATAACCAGCCACTTTCGTTTAACATCTATCCAGGCGCTGATTCTTTTAGTTTTATGAAATGCCTTAGGGAGTAGGACGGCTCTGAGATCTTCCTTTAACTGCTCACGTTCCTTTTTGCCAGGTCGACGCCCTTCAGCTTCTTCGATGGCGTCCAGTTTATCCGTTAATTGTTCATTTAATACGCTGGCAGGTAGTATTTTTTCTTGAATCTGCGCGCAAAAAAACAGTCGGCCACCAATGGGCTCTGCATATATTTCACTGTCTTTATAGGGCGGTACCCAACCAAATGTGGACTCTTGCATTTGGCTTAATGGGTTAAAGGGCTTGCTCGCAAGGGCATCATCGAGCTGATCGGCATTTAAATTAACTGATTCTGTGAATCGATAAACTTGTACATTTTTAAACCACATAACGGATGTCTCAAACCTAAAATAAAGTGGGTGCATCTTACTGGAATCTCGATTGCTTGCCTAATATTGTCTAACTCCGTTACTGTTAGACATTCTTTGAACACACCCTAAAAGCGAATTGGTGTAATGCAAACATCCATATCATTAGCAAACTTTAGATCCACCAAAGTCATTTGGTGTTTGGCATTGGCCTTTTTCAGCCTGATCGCAACCTTATTTTCATGGTCTGACCTTTTGTATTATGACGCTGAAAAGCTTGCCATAGGCGAGTATTGGCGTCCTTTTACGGCATGGATTGTACAGGCCAATATCTCGCACTGGGCCTTAAATCTATGGGGTTTGGTGATTATGGGTATTGTTTTACCTAACCAGCCAGGCCGCAAAACCTTTTTAGCTTTTGCCGGCGTTTGGATATTCGCCAGTCTGTGCTTAATGTTCTCGGATTATGCTGCTTACGTAGGGTTATCGGGGGTTCTCTACGGCTGGTTGTTTTGGTCAATTGCGATGTCACCGTTTTATCGGCCAACTTTAAAGGTTATCGTGCTGGGCTTAATCTCGGCAAAAGTAGTCATTGAAAATAGCCCGCTGCCGTGGTTAAAAGACAGCGCCGTGTCCACTTGGGTTGGTCACGATATCGCCTATGAATCGCACCTATGGGGGCTGTTAGGTGGGGTCATGACGTTGGCTTTATACTGTTTGTTTCGGCGATTTCAATCAAATGCCGCACACCACGGCTAGGCGTCCGTTTACGGTGGTAAATGATCCCCAGTTGACGGTTTAGCGCAACCTTATCGATGTTTAAGATACACAATTCATCGTGCCCAATAAGGCTAGTTGGTAATAAGCTCCAACCTAAACCGTGAGTGACCAGCTCCTTGATTGTTTCTAAATAGTTGACCGTCAACACTCGGTTCAAAGGAATATGATGGTTTTGAAACGTCTGCTCAATGATCTGAAATGTTGTTGTTTGCTTATCTGGTAAAATTGCGCGCACAGAAGCCAGTTGGTTGAGTCGCAATTTCCCCTTTCTCTGGGCTAATGGGTGGTCTTTGGCAACAACAAAATGCAATGTATCTGTCCACAAAGTTTTTCCAATTAACGCTTTATTTAACGGGCTAGGAATAGTCGTGAGCGCCAGTTCAATGTCTCGCTTTAAGAGTGCATCGATAGCCTGTTCAGACTCAAGAAAATGAACGTCCAGCTGCGCATCGGGGTGTGCGGCGGCAAATTGCTTGAGAATTGGACCTAAATAATGAAGCCCAATATGGTGGCTGCTGGCCATAGAAAGCTCAGTTACATGGTCTTCATTTAACTGAACAACCGTTTGTTGGGCATCTTTTATATCATTTACGATTCGCGTTGCGCGAGTTTGGAGCAGTTTGCCGGCCTCGGTTAAGTAAACATCACGGCCAATTCGATCGAACAGAGGGGTAGCCAGTTGTTGCTCTAAATTGCTTACGCGCTTAGATATGGCGGGTTGAGTTAAAAATAACTTTTCACCTGCACGGCTAAACGAGCCTGTTTCCGCTACGGCTAAAAAGGCTTCCAAACTGTGTAAATCCATTATGTATTCCTATTTGGAATGGAATTAATAAAAATAATAAATTTGTATTATTGATCGCTATAATTACAATCGCAACTATAGATTTACTTTGTTATTGGCCCTTTGCACAGGACGTTCAGATCATGGCGAAAACGCTTTACGATAAATTATGGGATGCTCATCTTGTTACTGAGCGTGAAGATGGCACAGCATTAATATATATAGATCGCCAACTCTTACACGAAGTGACCTCTCCACAGGCTTTTGAAGGCCTGCGTATTGCAGGTCGTCAGCCTTGGCGCCTAGATACCAATCTAGCAACTCCAGATCATAATGTCCCGACAACCAAAAACGAGCGCTTGTCAGGTATAGAGGGAATTGCAGATGAAGTTTCACGTATTCAAGTAAAAACATTGAATGAAAACTGCAATAGCTTCGGCATTCGTGAATTCAATATGGACGATATTAACCAAGGGATTGTCCATGTGGTAGGCCCGGAGCAAGGAGCTACATTACCGGGCATGACTATTGTGTGTGGCGATTCCCATACCTCTACTCATGGTGCGATGGGGGCGTTGGCTTTTGGCATTGGTACCTCAGAAGTTGAGCATGTATTGGCCACGCAATGTTTGATACAAAGAAAGATGAAAAACATGCGGGTGCGCGTAGAAGGCCAGGTTAAACCTGGGGTGACAGCCAAGGATATTGTGTTGTACATCATCGGTAAAATTGGTACCGCAGGTGGTACAGGCTATGCCATTGAGTTTGCAGGCAGTGCCATAGCATCGCTTTCTATGGAAGGCCGTATGACTGTGTGCAATATGGCTATTGAAGCGGGCGCGCGTGCTGGCATGGTTGCAGTGGATCAAACCACCATAGATTATTTTAAAGGGCGACCTTTTGCACCGACAGGTGACGTTTGGGATCAAGCCGAAACCGCATGGCGAGACTTAGTTACAGATGACGGAGCGCAGTTCGATCAAGACATAGAATTGCGAGCTGAAGATATTGAACCGCAAGTGACTTGGGGTACATCGCCAGAAATGGTGCTTGGGGTGAATGATCTGGTGCCGAATCCGTCTGACGCGGCGAATGAGCAAGAAAAATCGGCTATTGAGCGTGCAATCGCCTACATGGGCTTAACGCCGTCTCAAAAGATTGCAGATATTAAGCTAGATCGTGTCTTTATTGGCTCTTGTACAAATTCCCGAATCGAAGATTTACGTGCGGCTGCTGAAGTAGCAAAAGGCAAACAAGTGGCCGCCAGTTTGAAGCAAGCCTTGGTTGTACCTGGCAGCGGTTTGGTAAAGCAGCAGGCAGAAGCCGAAGGTTTGCATGAAATTTTTCAAGCCGCAGGGTTTGAATGGCGCGAACCTGGTTGCTCCATGTGCTTGGCAATGAATGCCGATAAGCTGGGGCAGGGGGAACATTGTGCCTCAACGTCAAATAGAAACTTTGAAGGCCGGCAAGGTTTTGGTGGTAGAACCCATTTGGTTAGCCCTGCAATGGCCGCGGCGGCTGCCATTGCGGGCCATTTTGTCGACGTAAGTCACGCATAAGGAGTAGATTATGAAAGCATTAACTCGAGTGACCGGTGTTGTTGCACCAATGGATAGAGCCAACGTCGATACCGATATGATTATTCCAAAGCAGTTTTTAAAGTCGATTAAGCGCAGTGGATTTGGTCCCAACTTATTTGATGAGCTGCGTTATTTAGACGAAGGTCAGCCCGGAATGGATAACAGCCGTCGCCCACTGAACCCTGATTTCCCGTTAAATCAACCGCGTTATAAAGGAGCCAGTATATTATTAAGTCGGGCAAATTTTGGTTGCGGTTCAAGCCGAGAGCATGCGCCTTGGGCGCTCGAGGATTATGGATTTCGTGTCGTTATCGCCAGTAGTTTTGCTGACATTTTTTATAACAACTGCTTCAAAAATGGTGTTTTACCGATTGTTGTAGAGGAATCTCAACTAGATGTCTGGTTTGAGGCAATGGCAAAAACGGAAGGCTTTTCATTAACTGTAGATTTAGAGCAGCAAACCATTACCGATGCACAAGGGCAATCGGTTGCCTTTGAAGTGAATGAATTTCGCAAGCATTGCTTGTTAAATGGTTTAGATGATATCGGTCTAACATTGCAAGACGCCGAAGCCATTAAAACGTTTGAAAAGAAACGATTACAGCAAGCCCCTTGGGTGTTTGGGCATATTAATTAAGAGAGTTCTCATGACTAAAAATGTTTTAATTTTACCGGGCGATGGAATCGGTCCAGAAATTGTGGCGCAGGCTGAACGCGTATTAAATGCGGTGAACGATAAGTTTGGCCTACAAATTGAAACGATCCATGGTTTAATTGGTGGCAGCGCTATCGATGACAGTGGCGTACCATTTCCAGATGAAACGTTAGCCAAGGCGAAATCGGCTGACGCAATTTTGCTAGGCGCAGTAGGTGGTCCTAAATGGGATGCACTCGATATGGCCATTCGACCTGAAAAAGGGTTGTTAGCGATTCGTTCACAACTCAATTTATTTGCAAACCTTCGGCCCGCAATTTTATACCCCCAGTTGGCCGATGCCAGTTCGTTAAAACCCGAACTTGTGTCTGGGCTAGATCTATTGATTGTTCGTGAATTGACAGGGGGTATTTACTTTGGTCAGCCGCGCGGTATTCGCCAAACTGAATCCGGCGAGCGCGAAGGATTTAATACCTATGTATACAGTGAGTCAGAAATTCGCCGAATCGCACATCAGGCGTTTCAAGCGGCACAAAAGCGCGGCAAAAAGCTGTGCTCGGTTGATAAGGCCAATGTTTTAGAGGCAACCGTATTGTGGCGTGAAGTTATAACCGAAGTCGGTAAAGACTACCCCGATGTAGAGTTAAGCCACATGTACGTAGATAATGCCGCCATGCAGTTAGTAAAAGCGCCTAAGCAATTCGATGTCATGGTCACCGGTAACATGTTTGGTGATATTTTGTCTGATTGCGCGGCTATGTTAACGGGATCAATCGGTATGTTGCCTTCGGCTTCTTTAGATGAAAATGGCAAAGGAATGTATGAACCAATTCATGGTTCTGCTCCTGATATAGCAGGGCAAAGCGTGGCTAACCCGCTGGCCACCATTTTGTCGGTTGCAATGATGTTACGCTACTCGCTCAATGCGCCCGACGCCGCTATGTCGATAGAAAAAGCAGTAGGTTCAGTGCTTGATCAAGGTTTACGAACGGCCGATATAAAATCTGACGGATGTCAGGTTGTCTCCACTCAAGCCATGGGTGATGCGGTTCTTGCGGCACTGTAAATTTTAAAAAAAGGTTTAATTATGAGTTTAACAGTAGGTTTTGTAGGTTGGCGTGGCATGGTGGGCTCTGTTCTCATGCAGCGCATGCGTGAAGAAAATGATTTTAACGGAATAACACCAATATTTTTTACGACCAGTCAAGCTGGGCAACTAGCACCAGATGTAGGGCAGGGTGCCTCTACCTTGCAAGATGCGAATGATATCGAAGCACTTTCACAGTGTGATGTGATCGTGACATGTCAAGGTGGTGATTATACCACGGCCGTATATTCGTCTTTGCGTGCAACGGGCTGGAGCGGATACTGGATCGACGCGGCATCAACACTACGTATGGCGGAAGAATCCATCATTGTTCTGGATCCAGTTAATAGAGCTAACATAGACAATGCTTTAAACGCTGGTGGTAAAACATTTGTAGGCGGCAACTGCACGGTCAGCCTAATGTTGATGGGCTTACACGGGTTATTTGCTGAAGATTTAGTGGAGTGGGTTTCCCCAATGACCTACCAAGCGGCTTCCGGTTCGGGTGCTCGTCACATGCGAGAATTGATTTCTCAAATGGGGTCAATTCATCAGGTATCTAAGCCGTATTTGGATGACCCAGCCAGTGCGATTTTAGAACTCGATAAAACCGTTGCAGATCATATTCGCTCTAACGAATACCCAAGCGATCAATTCGGCGTGCCCTTGGCAGGCAGTTTAATTCCTTGGATCGATAAGGCTGTAGACAATGGCCAAAGTAAAGAAGAGTGGAAAGCACAGGTAGAAGCCAACAAAATACTAGGTACTTCTCAACCGATTCCAATCGATGGATTATGTGTTCGGGTGGGGGCGATGCGTTGCCACTCTCAAGCTATGACCATTAAGTTGAAAAAAGACATTTCGGTATCGAGTATTGAATCAATAATCGATAATGCGAACCAATGGGCTTCGTTGGTGCCGAATGATCGAGAGGTTACCATGAGAGACCTTTCTCCTGCCGCGGTGACCGGTACTATGAACATTCCAGTAGGGCGAGTTAGAAAGCTAGCAATGGGTGATCAGTACTTAGGTGCCTTTACGGTCGGTGACCAATTACTTTGGGGTGCTGCTGAGCCACTGCGTAGAATGTTGGCAATTTTAAAGAAAGATTTATAAAAATTTGAAATAAATTTAAATTACGAAAAAGTGCTTGATTCAAAGCACTATTTTCCTGATTTTTCTTTGTATTTCATAAACTTGTCTCATCAGACGACCTTAATTGGTCGTCTTTTTGTATGGGTTGTCACAAAAAAAGCTCAGAAATAAGACTTGAGTTCCAACCCTTGTATTGCTAAAAGTCCTTTTATACATAATACTTAGGCGTAGTTTTGAATGTTCTTTCTACGTTTTATTTGCATACATTTGAACGAACGATCAATAAGTGAGAACTGGTTCTCATTTATAAATCTGGAGTTCTACAAAAGAGAGATTCCTCTTCAATAATTGCTTTTCAAGCTTCCGTTTGGGAAGGGTTGAAGAAAGGGAAAAAGGATTATGGTGAAAAAACAGGCGCTGGCAGTACTCATTTTATTAATGGCATTTGCAGGATCAAGCTTCGGCTTAGGATTGGGTGACATTAAAGTTAATTCGAATCTGAACGATCCACTCGATGCTGAAATTAAAATCATTCAGTTGCAGGGTCTAACTTCAGGTGAAATTCTTCCTACACTCGCAAGTAATGATGACTTTCGACGTGCCGGTGTTGAACGAAGTTTTTTCTTATCGAATATCCAATTTAGGGTAAAGGAAAACGCAGCTGGTGAAGTGTTTATCACACTGACCACCAAGCAAGTCGTTCGTGAGCCGTTTTTGAATTTCTTAGTCGAAATTAATTGGCCTGGCGGACGCTTATTAAAAGAATACACCATTTTACTGGACCCTCCTGTATTTGATACCGGGTTGGCCGTTGACGCACTTGTGGTCGAAGGCAGTAATCAAGCCACTGAATTGGTTACCACCACGGTAATAGAAACGGCACCAACAGAAGAAACCGTTTCGGTAGCTACGCCAGTTGAGCCCCGTGATGATACCTTAGCTGCAGGTGAATATCGTGTTCAACGAAATGACACCTTGTGGGAAATTGCTATGAAAGTGCCTGCGCGCCAAGGCTACTCTCCACAGCAAGTCATGTTAGCGATTCAGGATTTAAATTCTGAAGCCTTTCTAAATAACAACATTAACCGAGTGAAAGCCGGTAGTGTGTTAAAGCTTCCAGATGAATCTCAGATTGCATTACGCAGCTTCCAAGAAGCGATTGATGAAGTAAGAGCTCAAAATTCAGGAGCTGCACCAAACTTACGTGCACCGACTTCGGCCAATAGTGAAGCTCAATTATCTGCGACTGATACAACAGGGTCTGCACTTGAAGGTGCAGGTGATGAGAAAAACCCAGATGGTTATTTAGAGCTATCAGCTGATAGTAACTCGGGAATCAGCGGTGCCGGTGAAACCAGTGAAGACGTTCAACAGCTACTAGGGCAATTATCTATTGCGGAAGAGTTGAACGATCAATACGCTCGTGAACGCGATGATTTATCGGAAAAAGTAGCGGAGCTTGAAGCGCAAATTGAAATTATGGAACGTTTATTAGACGTTCAAAACACCGATATGGCTCAGGTTCAACAAGCGCTTGAACAATCTGGGGAAGCTCAAACAGAAGCGGCTCCAGAAGCTGACGCATCAGAACAAGCTCCTGCGACGGAGACCACAACGCCAGAAGCAGCAGCGGCTACACCAACAACACCGGTTAAAGCAACGCCTCCTGCGCCGATTAAGCAAGACTTCATGTGGTATGTAAATGAGTATACCGGCACTATTTCTAACTGGGTTATGGCGAGTGTTACAAACATGGCCATTGTTGGCGGCGGATTACTGTTAATTTTGCTCATTCCATTCTACCTAAGAAGTAAACGATCAGGCAGCGATCAAGTACTAAGTGAAATGACTGAGTCTTCTAATTCTTTTGCTGAAGAAACAGATGACATCAGCGCTGACCTAGATGAAGACCTATTAAGTGATGTAGAAGATGATTCTTTTGAAGAAGTTGAAGAAGAGTCTGAACAGATCGATGCTGTAATGGAAGCCGAAATGTATATGGCATACCAGAAGTACGATCAAGCAGAGGAAAAACTTAAAGAAGCATTTGCTGATTACCCTGGCCGAGCTGATATTGGTTTAAAATTAATGGAAGTATTTGCTGAGACAGGTAATGCTTCTGGGTTTAACGATATAGAAAGCCGAATTTCGATGACGCCTGCACAGCAAGAAGAAGCTGAAGCTCTTCGAGCGAAATTACCTATCGATCAGCTTGATTCAGATAGCAGCAATATGTTGTCTGCTGATAGTAACGACGATTTTGATCTGGATTTAAGTGACACCCTGACGGAAGGTGATGATTCTTCCGATCTCGGCTTTGAACTGGATTTAGGCGAAGACGATTCTGCCGAACCTATGTTGACTGAAAGCAGTGAGTCTGAAGATTTATCGTTTGATTTGAATCTTGACAGTGAAGAAACTGAATCAGAACCATTACTAGACAATAGCCAAGCTGAGGCTGAATCTGAAGAGTTATCTACAGATTTAGATTTCAGCTTAGATCTGGGTGATTTAGATGTAGATCTATCCAGTGATGAAGGTGATACCTTAGACTTCTCATTAGATGAAGAAACTACTAGTACAGAGAGTGACGAAGCTGAACCCACATCTGAGTTAGACTTCTCGTTAGATTTCAGTGAAGAAGAAACCAGTACGGATGACTCTGCATTTGACCTTAATTTAGAAAGCGAAGTAGATGCGCCATTAGAGCTCAATGAAGAATTGGTCGAGAGTGATGAGGCTGACGGCCTTGATCTAGATCTTGGTGAGGCCGAGGAAAGTGTTCCTGAGCTAGATATGGAAGACGAACTACCATCATTAGAAATAGAAGAGACACTGTCATTAGATGACGCAGAAGACTTTTCTTTAAATCTAGATGAAGAAACAAATACCGAAGTTGAAACACCTGTCAGCGCCGGTGATGACGACTTTGATATCGATTTCTCTGAAGGTGAAACTTCGGATGATGCACCTAATGAAGATCCGCTACAGCAATTGGCTGATTCTTTAGACAGTGATGCTGATTTAGACGACGATGAGTTTGACTTCCTTTCAGGTAGTGATGAGATAAGCACCAAGTTAGATCTCGCTCGTGCTTACATTGAAATGGAAGATAAAGACGGTGCTCGTG
Organism: Reinekea marina; assembly: GCF_030409715.1. Lineage (NCBI taxonomy): Bacteria > Pseudomonadati > Pseudomonadota > Gammaproteobacteria > Oceanospirillales > Saccharospirillaceae > Reinekea > Reinekea marina. The sequence continues at coordinate 1,584,056 of NZ_JAUFQI010000001.1, forward strand.
ATATTCTGGACGAAGTCGTTCAAGAAGGTAATGACGAACAAAAATCTCAGGCAGAAGCGTTGATACAACAATTGTAATAGCCAATGATAAGTCTTAAATAGTAAAATAGCCGTTCTAATTAGAGCGGCTTTTTTTTGCATGACCGAAATATTTCCATTTGAAGATCCATCTAAGACAAAACGAATTGTGATGGCCGTTGAATATAAAGGTAGGAACTACCGAGGCTGGCAGATTCAGCGAACAGGAGTTTCAACCATTCAAGCAACGCTTGAAAAGGCTTTGTCCAAAATAGCGAATCAGGAAATCAGTACCATTGTTGCAGGTCGAACGGATGCGGGTGTTCATGCGACGAATCAAATTATTCATTTTGATACATCGGCACAGCGCAGTATGTATGGCTGGACAATGGGCGTTAATGGCGCGTTACCCAACGATATTAGTATTAAGTGGGCGCATGAAGTAGATGAAACATTCCACGCGCGTTTTACGGCAAAAGAGCGAGCCTACCGCTTTGTTATACATAATAATTGGGTTCGCAGCGCAGCTTTAGAAGGATTAGTCACCTGGGAGCAATACGAGTTAGATGTAGATTTGATGCAAGAAGCTGCGAACTTGTTATTAGGCACGCACGATTTTAGCTCTTTCCGAGCGTCTGAATGTCAGGCTCACTCCCCTGTGAAAACCTTGCGAGAATTAACCCTTAAGCGTTATGGTGAGTTTATTGTTATTCAAACACGTGCCGATGGGTATTTGCACCACATGGTTCGAAATCTTGTCGGTGTCTTGTTACCAATAGGTCGGGGTCGAAAACCGATAAGCTATGCTACTCAAGTTTTGGAAGCAAAAAATAGGAATAAGGGTGGTGTAACGGCCAAGGGCGATGGTTTGTATTTCGTCAGGGCTCAATATGAGCGTGATGATTTGCCCTGCGAAAAAGCAGGTCCCGTTTTTATTCAGCCGCTTATAGACAGTGATGGCGCAGTCTTTTCACCTATTTAAGGATTTAGATCGCAATGAGAACTCGGATTAAAATGTGCGGAATGACGCGCATTGAAGACATACAATGTGCTGCAAGTTTGGGGGTCGATGCGATAGGGCTGGTTTTTTATCCTCCTAGTCCGCGTGCCGTGTCACTTGAGCAGGCATCTACGTTAGCTAAAGCTTGCCCTGTGCTTGTTGATAAGGTGGCTTTGTTCGTTAACCCAGAAAAGAGCTTGGTAAAAGAGGTTATTGACGCAACCGGCGCTACTTTATTGCAGTTTCACGGCGATGAAACGCCTGAGTTTTGCCAGCAGTTTGGCATGCCGTATTTAAAAGCACTTCGTGTGTCAGATAAACATCGTTTAACGACCGCACTTAAGGAGCATCACGAAGCGCCTGCAATATTGCTCGATGCCTATGTTGCAGGCACACCCGGCGGCACAGGCCAGCAATTTGACTGGTCACTAATTCCTAAGGGTTTAATGCAGCGGCTCTTTTTAGCGGGAGGCATTAATGCCACTAACGTGGCTGATGCAATAAGCAGTGCGAACCCTTATGCAGTAGACGTAAGTGGTGGAATTGAGTCTGCCAAGGGAATTAAGTCGGCGCAAAAAATGACCGATTTTGTTGCAGCGGTCCGTGAAATTTCTTCATAACTGTGTCCGTTAGTGAACCATTAAAAAGCCCATTTTTATAGTTCATAATAGGATGATATTCATAAATTTATTAGTGTGGGGTTAACATGAGCAGTTGGTTGGAAAAAATCGTACCGTCAATCGTTAGGTCCGATTCGAAGAACCGGGCTAACGTCCCTGAAGGCCTATGGAAGAAGTGCCCTAAATGTGCGGCCGTTCTGTATCGACCTGAGCTAGAAAAGAATATGGATGTTTGTCCTAAGTGCGACCATCACATGCGAGTAGGCGCTCGTCGGCGTATCGATCTTTTCTTAGACCAAGAAGGCCGAGTTGAAATCGCAACAGATGTACGCCCAGTAGATCGACTAAAGTTTAAAGACGGGAAGCGATACAAAGACCGTATAGTGGCAGCCCAAAAGCAAACCGGTGAAAACGATGCCTTCGTTGCAATGGAAGGTACGGTAGAAGGTCAGCCTGTCGTCGTAGGTGCTTTTGACTTTAACTTCATGGGCGGCTCCATGGGCTCTGTGGTTGGTGAGAAATTCGTACAAGCTGCAAATCTCGCGATGGAAAAGAACATCCCTTACGTATGTTTTGCAACCTCTGGCGGCGCTCGTATGCAAGAAGCGTTGTTTTCGTTAATGCAAATGGCAAAAACCAGTGCAGCATTAGAAAAAATGCGCTTACAAGGTGTTCCGTACATCTCAGTGATGATTGATCCTTGTTTTGGCGGCGTTTCAGCTTCGTTGGCATTGTTAGGCGACCTAAATATTGCTGAGCCCCATGCGTTAATCGGCTTCGCTGGACCACGCGTTATTGAGCAAACGGTGCGTGAAAAGCTTCCGGAAGGCTTTCAGCGCAGCGAGTTTTTACTTGAAAAGGGCGCAGTAGATATGATTATTCGACGCCAGGATATGCGCTCTAAATTAGCTGGAGTTCTGAAAAAGTTGATGCATGCACCCGTCAATTAATGATGCGTTAGAGGATTGGTTGGCCTATATTGAGTCAATCCATCCCTCAGAAATAGAATTGGGTCTACAGCGTGTCAGTGCGGTGGCCCAAAAGCTACTTTCCAAAAATGAATACAAACCGACCGTTTTTACTGTGGCAGGTACTAATGGTAAAGGTACTACTACAGCTGCACTCAGTGCTCTAGCGTGTGAAGCAGGCTTAGAAACTGGGTGGTATTCCTCCCCTCATTTATTTGAATTTAACGAACGTATCCGTATTAACGGCAAACCGGTGTCTAATCAGCGCATTGTTGAAGCGTTGTATGCTATTGAAATAGGGCGGGGCGACATCAGTCTTTCCTATTTTGAATATACGACTCTGGCGGCTCTTTGGTTGTTTGATCAGGCAAAACTTAAGGTTTGGGTGCTTGAAGTTGGCTTAGGTGGCCGGTTAGATGCGGTAAACATAGTTGATGCCGACGTTGCAGTCATTACAACAATTGGAATCGATCATGAGGCATTTCTTGGCTCGGATATCAATGTGATTGGTTACGAAAAAGCCGGTATCTGCCGCCCAGAAAAGCCTGTTGTACTGGGTAGCGCAAACCTTCCGCAAGGCTTGCATGACGAAGTAGCAAGTCGATCTGCGATTGAGTATCGGTTTGGTGATCAACACGGTGTAAAAGAGGCAATTGTATTTTGGCAAGGGGGGCAAATTGATGCTGGCCAAATCAGAATTCCTCATGATAATGCTGCCAGTGCCTGTCAGGCCTTTTATTTGTCGGGAATTCAGTTAAGTACAGATGCCATACAACATGCGTTGGAGGGTATTCAAATGCCCGGGCGAATGCAGAAAGTGAACTGGCAAGGGCACGAAATTATTGTCGATGTTGGGCATAACCCTCATGCTGGTGCTTATATCGCCAAGCAATTGGGTAGCCAAAAAGTTAACGTGCTGCTTGGTATGCTGGCAGACAAAGACGTCCATGGGTTCGTTCAGGCGTTAGCCCCTGTTTCAAAGCAAATGCACGCTGTCTCCTTGGCCGTTCCTCGAGGGCTTAGCGCTCAAGAGTTAGTCGCTCGAACCGATTACCCGTTTGAATCGACGTTTGACTCCATGGCTCAGGCCATTCGTGAGCTTATTCAAACAATGCCTGACACCCCCTTGTTTATTGGTGGGTCTTTCTATACCGTTTGCGACGCGTTGACCTTTTTGGAGAAGTAAGTGGACCGTGCATTACAACAAAGATTAGTGGGTATCTTAGTGTTAACAGCCGTCATTCTGTTAATTGCACCTGTATTGTTTGATGCTCAAGGTCGTATTCCGGAAAAAATCACTAATATTCCACCTCAGCCTAAACTGCCAGATTTATCTCACATCGAATTTAAAATGCCAAATACCGATAACTTGCCTGCGGAAGTTGATCCTGAAGCTGTGGTTGAGCAACCAACAGGCTTCGCGGCAATTTCACAGCCCAATGTAGTGCCCACGGCGACCGCTTCGGGTATCTGGAGTGTTCAAGTGGCCAGTTTCAAAGACTCAGCCAAAGCACTGTCGTTAATTGATACATTGAAACAAGACGATTTCGAAGTCTACAGCCGTGAAAAAGTGTTATCCGACGGAACTCTATTTACCCAAGTGTTTGTGGGGCCGGTTGCTAAAAAAGAACAGGCAGAAGAACAGAAAGCAAACATTAAAAAACAGTATAACTTGCAGGGATTGGTCGTTAAGTTCTCGAAATAGTTCGATAAAATTGACCATCTGGTCTAATTGAGAATAACGATTCACAAAACTGATTTCTCTGTTAGAATGCCCGCGATTTCCACAGTGAGTGAACTATGACCTTTATTGATTGGACAATAATTACCATTCTCGTTGTTTCAGCGTTAATTAGCATTAAGCGAGGTTTCACTAAAGAAGCTATGTCTTTAGTTTCCTGGTTAGCGGCGCTGTTTGTTGCTCGATTGTTTAGCGCTAATTTAGCGACGCTGATGACTTCTATGATCGAAAATGAGGCGTATCGTTATACCGCCGCCTTTGCGATTCTATTTATTGTGACGTTAATTGTTGGTTCCCTCGTTAATCATTTATTAGGTGAATTTATTCGCATGACCGGGCTGACCGGCACCGACAGAGTGTTAGGTGTTGTCTTTGGTCTACTGCGTGGCTTGGTGATCGTTGTGGCCATTCTCGCAATGGGACGATTATTTGCACTCGACCAATTTTGGCAAGACTCGGTACTTGTACCGTACTTTGAACCTGTTATTCGATGGACAGGGGATTCTATTCATAAAGCATCCGGTGCAATATTGTCGGTCGGGGGAGAAAATTAAATGTGCGGTGTAGTAGGTATTTTTGGCAGCTCTCCAGTAAATCAACAACTCTATGATGCGTTAACCGTACTTCAGCACCGAGGCCAAGATGCCGCTGGTATCGTTACTGAAGAAAACGAAAAGTTTTTTCTTCGTAAAAGTAATGGCTTAGTGAGAGACGTATTCCATACGCGTCACATGCAATCATTGCGAGGCAATATTGGAATAGGGCATGTGCGCTACCCAACGGCCGGTACGAGCAGTAATGCAGAAAGCCAACCTTTTTACGTTAACTCTCCTTATGGCATTGTTTTAGCGCATAACGGAAATTTGACCAATGCCGCCGAGTTAAATAAATCGCTTTATCAATCCGATCTTAGGCATGTAAACACCACATCCGATTCAGAAGTTTTGCTGAATGTATTTGCCCATGAATTGCAGGTACAAGGCAAGCTCAAGCCAACCGCAGACGATATTTTTACGGCTGTGAAAGGTGTTCATAAGCGCTGTAAAGGTGCTTATGGTGTGGTGGCCCTTATCTCAGGTTATGGATTGGTGGCCTTTCGAGATCCGCACGGAATTCGTCCTTTAGTTTATGGCAAACGAATCGCTGAAAATGGCAATGCTGAATATATGGTGGCGTCTGAAAGTGTGGCACTTGACGTTCAAGGGTACGAGTTGATAGACGATGTTCAACCAGGGCAAGCAATCTTTGTTGATTATCAAGGTAAGCTGCACATTCAGCAATGTGCTGAAAACACCGTAAAAACGCCATGTATTTTCGAGTATGTATATTTCGCAAGACCCGATTCAATCATAGATGGCATTTCAGTTTATAAAGCCCGCCTTCGGATGGGCGATGTATTAGGCGATAAAATTTTAGCGGAACGCCCCAACCACGATATTGATGTGGTTATTCCGATTCCAGACACCAGTCGTACATCTGCTTTGCAACTGGCGAATCGAATCGGCGTAAACTTTCGTGAAGGGTTTATGAAAAATCGCTACATTGGCCGAACCTTTATTATGCCCGGCCAAAAGCAACGAAAAAAATCAGTTCGTCAAAAACTCAATGCCATCGGTTTGGAGTTTAAAGGTAAGAACGTTCTGTTAGTCGATGACTCGATTGTCCGTGGGACAACCTGCAATGAGATCATTGAAATGGCGCGTGATGCGGGTGCTAAAAAAGTATACTTTGCATCGGCGGCCCCAGAAGTCGTTTTTCCTAACGTTTATGGCATAGATATGCCGGCTGCTGAAGAGTTGATTGCGCATGGTCGTAGTAATGAAGAAATTAGGCAATCCATTGGTGCTGATTGGCTAATCTATCAAGATTTAGAAGATTTAAAAGAAGCGACTCGTATTCATAAGGACGATAAACAAGATTTTGACTGCTCTGTATTTAATGGTTGCTATGTCACAGGTGATGTTGATGAAGCTTATTTGCAGGCCTTAGAGGCTGCTCGAAGTGATGCCAAAAAAGTGACCAACAGTGTCACCGATTCTTCAATGATCGATCTTCATAATGATGAAGATGACGGTTAAACTTTTGGGGTTGTCGCTTATTTGAAAAGACGCTCCGCTAGCGTCTTTTTTTTGCTATAAATAAATGGCAAACAATCAAAAGGGGTTAACATGCAAAAGGCGGCCGCAACGTCAGCTCAACTTATTGAGCAAGCCAATCGTGTTATTGCAGGAAAAACGGATCAAATAAAACTTATTTGGGTGGCCATTCTTTGTAATGGTCATGTGCTACTAGAAGATTTACCTGGCGTTGGAAAAACAACCTTAGCTCAAACGCTCGCAACCCTACTCGGATTAAACTATCAACGCGTGCAATTTACCGCTGATTTATTGCCTTCTGATGTGATTGGAGCGCAAATCTATGATCGTGAGAAGCAATCCTTCTACTTTCATAAAGGCCCGGTTTTTACTCAGCTTTTGCTAGCCGATGAATTAAACAGAGCGACGCCTAAAGCACAATCTGCACTACTAGAAGCGATGGAGGAGCGGCAAGTCACGATTGACGGGGTTGCTCAAACATTGCCGAAGCCGTTTTTTGTTATTGCTACTCAAAACCCGCAGAACCAGTCGGGCACTTACCCTTTACCAGAATCTCAATTGGATCGTTTTTTCGTTCGCATTAGCTTAGGCTACCCCAGTGAAGAAGTAGAAAAGGAGCTGTTATTAGGCCATATCGGGCGAAGCAAAATTGACGATCTCAAAGCAATCGTCGATCCCACTCAATGGCAATCCATTCAAAATGAAGTCGAATCGGTTCGCATTGCAGCACCCGTGATTAACTACATCATGCGTTTGGTGAATCGAACCAGAGATGGCGAGCTGTGTGCGGTAGGGTTATCGCCAAGGGCGTCTCAGCAATTAGCGCAAGCATCAAAAGCCCATGCATTAATTGATCAAAGAGATTATGTGATCCCAGATGATGTTCAATCGGTATTCCCAGCGGTGGCGGGGCATCGCCTCAAAGCACTAAAAAACCAACATTCGGATTTGCTCGTACAGTCGATACTAAGTTCCGTTGCTGTCATTGAGGCTGCGTAGCCGTGTTGTCGGCGATTAAACAGCGTTTGCGCCTTAGATTTAACCGTTGGATACAAACTCGGTTGCCTGAGCAATCGTCGGTAACTCTCAACCAATCTCGAATATTCATAGTGCCAACGAAACAAGGGCTCATGCTATTGGTTGTGTCGATAGGCTTGCTGCTGCTGGCCATTAATTTTGAAGCTCCACTCAATTTTGCATTGGCATTTTGGCTGATTGCTGTGTTGTTTGTTGCGGTGCAGTTAACTTATCGAAATTTATCAGGGGTAAAATTAACGGCCTTGCCAGGCAGTTTAATAGAAGTCGGCGACTCTACCATTATTCCCATTCAATTGGAGTCTGAATCTAAGAGACCTCGAGGCAGTTTAGAGCTAATTCACCCCAGTTGGGGGGTCGTGCATGTGCATCTCGATAACGGGCGAGGTCATTGTGTTTTGCCTGTTGAAGCAAAAGCACGCGGTCCAGTAAAGTTACCAAGATTTCGAATAGAAAGCCGTTACCCTTTTGGGTTAGTTGTGGCTTGGTCTCATATTCAACTATCGGGGTGTGGATGGGCTTACCCCAATGGAATCGAAGCTCGACGAATTGTTGATAGTGGGCAAGGTAGCTCAGAAGATGATCACTTAGATGATCACCTTTTAATTGCCGGCAGCGAAGATTTTTATCAACTTCAAGAATATGCCCCCGGCGATGCCATCGGTAGGTTGCACTGGCCTTCCTTTTCTAAAGACCTGCTCGTGGTTAAAAAATTCACAAACTATCAACCGGCCGATGAATGGTTAGATTGGTCTCATTACCCCCACTTATCCAATGAAGACAAACTTAAGGCGTTAGCTTATTTAGCCGAGCGGTATGAAAAAGAACAACGAGCATTTGGATTAAAACTTCCCCATTTAGAACTTGAAGTGAACCAAGGTTTTGAGCAACTTCAAAGTGTTAGGCAGGCGTTAGCGGAGTTTGGTTATGAATAATCAAGCTTATATTGCGCCATCGATGCGGGCTTTATCGCGGCAGGCGTTGCAAATTCTGTTCGTCGTTCAATTTATCACCGTATTGCCGTTTTTAGCCGATTTACCGAAGTGGTTACTCTTAGTTCTTGCCTTAGTTGTTGGCTGGCGGTGGCAGGTCATGCACGGTCGTATGCAACGACCACCTAGATTATTAGTTTTAACGGCAATCGTGGCGGGTTTAGCGTCACTTTATTTATCGGGTCTCGATCAATACTCGCTAGATACCGCCGTGGCTTTATGCCTATTAGGATATTTACTTAAGTCTTTAGAAGTATTGCGACGCCGTGATGGCGTCTTTCAAATTTACTTAGGGCTTTTTTTAGCGGGCGTTTATTTCTTATATCACAGTAGCCCTTTATCAATGTTGCTTGTTACCCTGCTGTTGTTTGCAAATTTGTTAGCCTTACAAGCCGTAACTTGCCATGCCGATTTTTCTTGGCGATATGCCCTGCGTCAGTCCACAGTCATTGTTGTTGCAGCCATTCCTGTCATGGTTTTGGGGTATTTATTTTTTCCGCGTATTCCGCCTTTATGGAGCATACCTAATAATGAACGGGGCTCTGTGACCGGTATGACAGATTCGATAACACCTGGAGAAATAGCCGAGCTGGCTCGAAGCGAAAAACCGGCCTTTAGGGTTAATTTCGAGGGCGATGTTCCGCCTAAAAATCTCTGGTATTGGCGAGGCAATACCTTAAGCGAATTTGACGGACGCAGTTGGACGGCTAAATATCGAGCCGGATCTTGGTTAGGGTCAGTCGATAGCGAAACCAGTTTACCGCAAGCGCAAGAGAGTAGTTGGGATTATTCAATTATTATTGAGCCTACACGTCAGCAGTGGCTGTATTTTATGGACTGGCCAACCCAAGCCTCAGTTAATAATGGTGTACTGCTGCCCGATGCCAGATATGCCTTAACCGCACCGCTAACGCAGGCCATTCAATACAAGGCTAGCAGTGCTCAAGAAGTATCTTGGCCAGCCTTGAGTAATTTCGAACGACAAGAGTATGTGCGGTTGCCAAGCCAAGGAAACGAGGCTCTCAGGCGGTGGGCGCTGTCGTTTAGGGAAGGTAGGTCCGACAATGCCAAGTTTATGGTCGATTTGGCCGACTATATCCGTTCGAACCCTTATTTTTACAGTTTAACACCACCTCAGTATGTGGCATCGGATAGCTTGGCTGATTTCTGGTTGTTGGGTAAGCGTGGATTTTGCAGTCATTATGCGAGTGCGACGGCTTATATATTAAGGGCCGTTGGAATACCAACAAGGTTGGTAGGTGGGTATTTGGGTGGTGTCTACAACGAATCTGCAAACTATATCCAAGTAAGGCAGATGGAGGCGCATGTTTGGGTCGAAGTATGGCTCAATGGTGGGTGGGTTCGTTTTGATCCGACCGCGGCTGTGGCGCCTAATAGGGTTGAGCAATCTCTCGATGATTTGCTCGCTGAAGATCAAGCCAGCGAGCTGCCTATTTTTTCTCGTATGCGTAATCAATTGTCTATGTTGAAATCGGCTTCGCTTTGGTGGGACTCAGTTCAATATCAATGGCAAATAATGGTGCTAGACTATAAAAGCACACAGGCGATCGGGTGGTTTGAATCGCACTTCGGCCGGTTAACTCCGTGGAAGGCCGCCATGGCTATTATTATTTTTATGGCGTTGATTTCGTTACTGATGGCCTTCAGTTTGGGTTTATTGGTTATCCCTAGGCGTAGAGCGGAGCCGTATCGAAGCCTAGCCAAAATTGAAAAAATATTGGGTAAACGCGAGCCCGATGAGACCATACGTCAGTATTTTGACCGAATGTCGAAAAATAATGACAATTTAACCATTTTGATAAGTTTAGCTGGCCTATTTGAGCGATATCTATATAGTTCGAAACCGAAGAATTTAAAGCTAATTCGTCATTCAGTATTTAGCTTACAAAAACAAAAAAATCGATAAAAACCGTTCGGCTACACTTACAGGTGCACAAGCATTTTAAAGTCGAATCGTGCTTTATTAGCAAATTTTGAAAATACTATTAGAGATCAAATGAGTAGTAAATCTGAACAGTTGGCAAATTTAAAGAAGCACTTTGGTCGCCGTGTGCACGAGCAGGCTCGATCGATTGTGAACAGCTGGTCCATATTGGAAGAAGTTCACTGGAGTGAAGGCTGGTTTAATGAATTTATCGGCCTTGCGAAGAAACTTCAAAAACTCTCCAGTCGCTATGATTTCGCCGACCTTACTCAGTCTTCTAGTGTGTTAATCAGCCTATTAGAGCAGTGTTCCCCTGCTCAAGCCCCTAAAACCGATGCGTTAGAGCGGTTAAATGATCAAGTGTCGGCCATTGCTCAAGCATGCTCTAGAGCCAACGATAACGTACCTGTTGAAGAAATGTCGGCAGGGCGAAAACCTGTTTACCTTTGCTTTTCTGATCCGCTACAAGGCAATGTTTTAAAAGAGCAGTTAAGTTTTTTTGGAATTCCGGTGTCTTGTTATCAAGATGCTTCAGAACTAGAGCGATCTATCAGTTACCGTATTCCGGCGGCAATCGTTGTGGACACACAATTTGAAGGGCAGGGAATAGCGGTCGTCACAGCGATACAAAAAGAATTACGCCAGGCGATACCCGTTTTATTTTATGCCAAAGAAGAACCTACTATTGAAGATAGGCTTCAGGTTGTGCGAGCACACGGTGTGGCCTTTTATACGGGGCAACTCGACTTTGGCATACTGGTAGAGTCCTTAATGGGAATCTACGCCATGCGAAACGAAGCGCACTTTAAGGTTTTAGTGGTCGATGATTCAAAATCACAAGCATTGTACGCCGAAAAAACGTTAAACCAAGCTGGCATATTCACTCGGGCTGTCATTAAACCTCTAGAAGTATTAAAAGCCATTGAAGAATTTTCACCCGATGCTATTTTGATGGACATGTACATGCCTGGCTGCACAGGACCAGAAATTGCTCAGGTCATCCGTCAGCAAACAAAATACGATGCTATACCAATTTTATATCTCTCGGCCGAATCTGATGTCGATAAACAGCTAGATGCCGTAGGGTTAGGGGGCGATGACTTCCTAACCAAACCTGTTCCTAAAGAAGTACTTATTTCAACCGTTCGTAATCGTTGCCGAAGGCATCGAGGTCTGCGCGACCAGATGGTGCGAGATGGCTTAACAGGCTTGTTTGATCATAATCATATTTTAGAAACACTGAAACAAGAGGTCGGCCTTGCTAATGCCAATGCGCAACCTCTGTGCTTTGTTATGATCGACATAGATCGTTTTAAACAGGTCAATGATCAGTATGGTCACTCGATGGGCGACCGTGTCATACGAGCTCTTGCGTTGTATATGAGACAACGATTCCGCATAACCGATACCATCGGTCGCTATGGTGGTGAGGAGTTTGCGTTGGTGCTACCAAATACCAGTGCAGACAACGCAAGGAACTTACTCGAAGAAGTTCGCCACGGCTTCGAACAGCTAGTGCATCAAGATGGTCAACACCAAATTCGGGTGACTTTCAGTTGTGGAATAGCGCAGTTGCAAGATAAAGAAGAAGCAGCGCTCTTGTCTCAACGTGCCGATTTAGCCATGTATAAAGCAAAAGATGCCGGCCGAAACCGAGTGGAAGTAGCAGATTAGTCTTTCCACTCGTACGGTGTTGTTGCAAACCCAACCGATAAGGTGCCCGGGCCTAAATTAACGCCGCCTGATAATGACATTGGTGTGGTTATTAATTGGTACTTACGAGCCTTAATCGCAAGTTTTAATTCATTAAAGCCAGCCAGTTTGTGAAGTTCTTTTGGATCACCCGCATAGCTGATGCAGACAAAAGGTGATAGCAACCCTTGTTCAACTTTTTCTAGCGTATGAGCCAGTAATTTATTCGCAGCGTTGTTAAATCCGCGTATTTTGGTGACAGGGAAGGTTTTGTCATCTAAGGCCAGCACAATGGGGCTAATATTCAACAAGCTGCCTACTTTTGCACCTAACCAACTTATACTGTTGTCGCCTTTTTTACGGCTGCGTTCTCGCAAGTAAAATACATCGGCAGGCACTTGGTAAGCATGTACGTTAGAACTCAGTGAATCTATTATTCTGCGAAGTTTTGTTCCGCCGATGCCTTTGTCGATCAAGGCTAAAGTGTGGGCAGCCAAAACAGCTTGGCCTGTAAAAACCGTGCGACTGTCTTGAACTCGAATGCTCACATTTTGGCTGGCATAGCGTTTCGATAATAAAGTGGCAGACTCAACAGCGTTCTCGTAAGTTGGGCTGCGCACACGATTAACCGTTTGAATGACTAAATCGGTGTGCCCATTTGCAATGGTTTGCTCAAGAATTCGAGTAATGTCTTTTGTAGAGGTTGGTTGAGATTCACTGTCATGATCTTTATTTAAGATCGCACTTTCATACATGCTAATGGTTTGCTCAGGATCTCTAAAGTCTTGGAGTATATTCTTGTCATAAATTATGGTCGCTGGTAGCAATTGCACATTTTTCTTTTCGATAAGTGCCTTCGGTAAATCGCACGCAGAGTCGACGATGAGAGTAGTCATGAAGGTAGCGGCCTTTGTTATTTTTTTATCCAATGTGAGTTTATCATTGGGTTGAACGATCTAAAAATTAGCATTCTCAACATTAAAGCGTTATTTGTGTGTCGGTACAACCAAAAATAGAACCCTCGACAATAAATAATTTTCTTTTTTGTTCAATATTTATGGGTTGGTTTCGGTATAAGTTTCCGTAAATTAGCTACATTTTGAGAAATAATTGCCCTTCGGAATACAGTTTTGCTGGTTTTGTTGTAATTAAATACCATTCCCCTGATTGCATTTGTTGAGTTGAATAGATTGGCAATTAAATGCTGACAAACTATCTTATATCGACTCAAAGCCTTCTATATAGTGGCCTACCTATTAGCCTATCGGCATAAAATTCAAGACAATTTCGATTAATTTGTAATTTTCGCTTACGAGGAACTACTGTGAATAAGGCCGCTGTTGATCAAACCCTATTGCGTTGGCAAGAAAAGGAAGCACTTGCAGAATCAATGATCCCAATTATTGGTCGCTTGTACCGTAACAATAATGTGATTACTTCGATTTTTGGTCGCCAAATCATCAATCAGTCTACGATGGGGTTATTAAAAACTCATCGCTTTGTGAAGCAGTTAGAAGGGCACGAGCTTTCATTAAATGAATCTCTCGCTGTTTTAGAATTACTCAATGAAATGAACCTAGGTGAAGCTCATATCGATGTGGGTAAGCTTGCGCTTAAGCACAAGCAACAACCAATGGGCACGCCATTGCGCAATTTTTTAAAGGACGAATTAACAGACATTATTGATAAATTCGATCCAAATCGACGTTACCAAGAAAGCCCTAAGGATGTAGTGTTATACGGTTTTGGCCGTATTGGTCGTTTGTTGGCTCGAATTTTAATAGGTAAAGCGGGCGGTTCTCCACTTCGATTGCGCGCTATTGTGGTACGAAAAGGTGGAGCCGAAAATGATTTGGTAAAACGCGCCAGCTTACTGCGTCGCGATTCAATCCACGGCAGTTTTGAAGGCACCATTAAAGTCGATGAAGAAAATAGCTCTTTAATTGTGAATGGCACCGCAATCCAGGTGATATACGCAAGTTCTCCTTCGGAGATTGATTACACCACCTATGGAATTAACAATGCATTGATTGTAGATAACACAGGTATTTGGCGTGATGAAGATGGTTTGTCTCAGCACTTGGCTTGTAAGGGCGCTGCAAAAGTACTTTTAACAGCACCCGGTAAAGGCGACATTAAAAACGTTGTTTACGGTATTAATAATGCCGAAGTAGGAAGCGATGAAACTATCGTATCGGCCGCGTCATGTACGACGAATGCTATTACGCCAGTTCTAAAAGTGTTAGAAGATAAGTTTGGTATTGAGCATGGTCATGTAGAAACGGTTCACTCTTATACCAATGACCAAAACTTGATTGATAACTATCACAAGGGCGGTCGTCGTGGACGCAGTGCGCCATTAAACATGGTGATCACCGAAACGGGTGCAGCGAAAGCGGTAGAAAAAGCATTGCCAGCCTTAAAAGGTAAGTTGTCGGGCAGTTCTATTCGTGTTCCAACACCTAACGTTTCTTTAGCCATCTTAAATTTAACGCTTAAGAATGAAACAGACTTAAAAGAGCTAAATGATCATTTACGTGAGATGTCACTCTATTCAGATCTTTCTAAGCAGATTGATTTCACTAACTCACCGGAAGCCGTTTCTAGTGACTTTGTTGGGAATCGTAAAACAGGGATCGTGGACAGCACCGCAAATATCGTCGACGGTAAGCGTATAGTTTTATATGTTTGGTACGATAACGAAGCGGGCTACAGTGCTCAGGTTGTTCGTTTGATTTCACAGATGGCCGGTGTGCAGTACACTCATTACCCAAAGTAATGGCCTTAAACTAAGCGCGTCTATTGGTTCTCATTAGGCGCGACTGTCGCTATAATGCCGGTCTTTATTTAATTGCAAAAAGAGACTGGCTTCTATTATGAAAATTCGTACGCGTATTGCGCCTTCACCAACGGGTGACCCTCATGTAGGCACGGCTTACATTGCTTTATTCAATAAGGTTTTTGCGCAAAGCCAAGGCGGCGAATTCATACTTCGTATTGAAGATACAGACCAGGCCCGTTCTACTCCAGAATCGGAGCAAGCCATTCTCGATAGCTTAAAGTGGCTGGGATTAAACTGGGCAGAAGGTCCTGATGTCGGTGGAGAGTATGGGCCGTATCGACAGTCTGATCGTAAAGATATCTACAAAAAATACACTCAACAATTGGTCGATGAAGGTCATGCATTCCCTTGTTTCTGTACATCTGAGCGTTTAGATGCGTTGCGTGAAGAGCAACGAGAAGCCGGTACCGACATCGGGTACGATGGTCATTGCATGCACCTAGATGCGTCGGAAGTTGAAGATAAAATAGCCGCAGGCGAAAGCCATGTTATTCGCATGAAGGTACCAGAAGAGGGCGTTTGTGTTGTCGATGATCTGTTGCGTGGCAAAGTAGAAATCGATTGGAAGCAGATCGACATGCAAGTGTTGATGAAGTCTGATGGTTTGCCAACCTACCATTTAGCCAGTGTAGTCGATGATCATCTGATGGAAATCAGCCACATCATGCGTGGTGAAGAATGGATTTCATCAACGCCTAAGCAGATTGCTTTGTATCAGTACTTTAACTGGCAACCACCCGTGTATGTGCATTTACCGCTATTACGCAACGCCGATAAATCTAAGTTAAGCAAACGAAAAAACCCAACTTCAATTACTTACTATCGTGAGTTGGGTATTTTGCCAGAGGCTTTGGTTAATTTTTTAGGCATGATGGGTTGGACGCAGCCAGACGGTGCTGAAATATTCACTGTAGATGACATGGCGGCTACCTTTGATGTTTCGCGTATTTCTTTAGGTGGACCGGTTTTTGACCAAGAAAAACTGAACTGGTTAAATGGTAAATACCTGCGTGAACTTCACACGCCTGAACAGTTGTTGCAAAAACTCGTGGATTGGAAGTTTAATGCTGAGTTTGCAACGCAATTAATGCCGTTAGCGCAAACCCGTGCTGAAACCCTAGGCGATATTGCTCCATTGTTAAGCTTCTTCTTTGCTGGCAACCCTGCAATAACGGAATCGAGCTTTGATGGCTTCAAGCTTGAAGGTGACGAGCTTAAGCGCGTATTACAGTTGATCCTTTGGAAACTTGAGGCACAGCGGCATTGGGAAAAAGACAATATTTTCACCGATGTTAAGACCATTGCTGAACATTGCGAGCTCAAGTTTAAAGATGTGAATGCGCCTTTATTCGTGGCTATTACGGGTTCAACGGCTTCTGTTTCGGTCATGGATGCCATGGCTATTCTAGGGCCCGATATGACCCGTGGTCGTATTCGCCATGCGCTTACTGTTTTAGGTGGGTTGGGAAAGAAGAAGCTTAAGTCTCTAGACAAAGAGTTTCGTCAAATCGCTAATCCGTTAGATTAATTTCACTAAGCTATTGAATTAATTAGGAAAACAGTTGACAGGACGGGCGGCACTTATTAATATCCCGCCTGTCCAGATTGAGGGGCTATAGCTCAGCTGGGAGAGCGCCTGCATGGCATGCAGGAGGTCTGCGGTTCGATCCCGCATAGCTCCACCAAATTCTAAAAGCACGTATTAATTACGTGCTTTTTTTATGCCTAGAAGAAGGTCGACAGCGGGATCGAACCTAATCGGGTTCGTTCGGAATGCCGCACCACCCGCATAGCTCCACCAAATTCTAAAAGCACGTATTAATTACGTGCTTTTTTTATGCCTAGAAGAAAGTCGACAGCGGGATCGAACCTAATCGGGTTCGTTCGGAATGCCGCACCACCCGCATAGCTCCACCAAATTCTAAAAGCACGTAATTAATACGTGCTTTTTTTATGCCTGAAGTATTCTACTGTGGCAGGGTGCGCCTTGGGGCTCGATTGGTTTTGATTGGTCGCTCAAGCGCATCCTTGCGCCGCTAAACTTCGGCATCCATGCCTCAGATTCCCACCCAAAACCAATCAATCCCCAAGGCTCAGCGCAAAACATGCCTACTTTAGTGAGGTCATATCATCTTATCAAACTTGCAGCTTATAACTTGCAGCTTAAAACTACCTTATCGCCTCTCAGTGTTTTTTGATCTTACCCGATGCCCGCAGCCCAAAACACGACCCAATCCCTAGTCAGTTATCGAAAGTTTGTTATAATGCCGCAAATTCGACTAGAGCCCTGTCATGGCGAACCCTTTATATCGGAAAAACATCGTTTCTATCTCTGACCTTTCTAAGTCTGATCTCGAATTAATTGTCCAATTAGCCCAAATTTTTAAACACAAAGGTGCATCACCGTATTTGGCCGGTAAGGTTATTGCGAGCTGTTTTTTTGAAGCGTCGACTCGAACTCGATTGTCGTTTGAAACAGCGGTGCAAAGGCTAGGGGGGAGTTTAATAGGCTTCTCTGACGGTGCTAATACGTCGGTTAAAAAAGGTGAAACCTTAACGGATTCAATCCACATGATTTCATCGTACGCTGATGCCATTATCATGAGGCACCCAAAGGAAGGGTCAGCGCGACTTGCTTCTGAGGTTTCTACGGTTCCGATCATTAATGGCGGTGATGGTGCCAACCAACATCCTACTCAAACTTTGTTGGATCTTTTCACAATTTCAGAGTGCCAGGGTAAGTTAGATAACTTAACCATAGCTTTTGTCGGCGATCTTAAATACGGTCGAACTGTGCACTCCTTAGCTCAGGCGTTGTCTTACTTTAAGCCAACTTTTTTGTTCGTTGCACCCGATGTTCTCTCTATGCCTGGTTACATTCTTGAAGGGCTGGAACAGCATGATATAACCGTGAAAAAGGTAAGTTCATTAGAAGAGGCCGTTGAGCAGGTTGATATTTTGTACATGACACGTGTTCAAAAGGAGCGCTTCGACCCAACAGAATACATGCATATTGCCTCTCAATATGTGTTAACGGAGACTATGTTAAAAAACGCTAAGCCAAATATGAGGGTAATGCACCCTTTGCCGCGGGTTGATGAAATACACCCTGATGTTGATTCAACTAAACATGCTTATTACTTCGAACAAGCCGAAAATGGAGTTTACGCTCGCCAAGCGCTGCTGGCCTTAGTCATGAATGAAACAATAAAGGAGATTGATCATGCGTGAGACAATGGCTGTTGAGGCGATTACAGAAGGCACGGTGATTGATCACATTCCTGCGGGTCAGGGCTTGAATATTTTGGCGAGAATTCAAAAACGTAATCCGGATGCTCGATTAACCGTGGGGCTTAACTTACCTTCTAAAGGCAGTGGTTTAAAAGACATCGTTAAAGTAGAAGGTTGGTTGTTTTCTGAGCAGGATGCAGCGGAGATGGCCTTATATGCGCCTTCCGCTACGGTAAATATTATCACCAATTACAAGGTTGATAAAAAGTTTCAAATTGGCTTACCTGAGCACTTTGTTGGCATTTTTGAATGCCCGAACTCTAATTGCATCAGTCATAGTGAGCCAACAGCAACGCGTTTTATAGTTCGGCGAAAATCAGATCAAATAGCGTTGCGCTGTCACTATTGCGAGCGCAGTTTTTCTGACGCTCTGTTTAAGCACTAAATTACTGATTTATCAGCGATTTTAATCGATAATCTGTTGCTTATTTCATCATCATCTTTATAGTTAAAGGCTTTGCAAACCGACTTAGCCTTGGGAGAATATTCGGTTCATGGACACCTTGAACAAACTTCATAACGACGCATTGAGCGCTGTTACAGCAGCCGCGACTGCGCAAGAATTAGACGATCTTCGAGTTAAGTACTTGGGGAAGAAGGGCGAAATTACGTCGTTGTTAAAGACTTTAGGTAAGCTGTCCGCTGAAGAACGTCCAGCCGCCGGAGCCAAAATCAACGAAGTAAAAGAAGCTGTCTCTGCCGTTATCAACGAACGAAAAGCGAAAATAGAGCAAGAGGCACTTGCAGCTCAACTTGCCAGCGAAAAGGTTGATGTGACTGCTCCCGGTCGTCGTCAATCTTTTGGTGGCTTACATCCGGTAACCATGACGTTGCGACGCATGGAATCGTTTTTTACCAATATTGGTTACGATATCGCCACGGGTCCAGAAATTGAAGACGATTATCACAATTTCGAAGCGTTGAATATTCCATCGCATCACCCTGCGCGTGCTATGCACGATACATTTTATTTTGATGCGAAAACCTTGTTGCGTACTCATACGTCTCCCGTTCAAGTTCGAACAATGGAAGCAGGCAAGCCGCCTTTCCGAATTGTTTGTCCTGGCCGTGTGTACCGTTGCGATTCAGATTTAACCCACAGCCCTATGTTCCACCAAATGGAAGGGTTGATGATCGATGAGAAAGTTAGCTTTGCTGATTTAAAAGGCACAATTGAAGAGTTTTTGAGAGTGTTCTTCGAAAAAGAATTGCCGGTCCGATTCCGTCCATCTTATTTCCCGTTTACGGAGCCGAGTGCGGAAGTCGATATTGCTTGTGTGATGTGTAATGGCGAAGGTTGCCGAGTGTGCAGTCAAACAGGTTGGTTAGAAATTTTAGGGTGCGGCATGGTGCACCCAGAAGTATTAAAAGCTTCAGGAGTTGACCCTGAGAAGTATCAAGGTTTTGCCTTTGGTATGGGCGTTGAACGTATGGCTATGCTGCGTTATGGCGTTAACGATTTACGATTGTTCTTTGAGAACGATTTAAAATTCTTGGGTCAATTTAACTGAAACGGTAAGGAACAGAGTCAATGAAAATCAGTGAAAAGTGGTTGCGTCAGTGGGTCAATCCAGCGATTACCGCTCAGGACATGATGGATCAAATTACAATGGCCGGTTTGGAAGTGGATGGGTTTGAACCCGTTGCTGAAAACTTTTCAGGTGTTGTTGTAGGAGAGATTTTAACGGCAAAGCAGCATCCAAATGCCGATAAACTGCAAGTTTGTGAAGTATCTAACGGTAGCGAAACCGTCCAGGTCGTGTGTGGCGCGCCAAACGCTCGTGCGGGTTTAAAAGTGGCCTTTGCCCAAGTAGGGGCGGTTTTACCGGGCGATTTTATAATTAAAAAAGCCAAGTTACGTCAAGAAGAAAGCAACGGCATGTTATGCAGTGAAAAAGAGCTCGGGCTGTCAGAAAGCCACGATGGCATTATGGAGTTAGCTGCAGATGCGCCTTTAGGCGAAGACCTGCGTACTTATTTTGATTTAGACGATATCGCTATAGATATCGATTTAACACCGAACCGTGCCGATTGTTTAAGTATTGCCGGTATTGCACGTGAAGTTGGTGTTTTAAATGATATCGCTGTTGAAGCACCCTCAATAGAAGCTGTTAAGCCAAGCCACAATGAAGTATTCGAGGTTGAGTTGGCCGATGGCAAAGGGTGCCCGCGTTATGTAGGACGAGTGCTAAACGATGTAGATGTATCAGCCACTACGCCGTTGTGGATGGTCGAAAAGCTACGCCGTGGTGGCATTCGTTCAATCGACCCAGTCGTTGATGTAACCAACTACGTGATGCTTGAACTCGGCCAGCCAATGCATGGTTTCGATTTAGACCAGCTCAACGGCAAAATTGTGGTTCGAAAAGCGCAAAAAGGCGAAAAAATCACCTTGCTAGATGGCCAAGAAATGACTCTAACGCCCGATATATTGGTCATCGCAGATGAAACAGGCCCGCTGGCTATGGCTGGAATAATGGGTGGCGAAAACAGTGGCGTTTCGGCAAGTACTAAACGGGTTTTCTTAGAAAGTGCCTTCTTTGCGCCAATTGAAATTGCTGGTAAAGCACGAGCTAATGGCCTTCATACCGATTCCAGTCACCGTTTTGAGCGCGGCGTTGATTATTCAGGGCAAGAGCGAGCGGTTGAGCGTGCAACGGCACTATTGGTCGATATATGTGGAGCCAAACCTGGTCCATTGGTGGTTCGTGAAGATACCTCAAATGTACCTGCGGCCGCTGAGATTGAACTCCACAGTGATACAGTCACAAGCAGCCTAGGCATGGCGTTAGAAGATTCTGTGATTAAGCAGATTTTAATAGGCTTAGGGTTTGAATTAGTCAGCGAAAAAGCAGGTTACTGGAAAGTTAAAGCTCCCACTTGGCGTTTTGATATGGCTATTCAGGCAGACTTAATTGAAGAAATTGCCCGTATCTATGGGTACAACAAACTTCCGGTAACAGCACCAACTGCGGCATTGAAGCCTCAAGGTAAAAAAGAGCAGCAAGTTGATACTAACGCGTTAGTTGATCGCATGGTGTCTTTAGGGTACCAAGAAGCCATAACCTACAGCTTTGTAGAGCCAGATATGCAAAAAGCCATGTTCCCTAAACTAGAGAGCATTGCATTAGCAAACCCTATTTCAGCTGATATGGCGGTAATGCGGGTATCATTGTGGCCCGGATTGTTAAAAGCGGCACAACATAACTTGAACCGCCAAGCCGATCGTATTCGTCTGATTGAAACAGGCCAGCGCTTTATTCAAGAAGAAAAAGGCTTAGAGCAAATCGATATGTTATCGGGTGTTGTTTCAGGCTCTCGATTGGCGAAAGGCTGGTATGAAAATGGTGAACTGGTCGATTTTTACGATGTAAAGGGCGATTTAGAGCAGCTTTTATCCGCGATCAAAGGGGTATCTTTTGACTTTGTTCCAGGAACGCATTCTGCTTTACATCCTGGCCAATGTGC
Organism: Reinekea marina; assembly: GCF_030409715.1. NCBI lineage: Bacteria > Pseudomonadati > Pseudomonadota > Gammaproteobacteria > Oceanospirillales > Saccharospirillaceae > Reinekea > Reinekea marina. Next base: position 1,605,763 of record NZ_JAUFQI010000001.1, read on the forward strand.
TAGAATTGAACGTGAAGGTAAGTTAGTTGGGTATGTGGGCGCTTTGCACCCATCCTTGGCTAAGCAGTTTGGTATTAAACAAAGCGTTTTCTTGTTCGAATTGCGACTGGATCGAACGTTGACTGCTGAGCTCCCTGAATTTACGCCATTGTCGAAATTCCCATCAACTACACGAGATTTAGCCGTAGTGGTAGATGAAGAAAGCCCAGTCGAGGATGTGCTCAGTAGCGTTAGGGAAATGGCGGGTGAAGACCTAATTAGCCTCAACCTATTTGACATATATCGTGGCAAAGGTATTGATTCTAAACGAAAAAGCCTTGCAATGGGCTTGACGTGGCAGCATCCTTCGCGCACTCTTACAGATGAAGAAATAAATCGATTCATGGAATCGATCATCAACACCCTGCAGACCAGACACGATGCTGTGCTAAGGGGATAACAAGAAAAAGTAAGCTAAGGAGCCCTTTAATGGCGCTGACGAAAGCTGAAATGGCAGAGCGTTTGTACGACGAATTAGGTCTTAACAAGCGAGAAGCGAAAGAAATGGTCGAGATTTTCTTTGAAGAAATTCGTGAAAGTCTCGTCAATAATGAGCAGGTGAAGTTATCGGGGTTCGGTAACTTTGACCTACGGGACAAGCGGCAGCGTCCTGGAAGGAATCCAAAAACAGGCGAAGAAATCCCTATTTCTGCTCGTCGTGTGGTGACTTTTCGACCTGGCCAAAAACTTAAAGTGACCGTCGAAGCCTATGCTGGAACCGAGCCAGAATGATGAACTCCCGGTAATTCCGGGGAAACGTTATTTTACCATTGGTGAAGTAAGTGAATTATGCGCCGTAAAGCCGCATGTTCTACGTTATTGGGAACAAGAATTCCCACAGTTAAGCCCTGTAAAGCGCCGTGGTAATCGACGCTATTATCAGCGTGAAGACGTCGTTTTGATCCGCCAAATTCGCCATCTTTTGTACGAAGACGGTTATACCATTGGTGGTGCTCGTCAAAAATTATCAGAACCTGAAGACGCTGAAGCGGTTCAGCAACAGCATCAAGCCCTGATTAGAGAAATGATTGACGAACTTGAAGCGGTGCTTGAGTTATTAAAAATCAGCTAATCTGAAGAAAACCTTTTATTTTTCAATAAGTTAAATTAGAATCTCCGTATCGGGTATTAGCGCAGTCTGGTAGCGCACCGTTCTGGGGGAGCGGTGGTCGTCGGTTCAAATCCGGCATACCCGACCAAATTATTCTTTCAAAATCAGCAGCTTAGAGCTGCTTTTTTTGTGCCTGAAATAACTCGCTCAATATTCTCTACGTTTTGCAAAGTTATTCGAGGACGTTTGGCCAGTTCTTATCCGCTTCAGCGATAAACGCTTCTTTTTGCTGTAACCATTGTGACTGTATTTTTTGGCTGTAGTTTAAGTAGAGCTTACCTTCATGGATCGTAAATTGAGTTGGATCTACTCCGGCAACGCTATTTTTTGCAACAGCATAAGCGCAATATCCGCCATACTGAGGGGCATAAGTTTCGGGTGATGCCACGAATAAAGCTTTATTCTCGGCGCTGCTAAATAACCAATTTGCGCCTTGCCATTCAAAAGAGTGTGAAGTGTCTCCTTTTATTGCCTTATTGAGTGTGAAGTAGGCCACACTGTCATAGCCTTTTATCGCTAAATTATTATGCCAAGGTGTGTATATTGCGTCCGCAGCAAATGCAGTAGAAAAACCAATATAACCCAATAAAAATAGCGTTTTTAGTTTTAGAGTTTTCATAACGAGGCTCCTAGGCGGTCTTTTGGTAGTTGAATGTCGAAGGTGCAACGCCGATTGAGTCGGGAACGGAATGGCCATGCAATTTAGCTAATAGCGCGGCGTAAGCTAGGTGGTGAACTGTGTGGTTGATCAGGTACAACAATTCGCGTTCGGCGGTCGATTCAATCGTAACGTTCGTTGGCCTGCCAAGTTCCGTATCAGAGATGACCTTTATGGCCTGTTTATCTAGAACTAAGGTCTGCAGCCACACGATAAAATGATTTGTTGATTCCAAAGCAAGAGGTCTTTGAAATTCTACTTGTGAGTCACGTGAACGATCATTGAAATTGATAAGCTGAGTTGGTAACCCACGCTCGAGACACTGATAGTGATCAAGAATATGCCTAATATGCTTACCAATGCTCGAAGGAGCATTAGGCAGAGTGCCTTTATAGGTTTCGTCGTGGCAACAGGTTACGAATGTCATAACCTGCTCTAGAACGGCGATATTCGCTTTAATTAACTCGTTCATTTTGTTCCCTATGTTGTTTAAAGAGTTCAGCGCCTTCCTTGGTAAGGTAGCGATTTAAATAGCGTTCTGGCATTTGGTGCAAATCAACCAAGATGAGACCATCGAGTGAATCATTGAAACCACGATTAATGGAAAACCCAATGAATTTACCGTTCAGAGCAACATAGTGGCGAAGCAATACCGGGACTGTTTTACCGGGCTCACATAAACCAACCAGCTTATTGAACACAGCAATATCTTGAATAGCCGCAAGCATCGCCTTTGTCCAAATTTTGTTTTTCACTTTTAGCGGCACCAGTGGCTTAACATCGTCTAAAAATCGCTGCTCTGCTCTATAGCTTTCCATCATGGCATCCGATATAAATGCTCGAGCCATGGTGCTGTGTTCTGAAGAAATACTGACGCAACCAAAGAGTTTTGAGTACTGCGGATGCTGAGCAACAAACCGTCCGATGCCTCGCCAGAGCAAGTCTAATGCAGAAGGGTGGCGTTGATAGGCTTGGGTCACGAAAGATCGCCCCACTTCCAGAGCACAACCAAACTTCTCCATATAGCGTTCATCAAATTTGTACAGACTGCGACTGTATAAGCCAGCGACTCCTTGTTGCGCTATGATTTTATCTGTCTCACCTAAGCGATAGCCGCCAACAATGGCGTTGTTTTTATGATCCCAAACAAATAGGTGAAGGTAATGTTTATCGTACTGATCATGGTCATAAGGGTTGCCTGTACCTTCTCCGGCGGCTCGGAAGGTAATTTCACGTGCTTCGGCAAGAGCCAAAAAAACTGAATTCAACTCTTTAAACGGAGCGCAATAAACGCTAAATTCAGATTTTCTTAGCAACTGGAATGGAGCTAAATGCTCAATATCTTTCAATAGTTGGCTTTGTTTAATGCTGCTTTTGACCTCGGAAACGGGGGCTAGTTTTTTGCTTATCAATTGTTTCGTTGGCGCTAAAAAATAAGTCGACATTCTGAGTTGTAAAGTAAGGGCTTGAGCAGAAGCAGACTTAGTACACTCTTTTTCGCTAAGTCGTTTGCCAATCGTCATTTTAAGATGATATCCAATTTTGTTGCTTAATTGCCTTGGCAATAACAACGTTCGTAGCCGTTTGTGAATTAACCCCGCGGCATAAAAGTAAGCCGGGTTCCTACCATGTATATAAATGGGTAAGCAGGAAGCTCGGTGCTTTAGCGCAAGCCTTCCTACCATGCTGTTCCAACTTTTATCTTGAACAGAAAAATTGTTCCACCTTGCGGCACTGACCTCACCAGCGGGAAAAACTATGAGTACACCACCGCGGGCTAAGTGCTTATCGGCATGGCGAACGCTTTGTAAATTATGAGCGGTGGCATTTTTTGAAAGTACATCAACACCTAGAAATACGTCATGGAACTCCGGAATTCTGGAAAGCATTTGGTTGGTTAATACTTTAGTGTCCGGTCGAACAGATAAGACAGCGCGGGTAAGGGCTACACCATCCAAACCTCCAAATGGGTGGTTAGCAACAACAATTACAGGTCCAGATTCTGGTAGTTCTTCATTTAATGACGATCCTTGCAGTGTGACCTGAACCTTGAGCGAGGCTAGCGTATAGTCTAAAAACTGCTCTGAAGTTAAGTTATCGCGACGAGAATCGTATGCCGTTATAAGTGGCTTTAATCCCAGAGCCTTTTCTAATGTAGCAGCTATAAATTTAGAATGAATAGGCACACGAAATGGATTTGTGTCTTTCATATTAATCCGTCTCCGGGTAGGTGAGAGTTAATTCCTTTTCTAAGCGCCAACGCCTTACTAACTCGCCGATAGTTGGAGTTTTTATACCTTGCTTTCGAATTAATGATCCAATTCTAAAAAGCGTTTTATATTGAAAGAGCAGTGAAGATATCGCCTGTGAAAACGATGTGTTTGCATCCCAAATATGTAACGATTCAGAGCTGGCCGTATTAATTTCAACAACTTGTAAGGTCTTTCCGGCCTGCAAAGACGAAGAGTCTTTAAACTTGATATCTAAGCGGCCATAGTGAAAATCGGGAAGATCCTGCATGAGCGAATCAATTGCGAGGGTAAGCTCAGGTGTTATAAATTGTGCCGCATCTTTGAATACAGCCCCTCGACAATGGCTGGCCGAAAAAACCAATTTATAGGGTTCGCCTTTTGGTATGATTTTTTCCCAGGAGTCCTGATGCCTTTTCTCGTAAAGGTGCTTTAATTCCCGTGCGCGTCTATCTTGATCTATCAGCTGTGCCAGTGTGTGTTGGCCATCACCAACAATGTAAGGGCTGTATTTCAGTGCCAATGAGATAATTTTTCCCGTTGTTTGGCCGGGCTCGCGAACATAAAAAACCCCCGCTTCCGGTTCGTAGTCGGCCAATTGTTGTATCATGCAATTTGCCCCTGCAGGGTAGCAAGACAAACAGTTTGAAAGCTGATCGGCGCTATGAATTAGCTTCACGCCCGCGCCACGACAACCAATATCGGGTTTACACACAAAAGGGTAGGCTAATTTACGCGCTTGTAATTTTGCCTCAATGGAGTCAATTTGTTCCGAAATAGGGTGTGTAGAAACGGTATACGTAAACCAAGGCAATATATGGGCATTTAGTAAAGGCCCTGCCTGAGCGAGTAATTCACTTTTGGGGACACCCACCATTCCAGATAAGGGTAGGTTAGGGTTTGCTATTAATGGAAGGGTTAGAGAGCGATGTCGTATAGAAAGCAGCAGCCATTGAATTAAGACGGGTAGGTACATCGCCCACGTGGGCCAAAACTCAAAAAAAGAGGTTGGTTTTGGTCCTTGCTGTAATGGCGGCATGCCATCGCATACATAAGGTTGGTTCTTAACGATAGACATAACAGGTCTTTCTTATTTGTGGTGTTAAATAAGTAGACCTTGTTAGTTTTTAAAAGTTCCAGACTATTTTAGCGCGGAATTTAGCAATTTGATGTGGTTTAGAATTTCGATGCCGGCATCGGTAAGGTAGCCACCATCCGGAGAGTCGGTAAAGCCTTTCTCATACAGTCGCTTGGCCGCTTGTTGGACATTTGATTCAGCATCGCTGTGAATTTTCAAACCAGCCATAATGGTATCGGAAGGGAATTGAAGTAATAAGTTAATTTCATCGAGCTTTTCTGCACTAAGAGACATATAGGATCCTTTTTATTTATTAATAGTGTGAACCTAAATTCAGCATAGCGTAATTGAATAAGAAAAGCTCGACTGGCTTACCACCTATTTCATGGTAATCTAACCTTTCGCTTCGTGATAAGCCCATTCTAGCCAGGGCAGCATGGCTTCAATGTCACTTTGCTCTACGGTTGCTCCTGCCCATATGCGCAACCCAGCTGGAGCGTCTTTATAAGAACCAATATCGTATGCAACACCCTCATTGGCAAGTAGTGAGATCATTAATTTGATTTTTTCTGGTGGTAAATCAACGGTAAAGCAGACACTGGTATTGGATCGAATCGCCTTTTCTTGAGTTAAGAAGTGAAGCCAAGGCGTTTGTTCGACAAATGCCTCAAGCGTCTTTAAGTTAGCAAGTGACTTTTCAATGGCTTGCTGAGTTCCACCAATAGATTCTACCCAAGATAAAGCGTCTAAATAATCTGCAACACATAGCATAGAAGGGGTATTAATTGTTTCACCTCGGAATATACCTTCATTTAGCTTGCCTTTGGTGGTTAGCCTAAATAGCTTTGGCAAGGGCCAAGGTGGCGTATAGGTTTCTAGCCTCTTTACAGCGCGTGGCGAAAGAATAAGCATGCCATGAGCGCCTTCGCTGCCAAGAACCTTTTGCCAAGAAAAAGTGACAACATCTAGCTTGTGCCAAGGTAATTCCATGGCAAACACGGCAGAAGTAGCATCACAAATGGTTAAGCCCTGGCGGTCATCCGCAATCCAGTCTCCATTTGGCACCTTTGCTCCAGAGGTTGTGCCATTCCAAGTAAAAATAACATCATGCTCAAAATTTGCTTGGTCTAAATTAGGAAGAGTGCCATAGTCAGCCGTAATAGTTCGTACGTTATCTAGTTTTAGCTGGTTGGTCACATCGTTTATCCAGCCTTTGCCAAATGACTCCCAGCCGAAAATATCAACAGGGCGTTCACCGAGCATCCCCCACATAGCCATTTCCATTGCGCCCGTATCAGAACCAGGAACAATGCCTACACGCCAGCCTTCGGGTAAGCCCAGCAATTCAGCGGTTTTTAGGCAAACTTTAGACAATACATCTTTACCCGCGCCGGAGCGGTGCGACCGACCTAACACAGATATATCGAGAGCATTTATGTTGTAACCAGGCCGTTTACTGCACGGCCCAGAAGAAAAGTTTGGATTGTTAGGTTTAATGCTTGGCTTCATTGGGTCATGGATCCACATTACTTATTGATCGGAACAGTACTAGGCCTGTTAATGAATATCACTAATGGTACGATATTGAACAGAATTGAGCATTATTTATTGCAGTGGTTTTTATGGGAGAGTGTTTTTCAGTATTAACAAGGCATTGCCTTTATCGGTGTTTAAGCGTGGTGAGTTGAATTAGTGGCTTTGGTGAGCTCGCTGTTTAACCAACGTAGCGCCTCTTTTCTGTCAGAAAATGTCTTTATATTTTGATCTTTTCTAGAATCAACTAAAGAATCTAATATTTTTAACTGGAGGTTAGATTTAAAGAGCATAGCCTTCGCAACCATGTATTGAGAGTTCACCCATTGGTTAAATTCTTCAAGTGCTTGGTAAGCTTCTGGTGTGCCGCCCTGTATGTTTTTGTCGTCAATCAAGACGGCAAAGGGTTCGCCATTAAATGATTCAATGACTTTTCGTTGTTTGCTTAATCCGCTAGCTATACCTTCTAGATTAAATTGGCCGAAATAAGAAACCTGTAAAATGCGGCCACTTACGGATATTTCTGTTTGACCATGTGGTTGATTAATCATTGTGAGCCTAAAAGGATTTTATTATTTTTAGATTAGGGTATATGACGAGTGCCTACTAATGCAAATTGTAATTTCTACCAACGCTTTCTGGGCTTAAATGAATTTCGCGCGTGACCTAACGTACGTTCACCTTTAAATTCAATATCTACTATAAACGTCTTCTCAATTAAAATGTCCCCGTCAAGCTCAAGTACCATACGCCAATGGCCGAGCTTTGTATTTAAAGGCTGCCATAAGGTATCGCCTAAATAAAAATTCCAATCATTATTGCGAACGTAAACATCGCCCGTAAAAGGTTCAAGGATGGTTCCATGTTCATCAGGAATATCGGGATGATAGATAATATAACTGAATTTTAAGCCTTTGGCTTTTTTAAAGTTGGCGATGAACCCAAATTCAATATTTTCACGAGCAGGAATGTCGGTAGTCACCTCAATGAGCTTTGGTAGTTGTTTACTTTTTTCATCCCACTGAGTGTAAATACCATGGTGCAGTAGCGTACAGCTAAATTTTGATCGTTTCATAATATCGCTGCGCCTTGATTACGTTTAAAAAATTGATGAATGAAGATGTTATCAATCAAGTCAGTATAGTCAACCGAGTAAAGCCGTTAACATCGGCACTTTTTTGGATCATTTTGACCATATAAACTCTAACCATGCTCGAAAATAAGGCACTATTGAACGTTGTAAAAAACCTATTCACTAATTCTTACTGGAAATATGCTGTCGGTATAGTAATTGCTGTACTAATGATTGCACCACAAGCAATACCTTCAATTGTTAGCTCGTAACTACAAGAGAAAAAACCAATGATGTACAGTAAAGCTATTATTGATCTTATTAGGGAAACTCGCCGCCGAGTTTCAAGTGAGAAAAAACCCAGTATTAAATTAGCGAACCCCGAAGTCTTTGATGAACTCAATGAAATTTATCACCATACTAGCGATGCTATTTTGAAAGCGCTTGTTAAAGAACTTTTCCATTTAATGGGTGGAGATTGGCCCGAAAAACTCAAACCAACCGTTCAGTCGAGTGGAAGATTCTATCGAGGTGTAGAAATTCCGGTGGCAGATCTGAAAGAAAAAGTACAGGCGCCCAAGCAACTGCCAAAACGAATTTATAGGGGGCAAGCTATTCCGGATTAATGCTAGCCCTCTCGTTCTAAAATATCTTCGTTGATACTTAGAGAGTGTAGTTCTATAAATTGCTGAGCCATAGCGATTGATAAGGTGCTAATGTTAAAGTGCTTTTCGTTTGGTTCAATTGATCCCCTGAAATTAGATCCCGCCAGGCAACACCTTCAATTAAATTCAATTCATGGAAAGATAAACTGACTATCTGGTCCGTTATATTGTGTATGCAAAAAATGCTTTGTTTTCGATCTATCGATTGTCGCCAAACGCCAACCAGTTCATCGCTTAACTGCAGCGTAAATTGGGTGGCATTGGGGTGAAACGCCTTTTGTTGCCTTCGTATTCGTAGTAAGTCGGTAATGCGCTTGAAAACAGCGGAATGCGTACTGGTTTCCTTGTTGAGCTCTTTATTTAGAGCGTCGTAGTCCCACCTGTGTCGATTAATATGGCGATTGTGTTGTGTATTTTCTAAGCGCTGATAGTCGTTTCTTGTGCCCAATAAACTATGAATATAAATGGCTGGGATGCCCTCTAAACTTAACATCACTGCGTGGGCGCATATAAAACGGTCTAAGCCAAACTTGTCGGGGCCAGAGGTGGTGCCTTGTAGTGCATCGAATAATGCAATATTAATTTCATAAGGCCGTAATGAACCATCGGCCAAAGTGCGCATTGAAATTCGACCACCAAAATTCATCATGGTGCTGATAAGGGTATTAATCTCAGGTTCACTCAAAAGACCTTCGGCAGGGCGTAACCCGATGCCATCGTGCGATGCAATAAAATTAAAATAAGCCGTGCCATCCTGGCATGGGGGCATACTCATAAGCCATTGACGGAGGTGGCGGCTATTGCCGCAAATTAGTGTATTAACCAATAGAGGCGGGAGTGAAAAGTTATAAACACTGTGAGCTTCATTAGCGTTGCCAAAGTAACTTAAATTTTCTTGGTTAGGAATATTGGTCTCGGTAATGATCACAGCATCGGGGCAAGCGTGTTCTATCAGCGTTCGCAGCAATCGGATGATTTCATGCGTTTGGGGTAGGTTAACGCAACTTGTGCCATTCGTTTTCCATAAAAAAGCGACGGCATCTAAGCGGAATATTTTTACACCTTCATCTAAATATTTTCTTATAATTTTAACAAATTCACACAGTACATCGGGGTTGCAAAAATCAAAGTCTACTTGATCATGGCTAAAGGTACACCAGACTAGTTTTTGGCCAATTTTCGTTTGAGTTTCTCTTAATAGCGGTGAAGCACGTGGCCGTGTTACTTCACTGTAATCGGCCTGAGCATCTCCTGTTTTGAAGAATTTGTTACCTGGTGGCTCATCTTTAATGAACTGGTCAAACCAGACACTTCGGCTGGAGCAATGGTTTATTACAAGGTCGGCCATTAATCGAAACTTATCCGCAATGTTATTGATATCAGACCAATCACCTAGTGACTCATTCACAGCCGTATAGTTAATCACCGAAAAGCCGTCATCGGAGCTATAAGGGTAAAAGGGTAGAATATGGACACTGTTAAAGGCTTCTCGAACAGGCCCTTGCAAGAACTGATTAAGCGTTTGCAATGGGGGTTCTAGCACATTGTGCCCGTCTTTTTTTTCTAGACTATCCCCATAGGTAATTAAAACGGCATCTTGCTCAGTCCAGTGATTAGTAAAAGGAACAGGTGCCGGTGTTTTAGAATCTAATCGCATAATGCCGATGAGGTTGGTTGCGAGTTGCATGGGTGAAAGCGGAATATTGATTCCGTCATAAATAAAGTTTATTTGCTGATTGAGCTTTAACGTAAGATTCTCAATAGTGTGCTGCATAGTAATTTGCCCTGATTAAAGGTTTAAAAAGTCTTCCCTATCGCCTTCGACTGCAGTGATCAACTGATCAAAGACATCAGGCATGGCACTGACTACTCGGTTCCAACTGGGTATAAAAGGGCGCTCCATTGGCGCGTCTAAAAATTGCTCTCCCGCCGACATGATATTTTTAGCAAACATTTCCACGGCCTTTTCTTCTTGATGAATATCAAGTGTGAGCCCATTCATAATGGCATCATTGTGGTAGGTTTCGACAAAGTCTAAAGCAATACGGTAGTAGGTTGCTTTTAACGAGCGAAAGGTTTCTGAGTTAAATGTTTCCCCTTGCGTGGCCAACTTCCTGAATATTGATTTAGTGATGTCTATCGACATTTTTGAAAGACCCGCGTTTGCATCTTCTAGGCTAAGATCTTGGTGTTTATGATCATAGTTTTTTGCAATATCGGCTTGGCACAATCGGTTGTTTGCATAGTTTCGATGCATTTCAGATAAAACGCCGATTTCGAGACCCCAATCTGAAGGAATGCGAATGTCTTTTAAAACATCCTGACGAAAAGAAAATTCACCGGCAAGCGGGTAGCGAAAGCTGTCTATAAAATCTAAATATTCGTTGGTACCAACTACCCTTTTCAGCGCGCGTAGTAAGGGCGTAACCAGTAATCGAGATACCCGACCGTTTATTTTTCCATTGGCTACTCGCGCATAATAGCCTTTGCAAAATTCGTAATTAAATTGGGGGTGTGCAACAGGGTAAAGCAGCCTTGCTAGTAACCCGCGATCGTAAGTAAGAATGTCGCAATCGTGTAGGGCAATAGATTCAGATTTTCCCGTTGCCAACATATAGCCCATGCAGTACCAAACATTGCGTCCTTTCCCTAATTCCTTTGGTGCCACTTCTAGCTTTTGAAGTTTTTCATCGAGGGCTTTTAACCGAGGTCCATCATTCCATAACACACGGTGGTGTTGGGGCAGTGCAGCAAAAAACTCCAAAGCTTTATGGTATTCATCTTTGTCGGCTCGATCTAACCCGATGACAATTTGCGATAAGTAAGGAACTTGCTTGAGTTCTTTAATAATGGCCGGTAGAGCACTGCCTTCTAATTCAGAATATAAGGATGGCAATATAAGCCCTAGCGGGCGGAATCTAGAAAAGTGCAATAGATCGTATTCTAAATCTTCTATAGACCGCTCAGATAAATTGTGAAGTGTGGTTACAATGCCATTTTGATGGAAATCAGCCATAGGTTTGTCCTTTAAAGTGAAGAGTTAAGTGCTGGAATAAGTTTGAACATTGCTTCATTCCAACCAGCGGGACCTACATTTTCAGTTCGTAAGCAAAGAGGGTGATCAAAAATTGGAAAATTGTGAGTTGGGGATTTAATTTGTACGGGCCAATCAACCACCTTCAACATAGCAATATCATTTTCGCCGTCACCTAAGCCAATACTGCATAAGGTGGCGTTCTCTTGGGCTTGCAGTTGTTGATGCAACCAAGCTACAGATTCACCTTTATTAGAGCCTTTCAGTAAATGAACAAAGCGGCCACCTTGTACAATTTCGATGTGCTTGTTCTGGCAAAACCTGGTGAGTTGAGCAAACTGTGCATCATTGCCGAACCAATATAGTGGGTCTGAAAATTCTCTTTGTTTGGCTAATTCAGCTTGCTTTGCATTCAAGCCCGTAATCTTTACCAATTCAGCCGTGCTCAACTGGCTAAACGGAGTAAAGGCGTTTGGTAAAACGTTAGACAATTCTTTAAATACAATGGCCCAGTAATGAATGCTAGGAGCAAAAGCCTTTACATAGTGGTGTTCTTGTTGAGTTAACTTCAACGTATCGAAATAAGCATAATCAGCCGTTTTAGGAATAAATACAGCCGCACCGTTTTCAGCAATGAAAGGGGTGTTTAAGCGAAGAGACTTCGAAAGTGGCTCTATTTCAGCGCGGGTTTTTGAACTAACAGGAATGACGGGAATACCGTGCGTTCTTAATGTAGCAAGGGCAGGCACCGCTAAAGAGAAATCATAACTGTGATGGTCTATTAAAGAGCCATCTAGATCGGTGTAGACAATGTATCGGGTTGCATTCAAATTTATTACCTTAGACGAGGTTAACTTAGGTAATTGCAACTAACATACCAAGCGCAAAGCAGTGTAAATTGCGCATAATGGGTGAAAAACGCACAATAATGGCGCACTTAAAACACCATAAGAACAAAATAGTGCGCAAAGCTGTTTATTTATGGCGCACCCGACAGAATGGTTAAATGCACCTAAAAAATAAGCCTTTTCAAGGCTAAGCTACTGAAAAACAAGATTTTTTTAACAAAATCCTTGCGCAAGAACAAAAGATCGGTATCATACGCCCACAATTCAGGACTATAGCTCAGTTGGTTAGAGCGCTGCCTTGACATGGCAGAGGTCTCCAGTTCAAATCTGGATAGTCCTACCAGATTTTTATACAAAAAAAGCTACCCAACGGGTGGCTTTTTTTGTATATGGGTATTGCAAAGCAATGCCCAGAACTGGACAGTTCACGCCAACGGCCGCGACCGAAGAGAGCGCATCTGGATAGTCCTACCAGATTTATATACAAAAAAAAGCTACCCAACGGGTGGCTTTTTTTGTATATGGGTATTGCAAAGCAATGCCCAGAACTGGACAGTTCACGCCAACGGCCGCGACCGAAGAGAGCGCATCTGGATAGTCCTACCAGATTTATATACAAAAAAAAGCTACCCAACGGGTGGCTTTTTTTGTATATGGGTATTGCAAAGCAATGCCCAGAACTGGACAGTTCACGCCAGCGACCGTGCGAGCGTATTCCATGCTCAATTGTAATCTGGGTATTGTGAGACAATATTTGAAATGTCGGGTTGGCAAAAATCGGGCAGTGGAGTGTCTTTTTCTTCTAGCACGTTGATCAGTGGAATTAGCTTGAGAAGTTCAATTGTATGTTGAGCGTCCAAGGTGTAACAGGTTTTCGTTTGAGGGAGAGCCGTTAAATAAGACTGGATATCGGATTGCTCTATAACTGGATCAAAAGGGGAGTGCGCAACAAGTACCTGAGTGTTTTGTGTGTCGGGTATTTTGTAACTGTGAACCGGAGTTGTCCAGCAATAGTCTTTAATATCCAAGTACTTTCCGTACACGCCAAGGTCTATTTCCTTGAAAGTACTCTCACCTACAGTCTCATTGCAATGTGTAAACTCGCTGGGAATGGGTGAAATATAATCGACTATAGCCTTTGGCCAAACCCCATAAACAGTTGGGTTTAGAAGCAAATGTTCCATTAATTCGTCACTGACTAAATTTTGATCAAACCCTTCTGGGTTTTCAATATGTAGCTGAACCCATTGTTGAGCTAAATCGAAATCGAAATACATCAGATCAAACAGACCATAAATACTTTGTTAACCCCACATTGTTTAAACCTTTCATATATACGTTTGATTGTTCGAAGTTATCAATGAACTGATCCAACTTTTTCTGCTTGTTACGGTTAGAAAAATTGCCTAGGCATGACTTTATCAATAAACATGCTGCTCGAAATTTGTATAGTGCTTTAGCTTGGATTATAGGAGCATCTGTAGTTTGCTCTGGGAATAGGCTAACAGGAGAATCTAATAATACTGCAGATATGTTTTGAGAGTCTGTTAAAAGCATGGCACCAGCCACGCGACCGCTGTAGGACACGCCGTATATCGACCATTGATCTATGTTTAAGTGGCTTCGTAAAGCATTAAAATCTTGGGCGTATGTCATGAAGTGATAGTGTGTTACGTCAATGCCAGAGTCTACAATCCTTTTTCTACAGGCAGAATATGATTCGTTATATAAGCACTCTAATTCATTAGATTTACCATGGCCACGAATTTGCCCAATGATAAGTTGATCGACCGATGTTGCATATTGATCGAATATACTGACAAATTCATCGACGATATCGCTATCAATTTGTCCACCAGGGCCCCCAATTCCAGCAATAAACCAGGTGTTTTTAGGTTTGACTAGATCGTGTCGCTGCCACTGCCAAAACTCGATATGTGATTGCTCATCAACTTGAAATTTTTGCATACGCAAATCGTAGTCATATTAAGTTATTTCCGACGGTAGCTGGGAGCTAACATTTAGTCGCATTGAGGCTAGTATTCCAAGCGCAACGCACAAAGTTACAATGGCAATTGAGCCAATTAATTTAGGTAAGGTCATAATCCATTCCTTTGGAAGATTGGTAGATGATAATTTATTGGTTGAATAGGACCAATTAGATATGACTTGAACAGAAACAGCATTAACATTACATAACCCTTGAATAAGCGATGCATGTCGTGCATAAAGTCATCTGTTGGTGACTACGTTAAAGTTTAGAGAGTGTCCAGTTCAGTTCACGAGGCAGCGATGCAAAGCTCATTGGCGGTGGTGATTAGCCATAAATCTGCCAATGTTATTCAAACCGGTGCAGAAGATTATTTAAGCAATTGATAGAGGGGTGATATGGAAAGCTTAGACACTATTTTTCCAGAAATGAAAGAAACAGAATGGAAAGCTTATCGTGAGGCTGGCTGGGAGTTGGCATTAACCAAAGGCAAGCTAAAGGCGGAATATAGGAAGAAAGAATTAACCTCAATTCGAAAGTACTTCTTTGAAGGAATACTTGAGGCTGAGATGCCGCTGACGACATATAGCATCACGATGTTGAAAATGTTTCCGATTCAGAATAAAAAGGGCTACGACTACTATTATTCTAATTTGAACTGGGATGAAAAATTACTTCTCGATGCAACATATGGGAGTTACCTTGACCAGTCTTCAAGCGGAATGACTGATCAAGATCAATTAGCTTATTGGGATTATCATTTAGGTACTGAATTTCAGCCGATCGTTACTCGAACAACCCAAAAGGGCGATATAGCTCTTGAGTTAGATCCAAATCACTTATCGTTTAATATATTAGTAAATTTGGACTCATATATGTCAAGAGATCTGTATTCTTTTGAACCTAAATGGGTTCTTAAGCTGGACTACCTATTTTCTATTTTTAAATATATGACTGCGAATAATTGCAATGTATCGAATGATCTATTCGATTTCTATTCAGACCTAATTTCCGATGTATATAATAGGAAATTTGGTAAACGTTTAACTGAAGTTACAGAATACCATATCCAGTTTTGCAATGAATTTGTCACTAAGGTAGAAACATTTGAACATATGCCAGGTCCGTTGCGAGAAGCATTGGATACTGTAAGAAAGGAATCCAAACCATGATGGAATCATGGGTGACTATATCAGTACAGTTTCCAGTAATTGACCAACCCAAATGGCAATCCTTAGTCGAAGGCTTATCAAGCAACGAACATGGCGCCTATCTTGAAGAATATGCTGAGGCTTTTAGCGAGCATGCAGGGGAAATGGTTGGTTACGTGCTAGACGTATGGGAAGAGGAGCGAGGCGAAATTAGTACCCGTTCTTCGGAAATATTCCCAGGTAGAGCTGATATTTGTATTGGCGGTTTTCGCACTGTAGAGCCTAGTATTCAGCCTATGATAAAGTTCTTAAAAGTCTGTGGCGCAACGGATGTGAAGCTACATGAAGAATACGACAGCAATGGCTTAAATGGACAGGCACTCTAAGGGTTGACTTAAAATATAAACAGCGGCAAAGCATTCAACTTTCGCAACTGTTTTTGTTTGAGATGGTTTAATAAGTCACCCACTCTAAAACCCAGCATCGAGCAGGGCTTTTAGGAGGCACTCTTTGATACCCCAAATGCGTACAATTAAACCTAACCGATCTTAATGAACTGGCCATTACCTTAAAATTAGTTTCAAAATATTTTGCGTGCTGGAATCCGTTGTGAACAGCGACCCACCAATTATGACTTTAGTCACAATATTTCACCTTACATGTAATAAACGTTGACTCATTACAGGTAAGGCTATAACTTGGCTTTATGACAACAAAAACATCAGCTCATTATCAACGCGAATATCGCCGCCGCTTACGCGAGCAGGGGCTAGTAAAAAGGGAAGTGTGGGTATTGCCCGAGCACACTGCACAGCTACTGGCTATCGAAAAACAGTTACGTGTTACTTCAGATGCGCCAATGAATATAACTGAGGTAACCATGAATCAACATCAACCTGTGTGGACCGCGCAGAGTTTATTCCAAGCTTTGCAAACGTCCGATCAAGTAAAAAATGCCAGCATTGAAATAGAGCTGGTTGATGGTGTTGAGCCTGTATTATTGTTGGTGATGAAAGAATTTGGCGATTTGCCCTTATACCTTTCGGTGTGTGGTGAGCAAATAATAGTGGAATGTTTGCTGTGGCCTGTTAGTCGCGTATTAAACCCTGCCGCTTTCAATAGTGTTGTTCTTAAAACCCATAAATATTACCCGCTATCGACTATTTGCCTTGAAGCTACTGAAGGTTTTGGCGACTGTTATTTCATGTTTGGCGCGCTGAGTAGTGCCTCGGTTTTAAACAGTGTGCTTATTGAAATAGAAACATTAGCAAGCAACGTTATTCAAGCAACTGAAGCTTATAGCGAGTACCTATTTGATGCTTCTTCGAATGAGGGTGCATAAATGAATATTTGGGCACAACTGGTTCGCGCATTAAAGGGCGATACAAACGAAGGGATAGAATCGCTGCTAGATACTCAAGCTATTAGTCTGTTAGATAAAGAAGTCAGAGTAGCCTCTGCAGAGCTTAAACAGTCTAGAGGCGCGTTAACGGAGCTCATGGCAAAGCGGGTGGTCGCAAACGAGCAGGTCGACTCAGTTGTTAAATTAATATCAGAACATGAGCAGTATGCGCTAAAAGCCCTCGAAAAAGGCGACGAAACATTGGCATTAGAAGTGGCTGAAAAAATAGCCAGTTTGGAAGCCGATAAAGCGCAAGAAGTTGAAATTCGAGATGCCTACCAACATGCCATAAAAGACTTACAGCGCATTATTAAGCAAGCTGAGCTGAATTTAAAAAGATTAAAACAGCAGATAGATACCATTAAAGCTATGGCAAGTGTACAACGAGCTCAGGCAACCGTTGCGGGCCAGCATTCTAGTGCAAAAACTCGCCTACAAACCGCACAAGATGCACTCGAACGTTTGAAAGAACGTCAGTCTATGAAAGCCGCACAGTTTGATGCTGTCGCCGAATCAGACCCTAGCACCCGCAAAAGTGCACTGATAGAGAAGTTAGAAGAAGCGGGAATCAAAACAGGCTCTAGTGGCGCTAATGAAGTATTAAACAGATTAAAAAATAGGTAAGGAACCCCTATGTTTGCCGTACTGTTTATGAAAGAAATGGACCCTTTCTACCAAAATATATCGTCTTTCCCTACGGTTATATTCACTATTATCTTTGTTTTGATGCTTCTGTACTGGGTTATTGCTGTATTGGGCTTGGTTGATATTGGTTTCTTAGATTTTGGTTTGCCTGAAGTAGAAGGAAGCACTGAAACTGTCAATGTATTGGCTGGCCTATTTCTAAAGTTTGGTCTAAATGGCGTGCCAGTCACAGTTGTTTTGACCTTAGTCTCAATGTTTGGGTGGCTAATTAGTTATTATGCCGATCACTATTTACTAATGCCTTATACGTCGGGTGTTGTTGAGTTTCTGCTCGGCGGAGTGGTGCTTTTTGTATCTTTGCTACTTTCTGCACTCATATCTGCACAAGTTATTAAGCCATTGAGAAAATTATTCAATGAAGCTACCACTACGAACAGCTCTAAAATACTTGGGCAAACGTTGGTTGTAAAAACGCTACGAGTTGATGCTGGTTTTGGCGAAGCGCATTTAAACGACGGTGGTGCTGGCCTTGTACTCAAGGTTCGCGCTAACGGAGAAGAAAAATTCAAAAAGGGTGACCGAGTTGTCGCTTATGAATACCTAAAAGATAAAAATGTATACAGAGTTATCTCGGAAGACGAATTTCTTGGCAACTCATAAATAAGGATTATTAAAATGGAGAAACTTTTATGGAATTAGCAAACTTAGCTCAAAATGCCCCTTGGGTTGTTATTGTAGGCGCGCTGTTTATAGGTATTGTTGGGCTGGCGGCGTTTTTTAAAGCGTTTTATGTCAAGGTAGAGCAAGGCGTGGCTTTGATTGTCAACGACCTGTCGGCGACGCCAAAGGTTAAGTTTACGGGTGGCTTTGTGATACCTGTCATCTACAAGAAAGAGTTAATGCGCATTTCATTGATCACCATGGAAGTAGATCGTCGTGGTAAAGATGGTCTAATTTGTGCCGATAATATGCGTGCCGACATTACAGTAGCGTTTTATTTGCGGGTGAATGAAACGGCTGAAGATGTATTGAAAGTTGCGAAATCTATTGGTGCCGACCGCGCTTCCGATAAAACGTCGGTTAACTTACTGTTTAATGCTAAGTTTTCAGAAGCATTGAAAACAGTCGGTAAACAAATTGAATTTGTGAATCTTTTTGAAAACCGACAAGAATTCCGAGAAAAAATTATTGAAGTAATTGGTGATGATCTAAATGGCTATGTGTTAGAAGATGTTGCTATTGACTATTTAGAGCAAACACCAAAGTCTTCGCTTGACCCATCTAATATTCTAGATGCCGAAGGTATCCGTAAAATTACCGAACTAACCGCAAGCCAAAACATTCAAACCAATAACTTCGAGCGTGACGAAGAACTGGCGATTAAGAAAAAGAATGTTGAAACCGTTGAAGCTATGCTAGAGCTAGAGCGGCAACAGTCTGATGCAGAAGCAAAACAAAAGCGTGAAATAGAAACCATCATTGCACGTGAAGAAGCAGAAACGAAAAAGGTACAAGAAGAAGAGCGCTTAAAAGCCGAGCAGTCGACTATTATTACAGACCAAGACTTAGCGGTTCAAACTGAAAATCAAAAGCGCGAAATGGAAGTAGCTGAACAGAACCGACTGCGCGCCGTAGCCATTGAACAAGAAAAGGTAACACGAGCGCGAGATTTAGAAGTGGTTTCACGTGAGCGTGAAGTAGAACTGCAGCGTATTGAAGCAGAAAAAGCCATAGAAGTAGAAAAGAAAGAAATTGCCAATGTGATACGCGAACGCGTTGCAGTTGATAAAACTGTGGCAATTGAAGAAGAGCGTATCAAGGAAGTTCGTGAAGTTTCAGAAGCCGATCGTGCCAAGCAAACTCAAGTACTTGCAGCTGAAGCGATTGCTGAAGAAGAGAAGGTTAAGCAAGTTAAAGCCGCTGAAGCAGAAGAACTCGCAGCGAAACATAAGGCGGTAGAAATAACCGTACTCGCACAAGCCGATTTAGAAGCCGCAGCTAAAGAAGCCGATGGTAAGAAGAAGTTAGCTGAAGGTGTTCAGGCCGAGCAAGCCGCACCTGGTTTAGCTGAAGCCAAAGTGCAAGAAGCGAAAGCTATGTCACTTGAAAAAGAGGGCATCGCAGAAGCGAACGTTATTAAAGCCAAAGGCGATGCCGAAGCCGATGCCTTACTGGGTACCGGTACAGCGGGTGCCGATGTGACTCGATTGCAGTTTAAAGCCGAAGCCGATGGCCTAGTTGATAAATTTGAAGCGATGAACTCAATGAGTGAGCAAGCACGTGACCACGAAGAGTTCCGCATGGGGCTTGAAACAGCCCTTAAAGAAGCCTTGGCCTCTATGGAAGCTGGCAAGGAAATCGCTAAAGAAAATGCTGAAGTATTGGCCGTTGCGCTGCAGAAAGCGAAGATCGATATTGTGGGCGGCGAAGATCATTTCTTTGATAATTTTGCTAAGTCACTCTCTATTGGTAAAGCGGTCGACGGCTTAGCTGGTAAGAGTAATGTGATTCAAGGGCTTGTCAGTAAAATGATGCAGCCAAATAATGCTCAATCGAGCTCCTCAACTAAAGAGAAATCTGAAGCCTAGTGCGTTTGGGGGGGAAACCCCCATTCGCTAACTACCAGGCTGTTTTACCTGCCTTGCCTCTGCCAAGTAAGCCATAGAATTTTAAGGATAAAATAATGACCGAACTAAACAACACGCAACTTAACGCTGCGGATCAAGCTGTTGACAGTGCTGTTGCCGAAGGGGGTGCCTATGAAGTCATCAGTAAACGTTTAGCAGAGCAAGGTAAGCAGCTGTTTGAACAGGCGCAAGAGCTGAATACTGCGCGTCTCGTAGAGTTTGGTAGTGCAGACATGGCCGTTATTGGCCGTACCCGTGTAAGAACAGAGCATAACTGCATTGCGCGAGACATTGTGCAAGTGGGTGAGCATCTTCTGTTTGGTTATAATGTTTTCATTGGTTTAAAGAAAGAAACGAAAGTTGAAGATGTTTTCGCTTTATTTGATATAAAGCAAACAGAAAACGGCGTAGAGTTAAAAGCTGTAGAACACGAAAACCATTTTCTTAAAGAAACCAGCTTTGTAAATGATTTTAGTGAGCTCTACCGATACTACAAAAACACCAAACTCATACAATTAGCCGTAAAAGACGGTAAGTTACTTGCGGCATTTCAAATTGGTGAAAAATTATCCGATGTTCGAGTGTTTCGTTGGTCTATATCTTCCGATGGTAAGGCGATTAAGTATATCGATAACCGTGGCGAACGAGATATACAGCCACCACCTGATTACGATTTTGAATGGATAGAGGCCACCCGTGACGATATTGTAAACGGTCGTCACCCCCATATTAGTATTTTAGACACTGTATTTGTAGAAACGATTGGTGGTGACTTAACCGTTAAAATCGAAAACAATACCGACAATGGCTTAGGGATATACAGTGAGCCGGTAGAGGATGAAACCCAATCGTTAGACGATTGTAAAATCGCTTATGCGAGTGTAGGCAATCTCATTCTATTAAAAGTGTTACCTTATAAAGAAAGTGCAACACGCTATTTGGTTTATAACAAACTCAACGAAGAAGTGATGCGCATTGACGCCATAGGGGAGTCTTGCGTACAGCTTCCTGAAGACCATGGTTTGATTTTTCCTGGTGGGTTGTATTTGCAAAACGGCGAGTATAAGCGCTTTGATGAAAACGTATCCGGTTTAAAATTCCAGCGTGCGATTCGTTCTCCGAATGGCGAAGATGTTCTCTACGCTTTTTATGAGCCGAATGAAGGTGTAGTCGGGTTATTTGGCTATAACCTGATTAATAAGCGATTGCAAAACCCAATCTTTTGTCACGGTTATGCATTAGCCGAAAGCGGACAGTTGGTGGTTTTTTCGGCCGTAAATGAAGCGACTCGCGTACACCCAATGCAAGTGTGGCAAACGCCCTATGTCAGTGCTGAATTTGCCAGTGCCCAGCCGCAGAGCCAAACTTTTTACGGAAAAATTGGCAACGCAGAATTAGTTCGAGGTATATCAGATATTTACAGTATCTGCCGGAATATAGAAAGCCAGTCGGTGTCATCGCGCTTATATGAGGCACTGGCGAAAGCCTCTAAACGAGTATTTGATGATCACTACTGGCTAAGTTCACCTGAAACAGAAACACTTGCTCAGCTGCTCCAGCAAGTAGCCCATACCTCAGAGTTGGTAATTGATGAGTTTGAAAAAGTCCAATCGATACAGCAGCAATCTAAAGCGTCCATGCGCGAAGCCGAGCAAGACCAAAAAGATTTGCTTCAAAAAATACGTCCAGATTCCTGGCAAAGTGCCGAAGATTATGTGAATGCGCTCAGTCAATTGCGTCATCAGCGCGGACACCTGATAACCATTCGTGATTATCGATATATAGATATTGCTCGCCTCGATGCTCTAGATGAAGAGCTACAGCAAGTAAACGCAAGTCTATCGGAAAAAACCGTCGAATTTTTATCGAGTGAGCAAGCGCTAGACCCATACTTTGAAAAAATTACTATGCTAGACAGCTCGGTCGAAAATGCGGAAACCATTGCCGAGCTAACCCCCATAATTGAAGACATTGAATCAACAGTCGCCGGTTTAGATTTGCTCACCGAGTTAATGAATACTCTGAAAGTAGCCGACGCAACGGTACGTACCCAAATCATTGATGCTATATCAAATGTCTATTCAAAGCTAAATCAGAGTAAAGCGAATGCGAACCATAAGAAGAAAGGGCTGGGTTCTTCAGAGGCCATTGCTCAGTTTGGTGCTCAGTTTAAATTGTTTTCGCAGAGTATTGTAAATGCTTTGGGGCTAGCAACGTCACCCGAAAAATGTGACGAGCAACTTTCTAGATTATTAGTTCAGCTAGAGGAGCTGGAAAGCCAGTTTTCAGAGTACGATCAGTTTCTGAGCGACATTATGGATAAACGCGAAGAAATCTATGAATCGTTTGAAGGTCACAAACAACAGCTACTTGATGCGCAACAACGTAAAGCACAAAGCCTAACCGATGCCGCTGGACGCATGCTGACCTCAATTGAAAAGCGCTCGCTCAAGTTTACCAGTGATGATGAGCTTAATACCTATTTCGCAACTGACGCCTTAGTCATGAAAATACGTGATCTGGTGCAAAGTTTGCGAGAGTTAGACGCCGCAGTAAAAGCGGACGATATTGAATCACGTGCTAAGTCTATCAAAGAGCAGGCATTACGTTCGCTGCGCGATAAAACCGATATCTTTGAAGAGGGCGGTAATGTAATTAAGCTGGGTCCTCGCCATAAGTTCTCAGTAAACACACAAGAGTTAGATTTAACCATTATTCCTCGCGATGGTGATTTAAACATTCATTTAACCGGTACAGATTTTTTTGAGCCGATCAATAGTGAAAAGCTCCACGATCTAAAAGACTATTGGAATTTATCGATAGAATCTGAAACCAATGATATATACCGAGCTGAGTATTTAGCCTCCATAGTACTGGCTGCATGTGAGCAAGGTAGAAAAGGGCTAACCTCTAAAACGCTGAGAACGGCGATAAAAAACGAAGATGAGCTGATTACCATTGTAAAAAATATAGCCAGCCCTCGTTACAAAGAAGGCTACCAAAAAGGTGTTCATGATTTTGATGCCGCAAAAATATTAGCTGCGCTGGTACCCGTGTTAGACCAAGCAGATTTGCTACGTTTTGATCCATTGAGCCGAGGGATGGCGCAAGTCTTTTGGGCTAGTCAACAGGGTTCGTCCTCATTAGTCGATACAAAAAGCTGGGCCGCGCGCGCACAATCGGCGTTCCAATTAGCGCAAGCATTGGGCAGTAACGATGCTAGCTTACTACTGTGTGCGGAAGTGTTCGAGGCTATGCAGCAGTTTAACGAAAACGAGTTGATAACTGAGAATACTCAAGTTCTAAAGCGTGCCGCCAATTACTTAGTAGAAGAGCTTGCGAACGACCAACTTGCGTTTATTACCAGCCAATATGCAACCGAGCTAGTAGAGGCGCTGCAACGCTCCGTAAACTTCGAAAGTTGGAGAATGTTTCAGCAAGCATTGAATAATTTAGAAACTCAACCTGCCAGTCAGTGGCAGTTAGCCCAAGCTTGGTTAGAAGCGCTTGTTCAAACTAAACAGTTAACATCTTTAAGCCACTACATACCAGAAGCCATTGCGTTGCTTATTGTGCCCGTGAATATTGAACGAAGATCGATAGAAGCAAATACCGAAATCAACGTCGATGGGTTAATGGGCGAGCACGAGCGCATTAAAGATCGATCACTTCGGTTTAGTTTAGATAGCTTTATTCAACGAACAGAGCATCATCGTGATGTTGTTGTTCCTACATACCATCATTATCTTGATGTAAGGCAAGAGATAATATCAACCGAACGAAACAAGCTAAGGCTCCATGAGTTTAAAGCCCGTCCATTAAGCTCATTTGTACGTAACCGTCTTATTAATGAATCTTACTTACCCTTAATTGGCGACAACCTTGCTAAGCAAATGGGGACGGTTGGCGATTCCAAGCGAACTGACTTAATGGGTTTGTTAATGATGATTTCACCGCCGGGCTACGGTAAAACAACCTTAATGGAATACGTTGCCAACCGCTTGGGTTTGATATTCATGAAGATCAATTGCCCAAGCTTAGGGCACGATGTTATGTCTCTAGACCCGCAGCAAGCTCCAAACGCTACGGCTAAGCAAGAGCTCCAGAAACTAAACTTGGGTTTAGAAATGGGCAATAACGTTATGCTGTATTTAGATGATATTCAGCATACGCACCCTGAGTTTTTGCAAAAATTTATATCTTTATGTGATGGCTCAAGACGTATAGAAGGGGTGTGGAAAGAGCAAACTAAAACCTATGATATGCGAGGCAAAAAATTCAGTGTCGTGATGGCTGGTAACCCTTATACAGAGTCGGGCGAAGCATTTAAAATTCCGGACATGCTGGCTAACCGCGCAGATATTTATAACTTAGGTGATATTTTAGGTGGTATGGATGAGCAATTTGCATTGAGCTATATCGAAAATGCGTTAACGTCTAACCCAGCTCTAGCGCCACTAGCTGTCCGAGAAATGGATGATATTTATAACCTCATTAAAATGGCTCAAGGGAAGAACATAGCCGCCACCGATTTGTCACACCAATATAGCGGTGCCGAAATACAAGAAATTACCGGCATATTTAAGAAGATGTTTGTAGTTCAAGATGTGGTTCTAAAAATAAACAAGCAATACATTGCCTCAGCCGCACAAGACGATAAATACCGCAATGAACCTTCATTTAAATTGCAGGGCAGTTATCGAAACATGAATAAGATGACTGAAAAAATATCAGCGGTTATGAATGATGATGAAATGATGCAAATGATTGCCGACCACTATATAGGCGAAGCTCAATTGCTCACCACCGGTGCCGAAGCAAACCTACTTAAATTGGCGGAATTACGTGGCAATATGACAGAAGCACAGTCGCAGCGTTGGGCCCAAATTAAGAAAGACTTCTTGCGTAACAAAGCCATAGGCGGTGATGAAGGCGATGTCGGTGGTAAGGTGGTAGCGCAACTCGCTGATATGGCGGATGGGCTAGGGGAGCTATCTAAAGTAGGACTTGAACAAAAAGACTTTGAAAAATCAGCCATCAATGATCTCATAGCGGCCATTAAAGACAATAAACCTAAGCAAGAAAATGTTTCTGAACCTAATGTAGAGCTGGTGAACAGTTTTGAAAAGTTAGCTTCGGCTATTCAAAGCAATGCGCCCAAGGTAGAGGTAATTAACGAGCCTGTTCAAGGGTTAGGTAAAATACTTGAAGTACTGGCGACCAGCATAGAAGAAAGTATTTTTCCCATTATGCATACTATGGATAAAAAGCTAGATATTGATATGAGAACCCACGATCGAATTAAAGACCTAACCGATCAAATTAGGGGCTTAGAAAAAACAGTGAATGAAAGGACTCGTACAAACGGCTAAGTCCATCTTGTATTGTTTGTACATTAGGAAGTGATTGCCACACTCCCAAAATCAACGAAAGGAATTAGTTGTTATGACACGAATAAATTTTTTAATGCTCAGCATTATAGTTTTTGCGATTGGTTGCAGTCCTGAAGAAGGCGAAGTAAGGAATCCAGATGAATGGTTATCGTCCTCCAATATTGACGAAGCAGAAACCTTATATATGCGGGATAATACGCTGCGGATGCTAACTAAAACGGGGGTTGTTGAAACTGTTGAAATTAAGGACAGTGATGGAGCTGTTTTATCTGATGTTTCTCTTCAAGGCGGTTGTGCAAGAGGGGATGAGTTTTTTGGGCAATTATATTCTTATGAGGCCGGTGGTAATTACCTTGTGTGGGTTGATCCTACCTCTGGAAAAATAAAATCAATGGCATCAAATAATTTACCAAGTTCACCTTGTCGTTCTAGCATTGGAACCTATCAAGTTCACCGATGGGACGATAGAATCTATTTCGAATACAGTGAGCAGCCTTATGGGTCATTAAGTCTAGTTGAGGCAAAAATTAGTGACAAGTATATAAGCGTGAAGAAGGTGTTTGACTTTCCTACTACAATGGACGAAGTGAGAGTTCTAGATGAGCGCTGGTTTTACCAAACTTATTCGAGCTCGGATAATATACTAGGTAATATCGACCGTATTCGAATAACCGATTTTAAGGGTGAAATACACTACGATGGCGTATCGACTCTAGCCTTTATTGTCGACGCTTATAACCCAAAAATCTTGTTAGAGATGGAGGGGGTATTTGAACTTCTGGAATACAGTAAACTTGTTTGGCAGGCGAGAAAAATCACGACAACCCCTCAACTAGAAATACTCTCTGAATACAATTTACAGCCTTCTACAACTATTTTGACATTTTCTAATGATCGAACACTTTTCGGTGTTGAAAAGAACGGATCCGTAGACCTGTTTGAATGGACTGGTGAAAATATTCAATTAGAAAAAGAAGTATTTTTAGACAATGTCTATAGTTATCAAGCATATGGAAATGAAATAGTTTTCCTATCGAAAAGCAAAAGTTCCGATCAATATCTATTAACAAGTTATAATATAGAATCGAAAATTTTATCCGATCTAACAGTAGATATTGAATATACAAATCATTGGCTGAAGTATCAGTTTACAGAGTCAAGTATTTTGTTTTCACAGAAGTTATATGAAGATGACGGAATAACAGTTAAAAGCTACGATCTTTATCAAGTAAAGAATCTAGACTTAGGTTTATCAAATACCACCCCAATCAAAATAGACAGTTTCACACCTAACGACAATCTAAATTATGTTGGGGGCGTATATAATAATTTCTTTCATATAGAAGGGGCTAGTGCACCTTAACTTATTGGTTATGCTTGGCTCGAAATTTGGGGCCATTGCCCTCGAATCTCATCGGCCAACCACGCTATTTTTTTATCCGATAGTGCCCGGTAATCGAAATAGGGCACTACTAAACAATTATTAATGCTGGGTCGATAAATGCCTGGGTGTATTTCCTGTGCGTTTGTTAATACCCCAAGGTTTTCTGCAAATTGTTTGCCTGCTATTAAGGTGAGAGATTTCAAGGGTTGTTCTAATCTTGGGGTGCCTAACGTTAAAGCATGTTGGTTACCAGCTTGGAGTAATCTGTGGTCTCTAACTTGGCGCCAATCATCGGTATTTTTTGGGTTTATTGCATGTAATAATTTTGCATACACGTTAAAAATTTTTCGCCAGTGGTTTGAATTAACGGCAATCAGTTGTGAGAGCTCATTGCCAGACAGTGTTGTAGTGTTTTCGGGAAAAGTTTGGCTTGGCCATTCGGGCACATTATTGATGCAAACGTTTAATACGGCCGTGGCTTCACCAATTACCTTCATTAATAAACACCTAGGTCTTGCCCGACTTGAACGTCACCTTGAAAGTTTTGACGCACCTCGTTGATTAAATCTACTTCAGTAGCGCCCCACAGCAGTAGGTGAGTCATCACCAGTTTTTTAGGGTTCACTTGCGCGGCAATCTCTCCGAGTTGAATGCCCGATGTGTGCATGGCGCTGTGGTAGCGCTGCCAATCGGGGTTGCGTCGGTCGAACCCTTTTTGCGAATACACTTCATGTACTAGCACATCGCAATTTTTCCATAGGTCGTAAACGTCTGGGCAGGGTGAGGTATCACCAGAAACTACAATGGTTTTATCGTTGGTGGTTATTTTAAACCCGAATGGCTCCCAGCCTTTGCCATGGTTCACTCCAAAAGCTTCAATGCGAACGGCGCTATCTTCATAGCAAACGCCAGCCGAAAATTCCGTAGCTTCGGCTTTGCCTCCGGTAGAGTTTATGGGCTCTAAGCCGCAAGTTCGGGCTTGAATGTCGGCGCCATAGGCTTTGTTTACATGATCAACTAAGTGGGCGGTGCCTTTTGGACCAAATACCTGCAGTGGCTCTTTTCGGCCCATCACCCAAGGCGTAAATATAATATCTGGCAGGCCAATGGTGTGGTCAGAGTGAAGGTGTGTTAAAAATAAATGAGTTAAGTTCGATACTTTTAAGGCTGCAATACCTTGTTCATATGCGGCTTGTGCGCGGCGTACTAAACCAGGCCCGCAATCAATAATATAGGCGCGTTCTCCAACGGTAATTGCTGTGCAGGGTCCCATTCGAAGCGGGTCGGGGTTAGGTGTGCCGGTACCTAGCAAAACAACTTGAGTGCTATTATTTTGAGCGCTTGTTTGCATGAAAGACCTTTTCTCGTGCAATAGAGTTTGCCGATATACTAAAGAGAGTTGCAAGAATTATCAAAACTGCACAAGCTCATTCAACCTCAACCGGAAACCCATAGGCGCGCCACTGGGGTAGCCCTTCATCATACCGCCTTATGGAATACCCTAATTTAGAAAGTATTAACACGGCTTGGTGTGAAAATGTGCAATAAGGACCGCGACAATATGCAACTATTTCAGCACTCCTCGGTAATTTGGAGATTATCGATTCTAATTCGTCAATGGGCGCGTTAATAGCCCCTGGAATGTGGCCAAATTTAAATTCGTTTAACGGGCGTACATCGATCAAGGTTAAAGTGTTATTTGCAATGCCGTCCACTAATAAGTAGTTGGAGTTGTCTGTTTTATAGTCAGCCTAAGCTTGAAGAGACCCTCTAACCTATTCATTTTGCTAGGTTTTTTCCCTTTATTACATCGTAAAAGTACAAAGCGCTTGCGAAAAACTGGCCAAGTGGGCAATGTATTCACAAATTGCATTGAAATTGTTTGCGCCAAACCAATGAGGCCTTAAAGTAATGGCTATTAAGACTTTGTTGTTAATCTGCGATTACAATAGTCAGTCGAATATTCAAACGCTGGTAGTTTTTACACATTTGTAAAAAAATCGAGACAGATCAAGTATTTGCTAATTAAAGGCTATATGTTTGATTAATCACAATAGTTCTTTTAACTTGGCGTTAAAATAAAAATAAATAGCACCTCCAATGCTGTTCATAATAATTATAAGTAATATTGTATTTAGGAGTTTTTACTTTGCGTTCATATTTTTTACGACGCTTGCTGCTTATCATCCCTACCTTTATCGGGGCGACCCTTATTGTTTTTTCGATGACACGTTTTGTTCCAGGTGGACCCGTGGAACGAATCATCATGGAAAGTTCAGCCATGGCAATGGATGGGGCGAGCGGTAATCGACAGTCAATGATGTTGTCTGAACGGCAAATCGAAAAATTAAAAGAGTTCTATGGACTCGATAAACCCATCCCAGAAGCCTATGTCGACTGGATAGGCAACGTACTGACCGGCGAGCTGGGTAAATCTACCCGTTACTACATGCCTGTGTGGGATATGATAATCGAGCGTCTGCCCATAGCGCTGTATTTTGGCGTGCTGACATTTATTATCAGTACCGTGGTGTCTATCCCCTTAGGGGTGGCTAAAGCCCTAAAGCACGGCGGGCTCATGGATAACGTATCGTCGGGGCTTATATTCTTAGGCTTTGCGGTACCGGCCTATGTTGTGGGCGTGTTACTGCTCACTTGGTTTTCGTTTAGCTGGGAGCTTTTCCCAATGGGCGGCTTTGTTCACGAAGACTTTGAAGACTTCTCTCGCGGCAAACAATTCTTAGATTTACTCTGGCACACCGCGTTACCGCTCATTTGTTACCTTATCGCCGATTTTGCCGTGCTTACCGTCACCATGAAAAATAATTTAATGGAAAACCTCTCGGCCGATTACGTTCGCACGGCCGTGGCGAAAGGCATGCCATTTAAGCAAGCGGTAAAAAACCACGCCTTCCGTAATAGCCTTATTCCTTTGGCTTCTCACTTTGGTAACTTTTTAACGGCCTTTTTAGGGGGCAGCTTCTTAATTGAAGTTATCTTTAATATTGATGGTATTGGCTTGTTAGGCTTTGAAGCGTTAGTAGAAAACGATTACCCCGTGGTTATGGGCTTACTGGCTATCACGACAGGCTTATTTTTAGTGGGCAATATATTATCCGATATTTTGGTGGCCTTGGTCGACCCTCGTGTTAAGTATGGAGCGAAGTAATGACAGAAGTAACAGCGCCACCGGTAGTAGAAAAAGAAAAACGTGAGTGGTTTAGCCCGCTGACGCGCAAAAAAATACACCGTTTTACGCAAATAAAACGTGGCTATTATGCCTTTTGGGTGTTCATGCTTTTAATCGTGTTGTCGGCTGCAGCCGAACTGATCGTCAACAACAAGGCATTGATCGTAAAATATGAAGGCAGCTTGTATTTCCCCACCTATAGCGATGTTATTGGTGGCGATTTCTTCGGGCTCGATTACCCATATGAAACCAATTATCGTGAACTCAGCGAAAAATTCTCAAACGATGGGTCTAACAATTGGGTGTTGTTACCGCTGGTGCCTTGGAATGCATTTGAGCAAGACTTTTTAGACGGTGAATACCCTCCATATGCGCCATCGGCCGAACGAAAGCATTATTTAGGCACCGATAGTATCGGACGAGACATTGTTGCGCGCTTAGTTTACGGTTTTCGAATCGCCATTATTTTTGCCATGTTCTCGTTATTTATTTGCATGGGCATTGGTGTCTCTGTGGGTTGTGCCATGGGTTACTTTGGCCGTTGGATTGATCTAGTCGGGCAGCGTGTGATTGAAATTCTTTCCGTTGTGCCTTTTTTGTACGTCATTATGGTATTTGCTTCCATCGTAAAGCCAGGCTTATTTTGGTTAACGGTGGTTTACGTCATGTTTGGATGGATGGGCATTACCTGGTATATGCGCTCGATGACATACAAAGAAAAGGCACGTGATTACGTAATGTCGGCTCGTGCCATTGGCGCTTCCCACGCTCGTATTATTTTTCATCATATTTTGCCAAACACCATCGTAATGGTGATCACCATCGCACCCTTTTTTATGGTGGCAGGTATTTCCGTGCTCACAGCACTCGATTACTTAGGATTTGGCTTAAGACCGCCAACGCCGAGTATTGGTGAGCTGCTGCAGCAGGGTAAAGCAAATTTAGACAGCCCTTGGATTGTGTGGTCGGCTATTTTGTCGGTCTCTACCATTTTAGTGCTTATTCAGTTTATCGGTGAAGCCGTGCGTGAAGCGTTTGATCCTAAACGCTACACGCGGTATGAGTGAGACCCACTTATGCCAATTAAAAACGTTGTCAATAATGAACAACGAAACTATAACAAAGGAACATAAACTATGAGTCATCTAAGAAAGCCTGTTGTCGGCATTGTTGCCGCTGCGTCGCTGATGCTCTCAGCCCATGGCTGGAGCGAGTCGCTACCTGCAAACCTCACTTGGATTTCGAACATGGATCAACCTGTGTTTGCAAACCAAGAAGCACCGAAAGGCGGAACGGTAAATTACCGTATTAGCTCTTTCCCATTAACCTTACGTACTGAAGGTCCTGATTCAAACGGTGCTTTTGCCGCTTGGACACGTGGTTTGTTTGGTTCTTTAATGGAGCGTCACCCAAATACGCGTGAATTTATTCCTTATCTTGCAGAATCATGGGCATTTGCTGGCGATGACCGCACCATGTACTTTAAGCTTGATGAAGATGCGCGCTGGTCTGATGGTGAAAAAGTTACCGCAGACGATTTCGTGTTTACACGTGAATTCATGACTTCAGAAGATATTCAAGCGCCGTGGTATAACGATTACTACTCAAACGAAATTTCTGAAGTAACAAAAATTGATGAGTACACTTTAAAAGTTGTTTCTGGTCCGGCTAAGCCTGTCGATGAGCTTTATGAGCAGGTTAACCTTCGTCCATTACCAGAACATGCCATTCGTCCAGCACTTAATGAAGACTGGGTAGAAGAGCAAAACTGGACCATTTTCCCTACGGTTGCTGCATATCAGATTGATGATGTAGACATGGGTAAATCTATCACCTTAAAGCGCGTTAAAGATTGGTGGGCTGCTGACAAGAAATACATGGTCGGCCGTTACAACGTTGATAAGTTCCGTATCAAAGTAATACGCGATACAGACGTTACCTTACAAGCCTTAAACAAAGGCGAGCTAGACGCACACATGATGATTTTCCCTGCGCAATGGCATTCTTTTAACGAAGATTTCTCAGCCTATGCGAAAGGCTATATTCAAAAAACTTGGGCGTTTAATGCAACACCACAGGGCTTAGCCGGTGTTTGGTTGAACAAGCAAGATCCTATGCTTTCTAACCATGATATTCGTTTAGGTATTGCTCATGCGATGAACGTACCTAAAATGCTAGAAGCCGCTTTGTATGGCGATTACCAGCACTTACAGAACCTAGGTTCTGGTTACGGTAAATATGAAAACAAAGATGTTAAAGCTTTCCCATTTAATCCAGATAAAGCACGCGAGTACTTTGCAAAAGCAGGCTACAGCAAAATGGGTCCTAATGGTTTCTTAGTTAACGACGCCGGTGAAGAACTTAAAGTAGAGTTACTTTACTTAAGCCCAGCACACACGCCGCGTACTTCTGTATTACAAGAAGAAGCGAAAAAAGCGGGTCTTAATTTAGAATTAAACCTATTAGCGGGCGCGCAAGGCTTTAAAGCCATGCTAGAGAAAAACCATAAAGCAGGTTTTGTTGGCATGGGTGCCGGCATGCTGCCAGCTTACTGGCAGTACTTCCACTCAGACAATGCTAAAGAGCAAACCAACAACTTCACAATGACTGCGGACCCTGAGCTAGATAAGTTGATCATGACTTATAAAGAAGAGTTCGATACAGACGTTCGAATTAAAGCCGCTCACGCGATCCAAGAGTGGGTTATTGCCGATGCTGCTTATATTCCAACGTACTCAGTACCATTTACTCGTGCGGCGCACTGGAAGTGGTTGAAGGTTCCTGCTGAAGCTGCGGGTCTTGAAGATTCTCTATTCTGTTCAGGTGGCTTATCGGATTGTTATGGTCGCTTCTGGGTAGATGCAGAAGAGAAGAAAGCTGTTGAAGCAGCCATGAAGAGTGGAAAAACATTTGAGTCTGTGACTCGAATCGACACCACTTGGAAATAATAAAAACTAAAAAATGACTGTTCAAAGGCTGCGCAATTGCGCAGCCTTTTCATAAGAAATCATAGAAATGTTGGAGTAAGGCATGACAAGTGAACCGATCCTGTCCGTTCGAAACTTAAAAACTGAATTTGAAGTTGAAAGCGGAGTTGTTCAGGTGCTCGACGGTGTAAGCTTTGATGTTCCTAAAGGGAAAACATTGGGCATTGTGGGCGAATCGGGTTGTGGAAAAAGCGTTACCGCTTCTTCCATTATGGGGCTTTTACCGCGCCCATATGGTCGTGTGAATGGCGGTGAAATTCTTTACGATGGGCAAGATTTAGCAAAAATCCCAAAGGAAGAGTTTTACAAAGTTCGCGGAAACCGCATTTCTATGATTTTTCAGGAGCCGATGACCGCACTGAACCCAGTGCAACCTGTCGGCAAACAAATTGCCGAAGTCTTCAAGCTGCATAAGCCAAACATAGCCAAAGAAGACTATCGAACGCTCAGCATTGAAATGTTGGCGAAGGTAGGTATTCCAGAACCAGAACGTCGCTACGATGAGTTCCCTCATCAGCTGTCTGGTGGAATGCGTCAGCGTGTCATGATCGCTATTGCACTGGCGTGCGAACCCGATGTACTGATTGCCGATGAACCGACGACCGCGCTAGATGTGACCATTCAAGCGCAAATTTTAGAGCTCATGCAAAAGTTACAAGATGAAAACGGCATGTCGATTATCTTTATTACACATGACTTAGGCGTTGTTGCTGAAATGTGTGATGAAGTAGTGGTCATGTACGCCGGACGTGTTGCAGAGCAAGCCAGCGTGTTCGATATTTTTGAAAAACCTCAACACCCTTACACGCAAGGTTTACTGGCTTCTATTCCTAGGTTAGACGGTACGCCTAAAACGGTTTTACCAACCATTGCGGGGCAGGTACCTAGTTTAATGGATATGCCTCCTGGCTGCCGTTACGCAAGCCGATGCCCAAATGTTACCGAGCAATGCAAAGCAACCCCTGAATTACAGTTTTATGGAAAAGAACACCAAGTAGCCTGCTGGCTGGTGGAATCAAATCCCGTGCAAGTTGCAGCGGTAGGAGAAGCACAATGAGTGATGCAATTTTATCGGTAAACGAACTCACCCAGCATTTTAAATTGAAAAGCGGATTATTGTCGCCCGCGCATTTTGTACATGCCGTGGATGGCGTGAGTTTTAATTTACAGCCTGGTGAAACCTTAGGGTTAGTCGGGGAGTCTGGCTGCGGTAAGAGTACGCTTGGCCGTACTTTGTTAAAGCTGTACGAACCGACTTCAGGTTCTATTTTTTATGACCAGCAAGACATTACCGATACCAGTGGCAAAGAACTACGTAACCTGCGTAAAAGCATGCAAATGGTGTTTCAAGACCCAATGGAATCGTTAAATGCCCGGCACACCGTGGGGGATATTATTGCGGAGCCTTTGTTGGTGCATAACGTCGGTAACCGTGCCAGCCGCTTAGCCAAAGTTCATGAGTTACTCGAAAAAGTAGGTTTGCCAAAAGACGCGGCTAATCGCTATCCGCATGAGTTTTCAGGTGGCCAACGTCAACGTATCGGTATTGCCCGCGCCATTGCTTTAGAACCCAAAGTGCTGGTGTGTGATGAAGCGGTTTCAGCGTTAGACGTGTCTGTTCAATCGCAAATTTTAAATTTGTTAATGGACATTCAAAAGGAAATGAACCTTGCGCTCATATTTATTGCGCATGATTTATCCGTCGTTAAACATATTTCAGATCGCATCGCGGTCATGTACCTTGGTCGTATTGTTGAATTAGCCGATGCACAAACGCTTTATGAATCGCCCAAGCATCCGTATACGCAATCGTTGATTGCGGCGATTCCTGTGCCCGACCCACGCAAACGCAAGAAGCGTGAAATATTACACGGTGATGTGCCTTCACCCATTAATCCGCCTTCTGGGTGTCATTTTCATACCCGTTGCCCAGTAGCTACTCAGCAATGCAAAGAAGTGGACCCAAAACTGAAAGACTTAACAGACTCGCACAAAGTGGCGTGTTTGTTAGTGGAATAACGGTTTTATTATAGAGTGAGCTGTTGCACCACAATATCATTGGTGCAACAGCTTTTATGCTTAGCCGATTATTCGTTTATGTAACGCTTATGCACTCGACGAGTGACCCCTGTAAATAGGGTATAGGGAATCGTATCGCAATAGGTGGCTACTTCAGCCGCCGCCAAAGAATCGCCCCACAATTCTACCTTTGAACCCACCTGAGCACCGGTTACCTGAGTTAAATCGACCGTCAGCATGTCCATAGACACTCGGCCAATTAGGGCTGTACGTTGACCATTGACCATCACAGGTGTGCCATCTTTAGCATGGCGTGGGTAGCCATCGGCGTAACCCATGGCCACTGTGCCTACTAGTGTTGGTTGGTTACACACGTATCGGTGGCTGTAGCCGACACCTTCACCGGCGGGTACTTCTCGTATCGCAATAATTTCTGAAGTGAGCGACATCACGGGCTGTAATTGATCCGCTATCGGATGCGGATTGCTAAAAGGAGTTGCGCCGTACAACATAATACCTGGGCGTTGAAACTGCCGGCGAGCGTTCTCGTAGCCTAAAGTTGCGGCACTGTTTGCGATGCTGATGGGAGCATTAAGATCGTGCGTAACTTCATCAAAACATTGCATTTGTTGCGCGGTTATAGGGCAGCCAATATTGTCGGCGTTGGCAAAGTGGGTCATGAGTACCACTTCAGCCACTTGCTCTAATTGGTTTAATCTAGCAAAGGCCGAACGGTATTCTTTAGGCATAACGCCTAACCTGTGCATGCCGCTGTCCATTTTTAACCAAACATGAATGGGGTTTATTAATTTAGTGTTGGCAAGGGCATCTATCTGTTCAAGGCTGTGTACGGCACACCATAAATTTAATTCGCTGATGGTTTGAAGTTCATCGGCACTGAAAAAACCTTCGAGTAATAAAATAGGTTTTTGTATTCCAGCTTCTCGTAGTTCAACGGCTTCTTCTATACAAGCCACACCGAACGCATCGGCTTCATTTTCTAATGCGTACGCCATTTTAATTGCCCCATGACCGTAGGCATCCGCTTTAATGATGGCAACCGCTTTGGCAGAGCGAGCCAGAGATTTGGCTAGGCGGTAATTGTGGCGAAATGCCTCTATATTTATGGTGGCAGTGGCGGCTCTGGCCATGAAGTTACTCTCGTTTTTGTTGTGTTAATTTTGAAGTTGTAACAACGGCAACGGCTCACGTTGCCATTGTTAAATGACGTTGTTAAAGCGCCATGATGGCTTCAATTTCAATGTCGGCATCTTTTGGTAGTGCTTTTACAGCATACGCTGCACGCGCGGGGTATGGCTCTGAAAAGTACTGGCTCATTAACTCATTTACCTGGTTAAAGTATTTCAAATCGGATAATAAAATGGTCATTTTCACAAAATTTGAAAGATCACCGCCGGCCGCCTCTGCAACGGCTTTGAGGTTCTCAAACACTTGAACGGCTTGCGCTTCAAAAGAGTCAGTCACCATTTCCATGGTTTCAGGGTTTAATGGAATTTGGCCTGATAAGTATACTGTATCGCCCACTTTTACCGCTTGTGAATAAGGACCAATGGCTGCAGGAGCCTTTTTTGTACTGATGATCGTTTTGTTCGACATTTTATTTCCTTAATAGGTTTGTGAATTGAGAGTCGAGGCGTTAATTATACATACCGCTCTATCGAGAGCCCTTCCGGGTCTATGTCGGGTTGTTTGTTGTTAATAATATCACTGACAAACTTCGCCGAACCTAAAGACATAGTCCAACCCAGCGTACCGTGGCCTGTATTGAGATACAAATTAGAATATTGTGTGCCGCCTAAAACTGGAGTGCTGTCGGGCGTCATCGGGCGCAAGCCCGTCCAAAATTCTGCTTTGCTTACATCGGTTGCGCCTGGGAACATGTCTTGAATGACAAAGTCGACACTGGCACGGCGTTTTTCAGGGCATTCTAAGTTGTAGGAAGCTATTTCGGCGGTTCCGCCAACGCGAATACGATCTTCAAAACGCGTAACCGCAACCTTGTAAGTTTCGTCCATGATGGTCGATTGCGGAGCACGGCTTTCATCTTCTATAGGTAAAGTCAGTGAATATCCTTTGATAGGGTAAATAGGTACTTTAATGCCAACGGTTTTTAAAATTTGAGGCGAGTAACTGCCCAACGCACACAAAAATGCGTCGGCTTTTACGGTTCCATTGTTTGTGGAAACGCTCGTGATGCGGCCTGAACTTTCATTTAATCGTTCAATTGAGGTATCCATCATAAAGTTTACCCCAAGTTTTTCGCATTCTTTGGCAAGCTCGGTCGTGAATTTAAAGCAATCGCCAGTTTCATCACCAGGTAATCGTAAGCCGCCTACGAATTTTTCTTTCACATTGGCTAAAGCGGGTTCGTGTTCAATGCAGCCATCCATGTCGAGTGCCTGGTGATTAATGCCGAGCTCTTTCAAAACCTTAATGTCTTTTTGTAAGGCATCTATCTGCTTTTGTTTGCGAAACAGTTGCAGCGTGCCTTGTTGGCGAGCGTCATACTCAATGTTGAGTTCTTTGCGTAAATCAACAAAACAATCGCGGCTGTATTCAGCAATGCGAAGCATTCGCGCTTTGTTGATTTCGTAAGATTTCGCATTGCAGTTGGCGAGCATTTTCATCATCCAAGACAGGGTATAACCATCGAGCTCCTTAACATTAATCATGAACGGAGCCAAATCTTGCATCATCCAACCAATGGCTTTTAGCGGTACGCCAGGACCTGCCCAAGGCATGCTGTATCCAGGCGAGATCATGCCGGCATTTGCATGGCTGGTTTCTTGTGCCACGCTGCTTTGTCGATCGATCACCGTAACCTGGTGACCAGACTTCGCTAAATACCAAGCACTGGCGACACCTAAAACACCACCGCCCAAAATAGAAATATGCATGAGTACCCTCAAGGATGTTGTTATGTTAGAAAACGGCTAGTCTATGTGAAAATAACAAGTTTATTACTTTGATTTTTGCTAAAATTCAGGCTTTATAACTAAAATAACAAAGTAATCTAGGGAAATAATCTAAAATGTCGGCAACAAAGAAAAAAGAGCTCGATAAGCTCGATATCAGCATTCTTCGAGTGTTACAGCGAGATGCAAGGGTAAGTTATGTTGATTTAGCCGAGGCCGTAGGCTTGAGTTCTACACCCTGTATTGAACGGGTTAAAAGGCTCGAAAAAGAGGGCTATATAGAAGGCTATTACACCAAGTTGAATGCAAAAAAACTGGGCTTTGGCATGTTGGTGTTTGTTGAAATATCTTTGTCGTATCAATCACCCGATGCGTTTCAAAGCTTTAATAAAGCGGTTAAGCAGTTACCTTATATTATGGAATGTCACCTCGTTTCAGGTGATGCCGATTACTTGTTAAAAGCACGTATTGAAGATATGTCGGAATATAGAGCATTACTTGGCGATATGTTATTAACCTTGCCAGGCGTTAAGCACTCTAAAAGTTATATTGTGATGGAGGAAGTTACTGAATCTTCAGCCTTGCCAGTGGAAACCCCGCGGTAACTGGCGGCTCTTTTAAAGACAAAGCGACGCTCTCAACGTACAATTAACATTATCTTTAACATTGCCAGTGGTTATGAATCAAACAAAAATCAGCTTAAAAAATGTCACCCTTACACGAGGCGGGCAAACGATTCTCAAAAATATGTCGCTTGCCATTACAGAACAAAGAGTGGGCATTATCGGCTATAACGGTTCTGGTAAGAGCACATTATTGCGTTTGCTGTGCGGTCTACTCGCGCCAGATTCCGGAACTATACGAGTTCACAATCAAACCGTTCATGAACACCAAAAAGATTTATTCAAAACAGCGGGGCTGATTTTTCAAAACCCGGATCATCAACTGATATTTCCAACGGTCATAGAAGAGCTTTGTTTTGGGCTGAGAAATATTGGGTACGCAAAAGCTGAGGCGATATCTAAAGCAGAACAACTGCTTGTGCAATATGAGCGTTCACACTGGCGTGATTTCCCTGTGGCATCGTTGTCGGAAGGTCAAAAACAATTACTTTGTATCTTATCCATTTTGCTCATGGAGCCTTCAGTACTTTTATTTGACGAGCCATACTCGGCCTTAGATTACCCAACTCGGTTACAGCTCGCTCAGGTGATCCAAGCATTGCCACAACAAGCTATTATGGTCAGTCATGAACCAAACAGCTTTGCCGACTTTGATCGTATAATTTGGATTGATCATGGCCAAGTACGAATGGATGGCTCGCCCGAAACCATTCTGCCTGCATATGAGCGTGCCGCTCAGGATCGCAACACACTATGATCAGCCTATACCTTCATGAACGCACTTGGCTGCACCGATTAGAAGCCAGCCATAAACTGGCCACACTTGCCTTGCTCACGATTGTGCTGGTTCCGATTAGTCAGCTGGTCATATGGGTCGCCGCAATATTGGCCGTTCTGATACTTTATTTATCACTTGGCCGCAGTGCTCTGCGTCAGCTCAAAGCATATCGACCCATGTTGTGGATGTTTATGCTGATATTTGCCATGCAATGGTGGGTGGCCAGCTGGGAGTTAGGCTTATTGGTGGTGCTAAGAATGAGTACGCTGATCCTTCTTGCCAATGCCGTCACATTAACGTCGACACTGGATGACATAACCGATGTGTTTCTATGGCTAATGACGCCTTTAAGCAAATTAGGCATAGCAACCGAGAAAATCGCCTTTGCGATGTCGTTATGCATTCGGTTTATCCCTGTGTTAGTTAACTTACTCAATGCGTTGCTCGAAGCTTGGCGTTTACGTGGCGGAGGCAAGCACTATTGGCGCATCATAGCCCCGATGGTGATACAATCGCTGGTTTATTCTCAACACGTTGCCGATGCTGTAAACGCACGCGGTGGCATACCTAAAAACTAAATAATATTGGTCTAAATATGAGTACAAAAGCTTTTCAGTTTAAAACAATAGACATTGTCCAAATAGCCTTGTTTGCGGCAATTATGGCTGCGTTAGGGTTGATTCCTAAAATTGATATCACGGCTAACTTACCCATTACAGCACAATCTATGGGCGTCATGCTTGCGGGTATTATCATCGGAAAGCGCAATGGTTTCTTCGCGATTGTGGTCTTCACATTACTCGTGCTTGCAGGTTTACCTTTATTAGCGGGCGGTAGAGGCGGTTTAGGGATGCTTGGCACGGGAACCGCTGGTTTTATAATTGGTTACTCAATTGCAGCGTTTGCAACTGGATGGATCTTTGAAAAGCTCTCTAAGCTTTCGCTGCCCGTAGCGGCATTTATTGCATCAGCGGTCGGTGGCATTGTAGTACTTTATGCGATCGGCGTGCCTGGATTAGCGCTAAACACCAGCTTAACCCTGCCAAAAGCTGCAACATTGATGCTGCCTTTTATTCCTGGCGATATCATTAAAGCCGTTTTGACTACCGTTATAGCCGTGTCTATTGCGCGAGGCTTGCCTGAGCATTTTGCACGTAATCACTAATTGATAACCTGTTTTTTAAAATGCAGCCATCGGTAAAAGTGTTGGCTGCATTTTGCGTTTGAATAATTGCGAATAATCCTTTCTTTCTATGCCTCGCTACATGGCTATCAAAGCAACGCCACTGTTTACTTAACTGCAGTACTTAGCTAAATATCACTGTCTGAATGTTCAATCGAACATTTTTGCTGGATTTCCAGCCCCTTTTTAACCATTGATGGGCTCAATTTGGTTGATTGTTGATCGTTTTTTGAGGTGTTGTGATTAAAAATCAGCAAATATCCCTAAAAACCACTGTTTTTTGATATTCACTTGGTGATAGGATGTATGTTCGATAGAACATCGAATACAAAAAAAACAACAATCTACGCTGTTCATTAGCTTTATGCCCTTGCTTGCTCTGCGGCTTCGCTTGTCAGCGTTTTAAGGAGAGAAATAATGCAAAAACTTTCGTTTTCGATTCCTACTGTGCGTAAAAATCTAGCTAAGCCCGCTATTTTAATGGCGGCGATGTTAGGTTTTGGCGGTGCAGCTTTAGCCGATTGTGAGCGCGGTGATTTGGATAAAATGTACTGCGATGCAAACGGTGATTTAGTCGCCGATCTACCAACGTCCTCTTCAGAGTGGCAAAACCCAAAGACATTAATCTTCGCTTATACACCTGTTGAAGACCCAGCTATTTACGCTGACATTTGGCAGCCGTTCATTGATCATTTAGAAAAAGTAACCGATAAAAAAGTTCGATTCTTTGCAGTTCAATCTAATGCCGCCCAAGTAGAAGCGATGCGCAGTGGTCGTCTACACATTGCCGGATTCTCAACCGGACCAACACCTTTTGCGGTGAATTTAGCCGGTGCCGTGCCATTTGCATTGATGGGCGGTTCTGAAGGTCAGTTTGGTTATACCTTGCAAGTTTTCACTCACAAAGACAGCGACATTTATAAAGTAACCGACCTCAAAGGTAAGCGTATTGCGCATACTTCGCCTACTTCTAACTCAGGTAATTTAGCGCCTAAAGCGTTGTTCCCTGAAATGGGTGTCACACCGGGTGAAGATTATGAAATTGTATACTCAGGTAGCCACGATCAATCTATGTTAGGTGTTGTCGCTAAAGACTACGATGCAGCCCCGGTTGCTTCGGAAGTTGTAGAACGTATGGCCGCACGTGGTTTATACAATGAAGAAGATGTTCGCTTGGTTTGGGAATCGGATCGCTTCCCTACAACGTCTTACAACTATGCACATAACCTACATCCAGATTTAGTGGAAAAAATCCGAGAAGCTTTTTATACCTTTGAATTTAAAGGTACGGCTTTAGGAGAAGAGTTTGCCGGTGTTGAAACATTTATCCCAATTACTTACAAAGAAAACTGGAAAGTTATTCGCACTATTCAGCGTTCAAACGGTGTGACTTACACTCAAGAGAACCTTAAGTAATTTTTTCTAAGTTTACGCATTAAAACTGGCCCAGTTGGTGGGCTGGTTTTTTGTGTAAGTAGTCGTTAGATGGAGTGTCAGTCATGTTAGAAATTTCAAATTTAGTTAAAAGTTATGGCAGTAATGAGCCCGTATTAAAAAACCTCGATTTAACGGTTGATGGTAGCAGTGTCGTTTCCATCGTGGGTGCATCGGGTGCTGGTAAAAGTACGATGTTGCGCTGCATAAACCGTTTGGTAGAACCTACCTCTGGCTCTATCAAATTAAATGGCTTAGAGCTTGTTAACTTACGAGGTGCCGAGTTACGACACGCACGCCGTAAAATAGGCATGGTGTTTCAAGGCTTTAACCTTATAGATCGCTTAACTGTAATGGAAAACGTGCTATCAGGCCGATTAGGCTATGTTTCATTGTTTCAGGCCGTGACTCGTCGTTTTCCACAATCCGATATTGACCGCGCGTTTCAATTGATGGAGCGGGTAGGGATAGCGCATTACGCAAATAAGAGAGCCGATGAACTTTCTGGTGGTGAACGTCAACGCGTTGCAGTAGTACGAGCATTGATGCAAGAGCCTGAAATTTTATTAGCCGATGAACCGACCGCTTCTTTAGACCCTAAAACTTCTCAACAAATTATGACGCTGCTGCAAAGTTTGGCTCAAGAGATGTCATTGCCGGTACTTATTAACATTCACAATGTTACCCAAGCACGCATGTATACCGACCGTATTGTTGGGATGCGCCATGGCAATATGATTTTTGATGGTGGCCCTAAAGATTTTAATCAAGATGCACTGGATGCCGTGTATGGCGGAATTGAATCACCAGATGAAGAAGGTGTAGAAAATGAAGACGCTGCGGTAACAGGAGTGGCGGTATGACAGAACCAGTGAGCTATGCGCCAGGCCGCGCATGGAAAAAGCCGCATTTTATACCCAACCCGATACTGCGATACGGATTGTTGTTAGGGGTGTTTATCTATTTGTTCTGGGCTTTTGCTACGTTGCCATTTGATTGGGCGCGTATTGCTGAGGGTATTCCTCGAGCCGGACAAATTTTTGGTGGTGCTTTTCCCCCTAGCTTCCAACGTTCCAGTTTATTGATTACGGGTTTTGTTGAAAGTTTTCAAATTGCATTTCTGGCTACTTTGCTGGGGCTATTTTTA
Organism: Reinekea marina; assembly: GCF_030409715.1. NCBI lineage: Bacteria > Pseudomonadati > Pseudomonadota > Gammaproteobacteria > Oceanospirillales > Saccharospirillaceae > Reinekea > Reinekea marina. Next base: position 1,648,939 of record NZ_JAUFQI010000001.1, read on the forward strand.
TCCGTTCCTATTGCGGTCATGGCGGCCAAAAATATTGCGCCAAAGCCCGTTTATTATTTAGGGCGGGCCATAATCATATTATCGCGTAGTTTCCACCCTGTTATTGTGGCTATTTTGTTTGTTGCGGCCGTAGGGTTTGGTCCATTTGCCGGTGTATTAACCCTAACGCTTTATTCAATTGGCTTTGTTGCTAAATTATTAGCCGAAGAAATCGAGGAAATTGATTGGGGCCAAGTAGAAGCCATGCGCTCTGTTGGCGCAGGATATTTTAAGACCTTGTGGTTTGGTGTGTTCCCGCAAATATTACCACGCCAAATTGGCCTATCTATGTATCAACTTGACAGTAACTTACGCGCTTCTGCTGTGGTTGGGATTGTCGGTGCCGGCGGAATTGGCGGTACATTAATGAATGCTTTTGGTCGATACGACTATGATTTTGCCTTTGCAATTTTACTGTTGATAATTGGATTAATTCTCATCAGTGAAGGTGTCAGTGGTTGGGTGAGGAAAAAAATATGGTAAATCAACAATCTGCCGTGGTTGAGCGCGTTTGGTCACGATACAACCCTAAACAACAACTCATTCGTTATTGTGTCATGTTTGCCACCTTACTGGCTGTCATTTGGGCAATCAGCGATATTGATATTTTTTGGCCTTGGGTTTGGGATGCGCCTAACCAGATTCAAAGTTTGGCCGTGCGCATGTGGCCACCTAATATGAGCAGTGGGGAAGCCATTTTTTATGCCATGGTTGAAACCGTACACATCGCAACACTTTCGACAATGTTAACGGTATTTATCGCATTGCCGGTTTCTTATATTGCGGCACAGAATACTACCCCTAATAAAGCCACCTTGTGGATAGGGCGGTTCATTTTAGTATCGAGCCGTTCAGTAAATACCATAATTTGGGCGCTTTTGTTTGTGGCGATTTTTGGTCCAGGAGTATTGGCCGGTATTTTGGCCGTTATGTTCCGCTCGATAGGCTTTATTGGCAAATTGATGGGCGAAGCGATTGAAGAAATTGATAAAAAACCGGTTGAAGCCATGCAAGCAACGGGCGCTTCTAAGTTAAAAGTAGTTGCGTATGCGATCGTTCCGCAAGTCATGCCTGCTTTTTTCGCCATCATTATTTTGCGCTGGGATATTAATATTCGAGAATCAACCGTGTTAGGTTTGGTCGGTGCTGGTGGTATTGGTGTTCTGCTGCAAGGGTCGATTGACACCTTTGCATGGCAGACGGTTGCCACAATATTACTTGGGATTATTTTCTTAGTTATTGTGGGTGAAGCGATAACGAGCAGCCTTCGTAAAAAGGTTATTTAAGGTTTGAACGTGGTTTGGGGGCGTTGACTCACAAACCACGTTTTATTATTTCAATGAGCCTAACTTGTGGTTTAATAGCGGCTTGGAAATTATGCGTATTATGTTAGGAAGTCCACTTACCGATGTGTAACCGGTTATGAGCGCACAAAAGCGACAGAGTATTATTTTAGATTGGGTTCGTGAAGAGCATCATGTTGATGTCGACGCTATTTCCAATCGATTTGGGGTAACGCCTCAAACCATTCGTCGTGACATCAATCACTTGTGCGAACAAGGTTTGTTGCGCAGGCGATATGGTGGTGTTTCTTTACCATCGGCTGCTCTTAATTCGGCTGCAAATGCTTCTTCAGTTAATTTAGATCTTACTCATCAAAAAATAGCCAGTGAAATTGCTAAGCAAATACCTAATGGTGCCTCGGTGAGTTTAGGCGGTGGCGCTGGATTAGTACAGGTCGCTACGGCGTTGCTAAACCATACATCGTTGAAAGTTTTAACGAACAGTTTGTCGGTGGCTTCGGCTTTAGCCAGTAACTCAGAAATAGAAGTGATCGTTTCGGGTGGCCAATTTAGACATGCCAATAATGATGTTGTTGGACCAGAAGTCACGAATTTTTTTAGTTCGTTTTTTTCAGATTTTGGGGTGATCAGTTGTGGCAGTATAGATGCGCAACATGGCCTAATGGATTTTGATATTCGCGAGGCCGAAGCAAATAGGGCGATCATCAGTAACACCCGCACTAAAATTTTATTAGCTGATCAAGAAAAATGGCACGCTAAGGCTATGTGTAAAGTTGCCACCTTCAAATATGTTGATCTTTTCTTCACAGATCAAATGACACAGGAAGAGGTCGAGAGCCTGCCAGATTGTGTGAAATCCTTTCAAGTAAACCCCATCCGACTTTAATTCTAATCATTTTTGTAATCATTCCTGTGATTTACTGAAAATAGTCTATAGTAAAGTAATGTAATCGCTATTTATCTTAGTTATTCATTTTAGTGATCTAAATGGCTTTGCTAGGCGGCGTTGTAGGGCGATTGGTAGAGAAAGTAATCAAAAGGGTTGGATGAAATTAAGATTTCACTTAAAAAGGTTTTCATTCTGGGAAGTGTCCGAATTTAGAGGCTACCCGCTCGGTTGAAAGGTGTTTGACAGAGAACTGGGTCAACTTTAAAGTGTAACTCATTGAAAATAGGGTGAGAAAATAAGATGAATCAAAAAGCTGAACTTCGGCTGGAAGATCAAAGCCAACCTCAGCAGGAACGACTCTTTTATTTGGAGTTTCGTTTATACTTTCTAGGTCATGCAAACCGCAGTGATTTACAACTTCGATTTGGCCTAAAAGAGTCTTCTGCGTCCAGAGATATTGCACTTTATAAAAAACTGGTTCCAGATAACATCATTTATGATTATGGCATTAAATCATATGTTCCTCAGCCGAGCTTTGAGCCGATTTTTTCATATACTGGCACACAAGTTTTAACGGCACTGACGCATGGTTTTGGTGATGATTACGCAGGTCCTAAATTTCCTGAAATCTCATCAGAAGCGCCTACTCAAGCGCCTCTGCCATTTATTCCAACATTAGCGGCATTAACCCGTGCTATTCATAAAGAAAAAGCCGTTTCTATCAACTATTTCAGTGAAGATATTGGTGAAAGCACTTTAGAAGTTGCACCACATTCTTTGATAGACTCTGGAAATCGTTGGAGTATCCGTGCCTTTAACAGAAGCACTGGCCGGTTCGAAGACTTTGTAATAAACCGAATCACAAACGTCTTGGATATATCAAGCAGTCCAGAAGCAAATGAGCAAAAAGACGCTGATTTATTGTGGAATCAGATCAGTGAGCTGAAGCTTAAGCCACATCCTTCCTTAGCGCATCCAAAAGCGGTGGAGCGAGAGTATGGTATGCACAACGGTGTTTTAAAAATGACGTGCCGTACAGCGCTAAAATCATACTTGTTAAGGCAATGGCGAGTAGATACTTCAAGCACGCCAGCGAACAGCGGGCAAGGGTATCAGCTCTGGCTAGACCAATAGTTTGAAAGTAAAAAAAAGAGCCTTACGGCTCTTTTTTTTGCCTATTAATAAGGTGCGTAGGTTACTCAGCAAAGGTACTTTGAGGCTTTTTAACTAATGAAGTCACAACACAATTACGGCCTTGCTGCTTTGCGCTGTATAAGGCTTTATCGGCACGGTTCAATAATTCTGGCCAGTCAGATTCCCCATTATAATGGGCTAACCCCAAACTAGCGGTAACTTTTAAATCTTTATCCGGAAGCTTAACCTGCTCCTCAATCGCAACTCGAATGCGCTCAGAAACAGTACGCGAATGTGCTAAATGCGTGTTGGTAACAAGAATAACAAACTCTTCACCTCCAAACCGAAAGCAAGCATCCGAAGCGCGAATGGATTGTTGTATCACTCGAGCCACTTGTCGTAAAACGTCATCTCCAGATAAATGCCCGTATCGATCGTTAATGGTTTTAAAGTGATCAATATCGATCATCATTAAACTCATATCTTGATCTTCATGGCGACGAGTGCGCTCCAATTCACGCGTTAAGGCAATAGACATTGCGCCTCGATTATTAAGACCCGTTAACGGATCAATCATGGCTGTTGAGAGGGCATCTCGATATTTTAGTGCGTTACGCAACGGAAAAATTATGACATCCATAATGGATTCGATCGTGCTTAGCTCTTTTTCAGAGAAACGCTTGCTTCGTGTGAAGGCAATATCGCCAAATTGTTGTTGGCTCATGTTGAGTTGGTAATTGCACCGATGCTTACTGATGCGCCCTACATGCATGTCTATCATCTTATCTGCATGGTTATATTCAATGCCAGATACAGGAATAAGCTGCTTGAGGTGACGGTAAAAAATGTCTATGAGCTGCTCAATTTCAAGCGTCGTTTGTAAGTGGCTGAACAAATGTAAACGAAAGTCTTTTAATCGATCTGGTGTTAAAGAATCAATTGAAATAGAGGAAACATCCATAGGAAATGGATGGTTCTTTGCTTGCGTTCCAAAATCATGCTGTGTAAAGCTGCTAGCCATGTAGTTCACCAGAAGGCAGTTATTCGTATGGTGTTGTATAGCGAATACTGTGCCAGAAGGCTAAAACATAGTTATATCAAGGGGTTAGCGAATTTTTAGAAGGTTTCGGAATGCAAATACGGAAGCGATTGACCGTTTTTCTTGATTGAACTGGCAGGAAAATGTCGTTTCAAATGAGAGAGTGACAAAAAAATAACGCCAGCTACTTCATTAACTGGCGCATGTTTGACTGCTATTTGCTCAAGTAATCGGCTGCATCAATTGAAAGCCCATTGTGCTCTTGTGAATGGTCTGAAAACAAATATCTATACAGCGGCATGTGTGCTTCAGGGGCGGGAACGGATTCGGGATGCTCTCCAGGGTAGGCGCTTGCTCGCATGTTGGTGCGTGTGCCGCCTGGGTTAATAGCAAAGGTTCTAATATTAGTTTGGTTGCCCAATTCAGCGGCCAATGTTTGCATTAAACCTTCTGTTGCAAATTTAGAGACGCCATAAGCGCCCCAGAAAGCACGCCCTTGCCGACCCACGCTAGAAGTCGTAAACACTATACGGCCTGAGTCCGATGCTTCGATCAGCGGTAGCATGGCTTGGGTTAATAAAAACGCACTGTTTAAATTGACGTTGATGACTTCATTCCACTCATTTTCAGGGTACTGGCTGATCGACATTTTACTGCCTAATAATGAGGCGTTGTGCAAAATACCGTCTAGGCTGCCGAACTCTTGTTCAATGGCGTAAGTCATTTCTTTAGCAACTTCCAACGAAAGTACATTTAGGTCGTAGGGGAAGATGATTGGCTGGGTATTGGTTTCAGATTCTATTTGGTCATAAACTTGCTCAAGCTTATCTTGGTTGCGAGCGAGTAAAATAATATTAGCACCGTGACGAGCAAAATCTAAGGCTGCAGCTTTGCCAATACCGTCACTGGCTCCAGTAATTAAAAGAGTTTTACCCTTGAGTGAATCGGGTTTATTGGCCAGCTCGATTGATTGTTGGGTTGGTTGAGTCATGTAATACCTATGTTTAATTCGACGGCTTTTGAGTGGTCATCATATAATTGACGGAGACATCTTCGGTCAGCTTAAAATCTTTTGTTATCGGGTTGTAGCTTGTGCCTTTAAAACCTTTTACTTGCAATTGCGCTTGCCGAGCACCATTGGCAAGCTCAGAAGGTTTGAGCAGCTTCTTGTATTCATGAGTGCCTTTAGGAACTAAATTTAAAACGTATTCAGCCCCGACAATTGCCATAACCCAAGCTTTAGGGTTGCGATTAATGGTTGAAAATATAGCTGTGCCGCCAGGCTTTAACAGTGTCGAAATGGCTTTAATAACCGACAATGGGTCAGGCACATGCTCAAGCATTTCCATGCAAGTAATGACATCAAACTGACCTGCGCGCTCAACGGCTAAATCTTCGGCCGTTATTTGTTTGTATTGTAAGTTGGTTATGCCACTTTCTAAGGCATGCAATTGAGCCACCTTCAGAGGCGCGTCTGTCATATCAATACCCAGTACATTGCCACCACGCTTAGCGAGTGTTTCCGATAAAATTCCGCCTCCGCACCCAATATCTAAGACATTGAGTCCAGCAACGTTTATTTGCTGGTCGATATAGTTCATTCGAATAGGGTTGAGATCGTGAAGGGGTTTAAACTCTGAATCGCGATCCCACCAACGGCTGGCAAGCGCTTCAAACTTGGCTAATTCAGACGGATCAACATTCGCAGCCACACAGTACTCCTTGCGAGTATAAAATTTTAAAGTGGCGACTATTATGACGTGAAAAGAAGGGAGATCACAGTATTTGTTCGCCGTTACTTGATTTAGCAACGACGAACAAATCTAAAGAACTGTCGATTAACCTCTGATTTTGGCCTGCCATTGCTTGGCGTTCGCAACAATAGCGGCTTTATCTAGCGTCGTTAGCTCGCGATCTTTAAGAAGCTGCTTACCATCTACCCAAACGTTTTTGATCTGATCACGAGAGCTGGCATAGACGATGTGAGACATTGGCTCAAAGATTGGTTGAGACTCAAGATCGTCTAAAGCAATGGAGGTAATGTCGGCACGTTTGCCAACTTCTAAGCTGCCTATCTGATCATCCCAACTTAATGCTTTTGCACCGTTTATGGTGGCCATTGCGATGGCTTCAGCGGCGGGGAGGGCCACAGCATTAGAGCTGACGGCTTTCGCGAGCATTGCGGCGGTACGCATTTCACTGAGCATATCTAAATCGTTGTTACTCGCAGCGCCATCGGTTCCCAGTGCTACGTTTACGCCTGCTTTTTGCAATTTGTCGACCGGGCAAAATCCGCTTGCCAGCTTGAGGTTAGATTCTGGGCAATGCATCACGTGTGCGCCAGTTTCTACGATGTCTTGAATGTCTTCATCGCTTAAAGCTGTCATGTGAACGGCTTGGAATTTAGGGCTTAACAAACCTAATTCTTTTAAGCGACGCACTGGGCGTTGGCCGCGGCGAGTCGTTTCATCGTCAACTTCACCTTGAGTTTCATGAACATGCATTTGAATGCCAACGTCGTATTTTTCGGCCAATTCTTTGATGCGAATGAGCGGCTCATCCGAACACGAGTAGGGCGCATGCGGACCAAAGTTCACCTTAATGTGGCTGTGACCTTTGTATTGTTCCATGACAGCGACGCCCTGGTCGATGTGTTCATCGGGTGTTTTAGCCCAAGCTGTTGGGAAATCGATGGTTGGAAAACACAGTTGCGCGCGCATACCTGCTTTGACCACTCGCTCGGCAGCGGCATCAGGGAAAAAGTAGTTATCAGAGAAGGTAGTGGTACCGCAGCGAATCATTTCGGCTGCCGCTAATTCTGTACCATCGCCAACCATCTCATGGCTTACCCAAGTACCTTCAGCTGGCCAAATGTGATCGTTTAACCAAGTTTGCAGGGCTAAATCATCGGCCATTCCGCGAAACAGTACCATGGCCGCATGGCCATGCGTATTTACCATGCCAGGCATGATAGCTTGGCCGTTTAGATCAACAGTTTCATTGGCTTGAAACGAGCTGGATGCTTCAGATTGAGGCACTATCGCCACAATTGCGCCATCTTTGATGGCAAGGCTGTGATCGGTCAGTACGTCACGATCTGCGTTAACGGTAATAATCCAGCTAGCGTGAATCAGGGTGTCTACAGTTTGCATGGGTAATCCTGTCTGTTGAGTCAATAGCGGTATGATAAAAAAAATGGCTCAATTAAGCGAATGAATCTTTTTTTGGGGTAAAGGCGATAGCAAAGCCTTTTTTGGGTTGGTTCTTAATATGAATATCCCAATTTAACTTTTGATTAGCGATGTTATAAACGATGTACATGCCTAAGCCACTGCCGCCTTGTGCGCGTGCAGTTGTGTAGAACGGTTCGAACATGTTCTCTAGTGCATCTTCATTTACACCTTTGCCATTATCTGTAATTGATAGCTTAAAGCCTTCGGGGGCTTTTTTAAGTGAAACGTGAATTGTTCCTTCGTCTTGACCCATAGCAAAGCCGTGTTGTTTTGCATTGAGAAGTACGTTGGTTAATAGTTGAGCAACAATTCCAGGGAAAGTGATGGTTTCAATACTGGCGTCTAGATCGGTAGTGATGGTGATTTTTGTGTGCTTAAACTCGTGCTTTAAGCTACCTATAATAAGTGTGATGTATTCTCCAAGCGCTAACTGCCGAGTTTCTTCAACCGATTGATCAACCGATACCAGTTTAAAGTTACTGATCAGCTCAGCGGCTCTGTCTAAGCTATTAAAAATTAAACTTGCGTGCTCTTCCATTTCTATTAAAAAGCGGTCGAACTCACTTCGTGTCATCGTATTATTGTGAAGCTTGGAAGAGATTTGCCTGATGTCGTCTAATAATGAAGACGCCGCAAGCTTACCCGACCCAACAGGTGTATTAACTTCATGTGCAACCCCTGCGACAAGCCGACCAAGAGAAGCCATGCGTTCAGATAACTCATTCTGCGTTCTCAATTGATCGTTTTTAGATTGCATAAAATGACGATGTTGAATTTCTGAAATTTGCGGGCTAAAAAATTCAACCAATTCAACGGCATGTTTATTACACCGCGTTAAGGTGTATCCATAATTTAGGTGCTGAGTAACAAGAGGGCAGAACACCCAATAGTGTTTGGATAAGTCTTTTTCACCAAAAGTTAGATCGGGATGTTTTTCAAATACTACAAAATCATTGGCATTGTGGCTCGGACGCTTAAAAATAAACATTTCATCTATAGCGATAGCGTCGAGATCACTTTGAATGTTTGGGAGGATATCTTCGACACGGTCCGTCGCGTGAATTTGCTGAACAATTGAAAATTTTCTTGAGGTTAAGTCTCGTTCTTGAATAAATTGCCAAAGATCCACAAGGCGCTCACGCATATGTTTTTGATTGCTACTTACGTGGCCGGTTGACCCTCTTAACTTGGGTCGAGTTTTTAATAGTATATCTTGTGGTCTTTTACCTTCTAACATTTCTATCGCTAATCGACCTGCTTTTAAGCCAAGTTCGTGAGCTGGATAAAGCACAGTACTTAGGCCCGGCGTCATGTATTGAGCATATTCAAAATCGTCAAAACCTGTCACCCAGCAATCATCAGGGCAATTAATACCTAGTAGCCGAAAAGCATCTAGGACGCCCTTCGCCATGAGGTCGTTGGCACAGACTATGATGTTTGGCTTTTCGGTTTGTGCCTTCCAATATTCGGAAAAGGTGTGTTTTGCGTGTAAAGAGGTGAAGTCCCCCTCGAGAATATCGATACTGGTTGGGTCAACACCGTGCGTATTGCATTCATCAAAAAGCGCCTGTTGGCGAAGTTGACTCTCGGTATTGGAAAATGGGCCGCTCAAAAAAGCAATTTTGGGCTGTGGTTTCTTTAATAGAACAGCATGAATCAAGTCTCTCATGCCTTGGTAATTGTCTATCAGTACAGCAGGCTGTTGATCTATTTTTTGCCCCATGTGAATACTGGGGATGCCTTTATAGACGTCTAAAATTCGCAGTATCGTTTCTATATTAGTTAAGTAGGTTAATCCGCCCGTATAAAAAACAACCAAGCTAGGCTTGAGGTCGACTATATCTTTATGGCATTGCAAATCACTTTCTTGCCAAGCTTCGGGCGCTGAGATATAGCCCACAGGCGCAAAGAGCACTTCTATTTCGGTGTGCTGAAAAGCTTCAGATAACCCTAAGCAGATTCGCTGCTCGATCGTTTGGGAAAATGTTGGAATAATGACCGCCACGAGTGGCCGCATAGGGTTGTGCCTCGGTAAAATTACAGCTGTTGAACGGAGTATAGCTAAGCTTTCAGGCCTTGCTATTTATATGTCGGCTGAAACTGTCTATCTCATTGATTTGTGGTATGATTTCTCCTTTCGTGAGTAGTCAGCGACATCAGAAAGTAGCCAGTGGAACAACCGCTAAGGCTCGATAAGAAGGATAGCGAATTAGATGGGTGAACTAGCCAAAGAAATTCTTCACATCAATATTGAAGAAGAATTAAAACAATCATACTTAGATTACGCCATGAGCGTTATTGTTGGGCGTGCATTGCCCGATGTACGAGACGGTCTTAAGCCCGTACATAGGCGTGTGTTGTTCGCCATGAATGTATTAAACAACGATTGGAATAAGCCGTATAAAAAATCGGCGCGTGTTGTTGGTGATGTAATCGGTAAGTATCACCCACATGGTGATTCAGCTGTTTACGACACTATCGTACGTATGGCACAGCCTTTCTCTATGCGCTATACCCTGGTCGATGGTCAAGGTAACTTCGGTTCGATCGATGGCGACTCTGCCGCCGCCATGCGTTATACCGAAATTCGTATGGAAAAACTGTCTCATTCGCTTTTGGCCGATCTTGAAAAAGAAACGGTCGACTATGTCGAAAACTATGACGGTACTGAATTAATCCCCGAAGTACTGCCTACACGAATCCCTAATTTATTGGTAAACGGTTCTTCAGGTATTGCGGTAGGCATGGCCACCAACATTCCCCCGCACAACTTGAATGAAGTCGTCGATGGCGCATTAGCCCTTATAGATAACCCTGAGATAGATATCGACGGTTTAATGGAATACATTCCTGGCCCCGATTTCCCAACAGGTGCCTATATTAATGGTCGTAAAGGTATTGTCGAAGCCTATCGCACCGGCCGTGGCCGCATATACATGCGAGCTAAGGCTGATGTCGTAGTCGATGAAAAGTCTGGCCGTGAAAGCATTATCGTTCATGAAATTCCGTATCAGGTGAACAAAGCGCGTTTGGTTGAAAAAATTGCCGAACTCGTGAAAGAAAAGAAAATTGAAGGCATTGCCGAGCTGCGCGATGAATCCGATAAAGACGGTTTACGTATCGCGATAGACCTAAAACGTGGCGAATCGGGCGATGTACTATTAAATAACTTATACGCTCAAACGCAGCTTGAAACGGTATTTGGTATCAATACCGTTGCGCTAGTTGATGGCCAGCCTAAGGTCCTAAATCTTAAGCAATTGCTTGAAGCATTTGTTCGCCATCGTCGTGAAGTTGTTACGCGTCGTACGATTTTTGACCTTCGTAAAGCTCGTCAGCGTGGTCATATTTTAGAAGGCTTGGCTATTTCATTGGCTAACATTGATGAAATGATCGAGCTTATTCGTACCTCTGCAACCGGTGCTGAAGCGAAAGAACGCATGTTGGCGCGATCTTGGGCATTAGGTGATGTATCGGCTATGTTGGAGCGTGCAGGTGCTGATGTTTGTCGCCCTGAGGAGCTCGAAGAACAGTATGGCGTGCGCGATGAGCGTTATCACCTGTCTCCTGAGCAGGCCCAGCAAATTCTCGACATGCGACTGCAGAAGTTAACGGGCTTGGAACATGACAAGCTGATCGGTGAATATAAGGCCATTATCGACGATATTGGTGAATATTTGCGTATTTTGAACAGCTATGAGCGACTCATGGAGATTATTCGTGAAGAGCTTGAGCAAGTTAAAGCCGATTTTGGTGACGAGCGTAAAACTGAAATTCTTACCTCCCGTTTAGATTTGTCGATGGAAGATTTAATCACCGAAGAAGATATGGTGGTGACAATCTCTCATGCCGGTTATGCGAAAACTCAGCGGTTAACCGAATATGAAGCCCAAAAGCGCGGTGGTAAAGGGCGTTCTGCATCAGCGTTGAAAGATGAAGACTTTATTGAGCACCTATTGGTTACCAGCACCCACGCCACCATTTTATGCTTCTCTAACTTTGGTAAGGTTTACTGGTTGCGAGTATTTGAGATTCCGCAAGCCAGCCGTGCCGCGAAAGGCCGGCCAATGGTGAACTTGCTGCCGCTAGACGCGGAAGAGCGTGTAACAGCCATTTTGCCGATTCGTGAATACGATGCTGATCACTTTATTTTTATGGCGACAGCAAGCGGTACAGTTAAGAAAACTTCATTAGATGCCTTCTCTCGCCCTCGTAGCAGCGGATTAATTGCGCTTTCTCTGGATGAAGGTGATCACTTAGTAGGCGTTGCACTTACCGACGGTGAGCGTGAAGTTATGTTGCTTTCTGATGCCGGTAAAGTTGTTCGCTTTAAAGAAGAAAACGTACGAGCCATGGGGCGAACAGCCCGAGGTGTTCGGGGTATTTCACTAGAAAAAGATCAGCAAGTAATTTCGTTAATCGTACCTGAAGAAAACGGAACGGTATTAACGGCCTCTATGCGTGGCTACGGTAAGCGAACCAGTGTTGAGGAGTTTCCAACGAAAGGCCGTGGCACTAAAGGCGTCATTGCAATGGTCACTAGTGAGCGTAACGGTGCATTAGTAGGCGCGAAACAAGTGTTCGATGGCGACGAAGTGATGTTGATCAGTAATAAGGGCACTCTGGTACGTACCGGTGTGGACCAAATCTCTGTGTTAGGACGAAATACGCAAGGCGTTCGTTTGATCAGAGTAGCTGAAGATGAAGCACTTGTGAGTATTGAGCGCATTGAAGAGCCCGAAGAAATTGAAACCCTAGTTTCTGATGGCGATTCAGGTGAAGCGGCCGACGCTGCTCCTTCGCAAGAAGGTTCAGACGAGCCTAGTGATTCAGACGAAAGCTAAGTTCGTATAACATTAAGCGGGCAATGTCGTTAACCTATTGCCCGCTGAGTGCGTTTTTCGACCCAGCCAATGATTATGCAGCCAGTGCAATGCTAAGTTGCAAACAATGGGCATTGATCAATACTCCAGTTTCACCAACAATGCTGTTAGATACCCCATTTATACCATTTATCGAGAATGCTTATGTCTGACAAACCTGAATCCTTAACTCAAGCCGATGAATCTGCATTAATGCAGCTTAGAGAAGAAATTGATCGGCTAGATACTGAAATATTAGCCCTAATATCAAAGCGCGCCAATTGTGCTATGAAAGTCGCCGAAGTGAAGATGAAGGCCTCCGGCAATGCTGGAGCTGTGTTTTATCGCCCTGAGCGAGAGGCGCAGGTATTAACCAGTGTAATGGATCGAAACCCTGGGCCGCTTGGTAATGAAGACATGGCTAAGTTATTTCGAGAGATTATGTCGGCCTGTTTGGCACTCGAAAAGCCTATGGAGGTTGCTTATTTGGGGCCAGAAGGCACCTTTACTCAACAAGCTGCCTTGAAGCATTTTGGGCAATGGGTAAAAACCAAGCCGATGCCCGCCATTGATGAGGTTTTCCGAGAAGTTGAAGCCGGCGCTTGCAACTATGGCGTAGTGCCGGTTGAGAATTCTAGCGAAGGTATTGTGAATCATACTCTTGATACCTTCATTACATCCAACATTAAAATTTGCGGCGAAGTTGAGTTACGAATTCACCATCACTTGTTAGCGGGTCCTAATACGAAGCACGATAAAATTTCACGTATATACAGTCACCAGCAAAGTTTGGCTCAATGTCGTAAGTGGCTAGACGCTCATATGCCACATGCTGAGCGTATTGCTGTTAGCAGTAATGCCGAAGCGGCAAAGCGCGTGCAAGGTGAGTGGAATTCTGCGGCCATTGCAGGCGAGCTGGCGGCCAGTTTATATGATTTGGAGATTGTGGAATCAAAAATTGAAGACTCACCCGATAACTCAACCCGATTCTTAATTATTGGCACCGAGCAAGTTGGACCTTCGAGCGAAGATAAGACCTCGCTGGTGGTTTCTATGCGTAACGAGCCAGGAGCCCTGTACCACTTATTGAAGCCTTTCAATGAATTCGGTGTTGATATGACGCGATTAGAAACCCGTCCTTCAATGACTGGAAATTGGACCTACGTATTCTTCATCGATTTCGCAGGCCATTGCGAAGATGAATCGGCCATTAAGGTTATTAATGCTATTCGAGAAACGGCTGTCGATGTCAAAGTACTTGGCTCTTATCCTAAGGGCGTGTTGTAAGTGAGTACTTCTAAACCGTCGGTATTGATTATTGGCTTGGGTCTAATAGGCGCTTCTTTCGGGAAAGCGCTAAAAGCAACTGAGTCGGCCAGAGTTTTGGGGGCGGATCAACAAGTCGAAGTGCCTAAAATTGCGTTGGATTCGGGGGTGATAGATGAGGTGGTTGACCAGTTCTCAAATCTAGAGCAAGTGGATGTCATTGTTTTGGCTGTCCCCGTTAAAGCCATTGGTGCGGTGTTAAAGCAAATTAAGCATTTAATACCCCGCGCAAAAGTGCTAACCGATGTGGGCAGTGTGAAGGGCGCGGTTGTAAAGCAAGTCGAAGCTGAATTAGGCGCAATACCGAGTTGTTTTGTTCCTGGTCATCCAATAGCCGGTGCTGAGAAAAGTGGCGTTAAGGCGGCTAATCCGCATTTATTTGAAAAACATTTGCACATTCTTACGCCGTTAGAGCAAAGCAGTGCTGACGCAATTGCGCTCATTTCAAAATTGTGGACTGCGGTCGGTGCCGATGTTGTGACGATGCCTGTAGATAGACACGATGAAGTGTTGGCCGCCACAAGCCATTTGCCTCATTTGTTGGCTTTCTCTTTAGTAGATACTTTGGCGCGTGAATCGGATAATAGAGAAATATTTCGCTATGCAGCCGGTGGTTTTCGTGACTTTACGCGCATTGCCGCCTCGGATCCCACCATGTGGCACGATGTATTTTTGACCAATCAAGACGCAACGCTTAAAATCCTGCGCAAATTTCAATCCGACTTAGCCCTGTTAGAGCAGGCTATTGAATCATCGGATGGCGATGTTTTAAAAACCGTATTTCATCGCTCTAAATCAGCTCGAGATTACTTTACCCAAGTGCTTGAGCAACGCGAAAACGGGGTGGCGTTTTCTGCTATCACAGATTACACCCCATAATTACGAGGAAGTACCATGCAAGTAGATGCACCTGTCATTACCTTAGATGGCCCAGGAGGGGCGGGTAAGGGCACTGTAAGCACATTGTTGGCTGAACGACTAGGTTGGCATTTTTTAGACTCCGGTGCTTTGTATCGGCTAACCGCTTTAGCCGCCATGAATCATGGTATTGAGATGACCAATGAGGCCGGTTTAGCCGTAGTTGCAGAGCATTTAGATGTAACGTTTGTGCAGCAAGATGGGGAAACCGTCATCATGTTAGAAAACGACAACGTCACCGAAGCAATACGCACTGAAGAGGTGGGGACCAATGCCTCTAAAGTGGCTGCATTTAGCCGTGTACGCGATGCATTGTTAAAGCGCCAGCGAGCATTTGCTGTGCAGCCCGGGTTGGTTGCTGATGGGCGCGATATGGGGACGGTGGTATTTACCAAGGCGGGATTAAAAATCTTCATGACAGCGACCTCTCATGAGCGTGCTCGGCGTCGAGTTGCACAATTAACCGCTAAAGGCATCGAGGCTGACTTCGATCAAGTGAAAGCAGACATTGAAGAACGTGATGAGCGTGATATGAATCGAAAGACAGCACCGTTGGTGGCGGCCAGTGATGCTATTGAACTCGATACCACCGAAATGAGCATTGAAGCCGTGGTTCGGTTTATTGAGCAAGAGGCAAAAAACCGAGGCCTAGCTGATTAACTGAAAAAATAGCCCATTTGGGCTTATTTTTCGATTATCCGCACGATTAAGTTTAAAAACCTTCAAAACCATGAAAAAACCCTTGAAATACCACTAAAAAGCTTGGGTTTTTGCATTTCTTCCGTATAATACGCCCCCCTGAAATCAGATGATTTGTCCGATTCGTACTGCGAAAAAAGACACGTTAACTGGCCTCGAACGGCGGTTAGACCAGCAATTTCGACCGTTTGAGTTTTATTAATAGACCCGTGTTAGCTGGAATACGGAAAGTGTCGCGAATAAATTTATTGGCGACGTTTATAGTTTAGGAACTTAAATTAATGACTGAATCTTTTGCTGACCTCTTTGAAGAAAGCTTATTAACGATCGAAATGGAGCCAGGCTCTATTGTTACCGGTGTTGTTGTAGACATCGATTCTGACTGGGTTACTGTTCACGCAGGCCTTAAGTCTGAAGGCGTTATCCCACGCGTTCAATTTTTAAACGAAGCGGGCGAAATTGAAGTCGCTCTTGGCGACGAAGTTAAAGTTGCACTTGAAGCGGTTGAAGACGGCTTTGGTGATACTAAGCTTTCTCGTGAAAAAGCGAAGCGTGCTGAAGCTTGGTCTGAGCTTGAAGAAGCTTACGAAGCAAAAGAAGTAGTAACTGGTATCATTAACGGCAAGGTTAAGGGTGGTTTCACCGTTGACGTTAAGTCTGTTCGTGCATTCCTACCGGGTTCTTTGGTTGATATCCGTCCAGTGCGTGACACTTTGCACTTGGAAGGTAAAGAACTTGAATTTAAAGTTATTAAACTTGATCAACGTCGTAACAACGTAGTTGTATCTCGTCGTGCTGTTCTTGAAGCAAGCAACAGTGCAGAGCGTGAAGAATTACTAGAAAACCTACAAGAAGGTCAAGAAGTTAAGGGTATCGTTAAGAACCTAACCGATTACGGTGCTTTCGTTGACCTAGGTGGCGTAGACGGCCTATTGCACATCACTGACATGGCTTGGAAGCGCATTAAGCACCCAAGTGAAATTGTTCAGGTTGGCGATGAAATCGACGTTAAAGTATTGAAGTTCGATCGTGAGCGTAACCGTGTTTCTCTAGGTCTTAAGCAGCTAGGTGAAGATCCTTGGGTAGAAATCAAAGCTCGTTACCCAGAAGACGCTGTTGTAACAGCTCGTGTAACAAACCTAACTGATTACGGTTGTTTCGCAGAGTTAGAAGAAGGCGTTGAAGGTTTGGTTCACGTATCTGAAATGGATTGGACCAACAAGAACATTCACCCATCTAAAGTTGTTCAAGTTGGCGACGAGATTGAAGTGATGGTTCTTGATATCGACGAAGAGCGTCGTCGTATCTCTCTAGGTATTAAGCAAACTGTTGTTAACCCTTGGGAAGATTTCGGTAACCGTTTCAACAAGAACGACAAAGTATCTGGTAAGATCAAGTCTATCACTGACTTCGGTATCTTCATCGGTCTTGAAGGCGGCATCGACGGTTTGGTTCACCTTTCTGACATCAGCTGGAACGAGTCTGGTGAAGAAGCGGTACGTAAGTACAAGAAAGGCGAAGAGTTGGAAACAACGATCCTTTCTATCGATCCAGAGCGTGAGCGTATCTCTCTAGGCATCAAGCAGTTAGATATGGACCCATTCGCAGCGTACGCAGCTGAAAATGACAAAGGCACCATCGTTAAAGGTATTGTTAAAGAAGTAAGCGCTAAAGCAGCGATCATTACTTTAGAAGAAGATATCGAAGGAACGTTGAAGGCTTCTGAAATTTCACGTGATAAAGTTGAAGATGCAAGCAACGTATTAAACGAAGGTGATGAAGTTGAAGCTAAGATCGTTAGCATCGACCGTAAGAACCGCGTAATCAGCTTGTCTATCAAAGCGAAAGACGTTGAAGAAGAGAAGAGCGCTGTTAAAGAGTTGAAAGACAAAGCTGTTGAAGCTGCAGGTCCAACAACTATTGGTGATCTGATCAAAGCTAAACTAGAAGAAGGCAGCAACTAAGTTAGTTGTTCTTTCTTGAAAAAGCCGGCTTCTGCCGGCTTTTTTGTGCGTAGCGTTTAGCGCGGAGCGCTAAGCGCTAAGCGCTAAGAACGGATACTCTTCGAGAATCCGCGAGTTTCAAGCTTCAAGTTTCAAGTCTCAAGAAAGTTCAAAAGATTTAAAAGCCGGTCTTTGGGGGCTTACTTGTAGCTTCCTCCACATCTTCAAATTACATTTAAACCTAAAGGCCCAAGGTAGGCGGTGTTTTGGGTTTCGCTTGCAGCTTGAAGCTCAAAACTTGCAGCTTCCCCCAAGCCTACAATTAAATTTAAACTTAATGCTCCAAAGTAGACTGTGTTTCTGGGTTTACTTGCAGCTTGCAGCTCAAAACTTGCAGCTTCTTCCAAAAACCCAAAAAACCGTTTAAAAATAAATACTTGTGTTATTTTGCTAGCTGAATTAGGCTAAATATTAATCGCTTCGATATGAGGGTCGGGGAGGGTATGACAGTGACAAAATCAGAGCTGATTGAGCGTATTGTCGAACGCCAAAATCAGTTATCCGTTAGGGATGTTGAACTCGCCATTAAAACAATGTTAGATCATATGGCTCAAAGCCTATCTGAAGGTGAGCGTATTGAAATACGTGGCTTTGGAAGCTTTTCATTGCATTATCGGTCTGCTCGTGTGGGTCGTAACCCGAAAACGGGAGAATCGGTTGAGTTAGAAGGTAAGTACGTACCACACTTTAAACCGGGTAAAGAGTTGAGAGAGTCGGTTAACGATTGCCTCGAAGGTTAGTTAACGTCACGCAACGTATAAGGATACTTTGTGCGTTTAGTTAAAATTTTGCTGGTTCTGGTGCTTCTTGTGCTGGGCTGGATAGTGGGTTGGTCAAATAATGCCAATACAACATTGGCGTTTCTCAATGCACAAACTCCCAGTTTGCCTCTGTTTGTCTGGTTGTTCTTAAGTATATTTGTGGGCTTTATAATCGGGCTTTTGGCTAGTCGGTTATTCCGATAAAAGGTCAGGTGCTGATGAACCTCGTAACCTATATTTCTAAGTACCTTCCCGCTTCTTTGCGCTCTAAGCGCTTTCTGCTTGATCAAAAACATTTTGATTTAACATCCTTTAAAGGCGATGTTAGCGAGTGGATGCAAAAATACCCTGTCAGCGAAGAAAATGCTGAGATTCACTTGGCCTTAGCCGAGCTATTCCGTCGCCGAGGTGAGTTTGATAAAGCCGTAGCGGTGCACGAAGCAATAGCGAGTGCTAACTTAGCGGGTTATAAAGAGGAAGAGCTTCTGCTCGAAATGGCACAAGACTATTATGCCGCTGGTATCTTAGGTCATGCTGAAGTTTTGCTCGAAAAAGTACTTCAAACCGCTGGAGAAGAGCACTCTAAGATTGCGTTTCGATTATGGCTCTCAATTCTAGAGCGGGAGCAAGAATGGGGGAAAGCCATTGCATTGGTTGAGCAGTTTGGACAACCTGGTTCAGGTGGTATTCGCTTAGTAAACCTCTATTGTGAATATGCGCTAGAGCTAAAAAGACAAGGTGATGTTGCCCAGCTGGCAAAAGTGCTTAAAAAGGCTCGTAGATTGACGCTGGGCGTACGCGCAAGCCTCATGTCGGCTGAATTAGCTACCGCTCAGAATCGTCTCAAAGAAAGCATTAAGTTTTATCGTGATGTGCTGATCAGAGACCCGCTAAGAAGTGATATTGTTTTGCCGGCACTTAAACATTTGTCACACATGACAAAATCTCAAGAAGCCTTGTCAGACTTCTTAAAGGGTTTGTATCAAACTCAGCCCTCAGTCCGAATTTTAGAAGCGTTGATTGAATTAAATATAGATATGTCGGCCCATTATTGGGCGGCTGAAATAGAGCACCATGCAAAACAAGGGCGCTCTAAAAAAGTTTTTGATCATTGGCTTGATGGCGTCGGGTCAATTGAGAATGAGGCCAAGTTCGTCATTGGTGAGTTAGTCCATTCCAGAAGCCTAGTACGATTTGATCGCCAGAAGTGCTATCAATGCGGCTTCCAAACGGACCAGTTAATTTGGCAATGTCCACAATGCGATGGCTGGGAAACACTGTACTCAAGGTATGAGCTAAAAATTTCAAGGCAAACTTCAAAACAACGGTAATTTGTTGATTTTTAACAAAAAAATGTTGCATTGACGAAATTTCGATGTATTATAGCGCTCGTTCTTGAAGCACACAGTGTCCCGTTCGTCTAGTGGCCTAGGACACCGCCCTTTCACGGCGGTAACAGGGGTTCGAGTCCCCTACGGGATGCCACTTAAACTTGGTTTTCTAAGTTTAGAAATGTATTAAAGAACACGAGTCGTAAGTGAAAGTAGCGATTCAAATGCGGGAATAGCTCAGTGGTAGAGCACAACCTTGCCAAGGTTGGGGTCGGGAGTTCGAGCCTCCTTTCCCGCTCCAAATTCTTAAAAGAAGCTAATCAGAAATGATTGGCTTTTTTTCGTTCCGACCCCAAGGAGTCAGGATCGAGCGTCGACCGGTTGAGCCTCATTTCCCGCTCCAAATTCTTAAAAGAAGCTAATCAGAAATGATTGGCTTTTTTTCGTTCCGACCCCAAGGAGTCAGGATCGAGCGTCGACCGGTTGAGCCTCCTTTCCCGCTCCAAATTCTTAAAAGAAGCTAATCAGAAATGGTTGGCTTTTTTTTCGTTCCGACCCCAAGGGGTCAGGATCGAGCGTCGACCGGTTGAGCCTCCTTTCCCGCTCCAAATTCTTAAAAGAAGCTAATCAGAAATGGTTGGCTTTTTTTCGTCAATTAATTGTGTATCTGTTTAGATACGTTTAATGCTAGATTTTAGTTTACCTTGTGCATATATAAAAAAGGCTAGCGCAGGAAGTTTCCGAGCTAGCCTTATTAGGTAAATTAATTTCTCAAATGTCGAATCACATTGACTCTGCCAGTCGAATTTTCTTTCTGGTATTCAGTTCCGTCAATTTTAATATAGTACTCAGTAAGTGTTCCTTGAGTGTTGTCGTAAAACATTAACTCATGGTCACTTACAACAGATAAACGCTCACCAGCATTCACAGTGGTGCCATTAGATGCATTGAAAAGTTCCAATTTAAGTTCATTTAAGTTAAAGGCCGCAAATTTCGGGGTGCTGTTGTCCGTTGTGCCGCCAAATAAACAGAAAAGAGTATTATTGCCAGCAGCGGCCGCTTTCCTTCCACCAGCTGTTTGATTTTCTGAAGCGACTTTTGCAATTGTTTTCGTGTCTTGGTTAAATTGAAACACGTTGCATTCATCGGTCATTTCATAATTGCCACGTTTAACAGAGTAGCTAGACACTCGGTATTCTTCTGTTGTCCATGGTGAGCTTGTCAGCGTTAAATTTAATCCGTCACGGTCTAGTTCATAAATATTGTTATCTGTTTGGTTGTAGCCGTGTAATTGACCATTGATTAAGAATGGACGTACGTCTGTACTGGCGGCTAGTGTTGTTTGCTCTAACGTTTCTGGGTCTACCCAAATGAAATCACCACCACTCCAGTTTTTACGAAGAATAGTGCCGTCTTTATCGACCACCAAATATCCAGCGTAATCGTCGAAGATCTTAGTTACTATAAATGCGCCTTCATTTAACTCAGCTATATGCAGCGATTTAGCATCGGTATGTCTAAAGTAAAGCTTAGAAGTATCGGCAATATTGCTAAATCGTGTATCGGTGTACCAATACTCATGCTCTGCATCAACCCTGTATTCAATAGGGGTGTTGTTTTCGATTAGCGGGTACAGGCTGCCGGTTTTTTTATCGTAGATAAGGGTGTAATTACCAGAGTAATTTTCGGTGCCCACGGTTATGTCAATATTTTCAATATTAATAGCCGCATAGTTTTGATTAATATCACGAATATCTAAAATTTTAGGTGTATCAATGCTTGTTATCTCTTCGCCATCGCTTGAATAGAATTTTATGTCTGTCGATCCATTTGTTAGTGATTTGAATACATAGACAGGTTCGTTTGTGCTACGCAAAGTGCCACGGTTGGTCGAATCGGCTTCAGAAAAGGTTTGAAAACCTTCGGGTAAGCTTGTCATTGAATATTGTTTGTTTAGGCTTTCAGTATTTGAGTCTTCTGAGTTGCAGCCCATTAATCCAAGGATAATGGCGGTTGCAAAAAGAGTAGGTTTCATTTTTATTTTTAGTCCATTTAAAAAGGAGCTTAATATGAATGGTTGAAATAAACATGTCAAATGGCTTATTTGAGTAAAAACCCTCATAAATTGCACCCCACTATAATTCCATCCTGAAAAATCGCTAAGATTCTTTATGCTTGATTTATCAAGCTGGAGAAGATTATGAAAAACGTTTTAGTGACTGGCCTCAATGGTCGGCTAGCACCCTACTTAAAAGAAGCTCTGGAAAGAAAAGAAGTAAATGTAGTCCCATTCGATCGCACAGTTATTAACATTGAAGATCGAACAGCTCAAGTGAGGTATTTAAAGAATCACAATATCGATTCTATTTTCCACCTGGCTACGGGCCCAGAAAAATGGGTTGCTATTTTAGCAAGTATAGCGAAAGAACTAGGCATAGCGTTTCTCTTTACCAGCACTGAAAGCGTGTTTGAGCCTAGTAGCGAAGGACCATTCACTCCAGACAGAAAACCAGACGCAACTAGTGAGTACGGCTGCTACAAAATAGCTTGCGAAAACTCTGCATTAGAAGCTAACCCAGATACAATCATCGCACGTTTAGGTTGGCAGATGTTCGATACCTTCGAAGCCGACAACCTGTTAACCCATGTGCGTGATATGCACAATGAGAAGGGCTTCCTTTATGCCAGTACCAAATGGCTCCCTGCTGTTGCTTTCGTCCAGCACACTATGCAATGCCTACTAGATATAATGGCCGCCGCTGCTCCGAGTATTTACCACGTAGGAGGCAATGAGAACGAACTGTCGTTTTTCGATATCGTAAATTTGATCAATAAAAAGTACGGGATGCAATGGGACATACGTGAAGGTGATGACCCTGCTCGTGATGGCCGAATTGTCGACGAACGAGTGCCTTGTGGTTTGTTGTCTGAAGTGCTTAAGTAACGAGTGTCTTTAAAAACTCAATGTCAGCACTTGAGCTGCAGTCCTTTGCCAATAAGCTTGTTTTTATGCTTTTAATCTAAATTTATCTCTCCACTGTTTTGCAGTTTGCTGAACGAGTCTCGTAATTTCTGTAAAACAATGGGGTCTGAATTTAGATTCATGGCTAAGTACATGTCTACGGTTCGCACCGTAAATACTTTCTCAATGTCAGGGTAGCCAGCTTCTTCTGAAAGTTGATAAGCTTTTTTAACGCCACTGACCCAAACATCGATCAAGTCTTCGTGTAAGCGCCTAGGGTTTAATGAGTCGTTGGTTAAAGTAGATACGGCAATGCCTTGTGCTTCCAAAATATTGGTGGCTGCATCACCTTGGTATCCGCCAACTCTTAGATTATTTAAATCACTAATTGAAGAGATGCTTATGTTGCTGCCTTTTTTGGCAAAGAGTGCAAGTTCATATCTGGCAACTGGGCCAATCCACTCAAAAAGCGGCTCACGAGCTTCTGTGCGAGAGGTTGAAAACACTCCGTAATTTGGGCGATCTAAAGCACGTTCATAGGAAACCGTCCACTTTCTTAGCTTCATGCGATAAGGAATTCCGCTATCGGCCATGATCTTCTTAACAATTTCGGTGGCTGTACCACCGATATCTTCCGCCTTGTGCTCATAGTCTCTATTGGTCAGACTGTAGTTAAACTCTCCATAGTTTTCGGTTAACAAGTTAACCAATGGCAGGTCTCCATTTTCTGAAAAGGTGGTAGACGGCAAAGCGGCTATCCCGATAAGCGTAAATGCAATCAAAAGCAATTTTCTGGTCATGGTAAAACCCTATATTGATGGCATTTTTCATTCTAATAGGCTTGTTTAAATTATTTTGAGGCCATTAGAATTTAAAATGCAGATCTTAGTTTTAAATTAATATATAGGTTTTAGTTGCAAAGACCAACAAGACAGGAAGTAAAATTAGTGGATATTTTGTTGAATATTTGGTCAATCATTTAAGTAGTTTGAGTATAAAGTTACCGAAGTTGAGCACATAAAACGTTAAATCTTTAGAATTTCGACAAATAAAGCTATAAATATCTTTTAACTACAGTTCAAATTTATAATCATTTTTCAGATTAGATCTATAAAAATGGCTCATATCGGGCGCTTTGGGCAGTCCGAATTCTTTCCATAACTTCAATTTGTTGGCTATTTTTTGCCCTTGTTGCTCAAAATTACCGTTCGATTCATATAAGTAATCGCTCGAATACATCTCTGGGTAGCTCAGTCTATTCGGGAGCAAGGGTACACATCCTGCGGCCACGGCTTCGAGTACCGCAATGCCTTGAAACTCATGAATGGCTGTCGATAACACTATGTCACAGCTCGACAAAAGTGCGTGATAGTCCGATTCATTTTCTACAAAAGCGCAATGGCTGACAATTGTGCTTTTCCGTTGTAAGCGTTCAAAGTTCTCAGGTTTTGTTCGAAACTCTTGCCCCGTAATGATGACTTCTATAGATGCATTGGATGCTTCTAGAATATTTACAGTAGCCTCGAGTAGGTCAGGGCATTTATCCCATTCCCATCGGTGGTTCCAAATAACACGTAAATGATTTGTTGCTCTTACCGTTCTCTGAGTCGGAAATGGTTTAATTGGTACGGGTAGGATAACTGACTTTTTCTTTAACTCATCGGGCAGCTTTTTAGGGGCTAAATCGGGCATTTTTTTCATTAAGCGCTTCACGCCGTTTAAAAAGGAGTCCTGGTTGTATTGGCTGTTGAACAGTAGTTTGTTCGCTCTTATCGCGGAATAAATATGAGTAATTTGCCAATCTACGACACTTTGGGGGTTGTTAGCCGCGGGATAGTCGAATTGGTTATCGTGAAAATACAGTGTGCTCGAGGTATTTCGCAATGCAGGATAAATGCTTTGAATGGTGGCCAAATCGACCGATGCTGTTGCTAAAATAACATCGTATTCTCGGGTCACAAGCTCAGGGGCTAATTGGCCAATAGATAAAGGATTACCTCGCATGCGCCAAGAAAAATACCTCGGAGGTAAGGCTATCATCGACCAATCAATATGCGTCAACTCTTCAATTATAAAGTCAGCCCAGCTCGCTTGGCTTAACGAGTGGTATCCTGAAATAAGTAATCCTTTTCGCACAAACTGCCCTTAGAACGCGTTTCGTTAACGGTAAGTGTAACCTGTTAACGAACACTTCCCAACCTAGTACCTTTTGAGCGATGAGTGGCTTGATATAGCTGCAACTTTGTTACATTAAAATATTATCTTGGTGCTTTTTATCGAGGTATTCTGCAGGAGTCTTATTAATATTTATGTAGGAGTAATGAATGATTCGTACCCTAGTTGTTGGGCATGGTTTTTCGGCTCAAACCTTTCATATCCCTTTTTTGTTGGCGTCTGAGTCTTTTGAATGGCTTGGTTCGGTAAGTTCAAAGCCAGATGTCATTCAAAAAAAACACCCATTGGTTAAAGTATATGATGCTATTGACGCCATCCCCAGTGGCGAATATGACTTGGCCATTGTTACTACGCCAAACCATTTGCACTTTGAACAAGTAAAGCAATTACTCGAAATGGATTTGCACGTTGTTGTAGAAAAGCCAATGGTATTAAACCATTGTCATGCAACTTTGTTGTTTGATATTGCCAAAACAGAACAAAAGGTTCTCAGTGTATTTCAGAACAGACGATGGGATGGTGACTTTTTAACCGTTAAGTCTCTGCTTCAAAACGGCACATTAGGTTCACTTGGACGGTTTGTTTCTCGCTTCGATCGCTTTAGACCCGCTGTAAGAGAGCGTTGGCGTGAAAGTGCCATAGATGGGGCCGGTATCCTTTGGGATTTAGGGCCTCATTTGTTAGATCAAATGGTCGCTCTGTTTGGCAGGCCGTTGTCTATTACCGCAAATGTTTCAAAACTAAGAACGGGCGCTAAAAGTGATGATGTTTTTGAAATTTGGTGCCAATACCCTTCACATGAAGTGATCTTAGGTAGTAGCTGTTTTCAAGCTGGGCCTAATATGCGATTCAGTGTTGAGGGTACTGTAGGGAGTTACATTAAACATGGTTTGGATGTTCAAGAGAATGCATTGAAGGCAGGGGAGTCGGTTTTAGGAGAGCAGTGGGGAGCGGAACATGACAGTCAGTGGGGGCAGTTGTATCAAGAAAGCTCTCAATCAGGAGTAAAAACCGTACCTGGAAATTACGGTGAGTTCTGGATGCAGCTTGCTTCTGCTATACAAAGTGGTGGCGCCAACCCTGTACCTCACGAGGATGTGCTTACTGTGATTGAATTAATTGAAAAAGCGCATCTTTCTTCTGAGCAACGAAAAACTATTACGCTTAATTGATGAGCAAAAAAAAGGCTGCGAAAGCAGCCTTTTATTGTTCGAGCATTATTAGTTACGGAAAACGCGTTTACGTACTCGCTCTAAGTTATCTAAAATTTTATCCAAACGATCGGGGTTGATCATGAATTCTTGGAAACCTTTCATGCCTTCAGAAGCCATGGCAGGGTCGGTATCGCGATCATAAAACTGTGCTGTTCCATCAGCGGCACCTAACATTGCACTGCCTTCCACTAAGAACTTGTTGTCTGCGGAATCTGAGTATTTGTTTGGTGGTAATTGGTTCAGTACTTCATTCAAAATCGTCTGATTCTCTGCTTTGGCAACATAAGCCAAGAACTTACGTGCATCTTCTTTGTTCTTTGCACGTGCAGGGATGTGCACTGTGTCAGTAGGCGCATCTTCAAACATGCCAACACCTGGATTGATTTCAGGGAATTGGAAGAAATCAAAGTTAGTGCCCTCTGGGAAGTTTGGCGTTAAGAAGTTACCCATTAGGTACATGGCGGCTTCACCGTTAAACATTGGCGCTTGCGCTTCTTGCCAGCTGTAAGAAGCATGGTTTTCTAAGAAGTAACCTTTGTCGATAAGTTGCTTCCAGTTTGCAAATGTTTTGCGTACTCCCGCATCGGTGTAAGGAATTTTTCCATCCATTAAATCGATGTGATATTCCAGCCCATTGGTACGCATGTTGAGGTAATCGAACCAACCAGCTGCAGTCCAAAGATACTTAGTACCTATGGTGATCGGCGCAATGCCATTGCTTTTTAGCGTTTCACAAACAGCTAAGAATTCTTCCCAAGTTTTTGGTTCTGAAAGTCCGTATTTGTCGAACATATCTTTGTTGTAGTACATGCCCCATTGGTAAAAAGAATAGGGAACGCCGTACTGGTTTCCATCAACCGACATGGATGCTTTTGTCGAAGACATAGAATCTGAAAGTGCATTATCTGCCCAAACATCAGAAACATCTTCTAACAATCCACGTTCAACGAAATATTTCATTCGGTTACCAGCAAACCAAAAAACGACATCTGGTGGTGACGTAACTAACCAGTTACGGATGGCGCTTTTATAGCCTTCATGGTCGTACTCATTGACTTTTACATCAATGTCTGGATTTTCGGCTTGGAAGCGTTGAATGAGTTCTGCCCAAGCTTTTTTGGGAGCAGGGTCAGATTGGTTTGAGTTGATCACCAATGTACCTGCTAAAGCTTGAGTCATCATTGCAACGCTGATAGCGCTTGCGGTAAATATTTTCTTTAGAGACATAGCCTAGTCCTTCTTTATTGTTTTTGACGACTTCATTTCTTTTAAAGGGTTATCTTAAGGTCCCTTTAGACCTTTTTACTTTTTAATCACAAGCTTCAAGCTTGAGAATTAAAATAGTTTCAGGGTCAAGCACCGGTAGTGGTAACCCTTTGTTCATTAGCCATTCACCTTGCACCTTTACTTTTGGTTGTTCTAACCAATGCGGCTTTTTCTTCATGAGGTGTTGGGTGTGTTGCGGTTGAATCAGTACTTTAATTTGATATTGTTGATCTGGTATTAAATAAGGAATTCGCAAAAAGCCCGGAACAGAAAACTCCGGCATGGCCTTTTGGAAAATACTGATATAACCGTTTGATGCTCCTTTCACGAAAAAGCCAATTTGGTTTTCGTCTGGGCAGGTTAAAGGCACGCGAATACCTGAATGGATGTCTTCTCGAATATCTTTATACAAATTCAGATAGGTTGTTAATTCAGCTTGATCGGCCTGGTTTAGCTGTCTTAAATCACACTCAATACCTAAGTGGCAAAAAAGTGCCGTCGCAGCTCGTACTTGCATTGAATGGGTGCGACGTGTTGTATGGCTGGTATCGGGTCCAATATGTGACCCTAAAACTTCTGCTGGGAAAAACAAACTGGCCCATTGTTGCATGCGTTGTCGTTCTAACGCATCGTTACAATCGCTTAACCAAAAACGATGAGTATGCTTTAAAATGCCGAAGTCCATACGGCCACCGCCAGAGGAGCAAGATTCTATTTCTACGTTTGGAAAAGCGGTTCTAATGCGAGCTAATAAATTATAAAGTCCGTGCACATAGTCTGCATAGGCCGCTTTCCCTGTGTAATCCCCTGCTTGCAACAGGTCGCGGTTCATATCCCATTTAATATATCGAATAGGGTGTGCCTTGAGAACGTTACCAATACTAGTAAATAAAAAATCCACAACGCTTGGGTTGGACATGTCTAAAACCCATTGGTTTCGTCCGCTGGGTTGATGCCTATTAGTAATGGCTAGAACCCAATCAGGGTGAGCACGAAAAAGGTCCGAATCAGTGCTGACCATTTCCGGTTCAAACCATAAACCAAACTCTAAATTGTTTTTTGAGAGTGATTTGACAAGCGGTGCAAAACCTTCTGGATAAACGTCTTGATCGATAACCCAATCACCCAATGCAGTTGTATCGTCTCTTCGCCCTTTAAACCAACCATCATCCAGCACAAATCGCTCTGCGCCTACTTGATGAGCCGCTTGAGCGAGAGCATCTAACCCTTCTTGGTTGTGATCAAAATATACGGCCTCCCAAGTATTAATATGTATAGGGCGGGGTGTCGATGTTGGGAAGGTCAGAATGTTTGTTCGCACAAATTTTTGAAAGTTTTCGCTAATACCAGCCAACCCAGCCTGGGTTGTCGTTACATAGAGCGGTGCGTTATGAAATGATTGATCCATTGTCAACAACGCTTCACCTGGCATTAAATAGATGCCCGCTTGATACTGAGTAAGTCCAAGCTGATTCCGTTCAATACGTTGCGTATGGTTTCCGCTCCAACCAAGGTGCATGCCATAACATTCACCGCTCTCATTTCTAAAAGCATGTTCAGCCAGCAATAAACCAGGGAAGTGATCCTGAGAGGTGCGGCCTTTCAGGTTGGTTAATTCTAGTGTTCCTGTAGGAATCGTTGATTCAATGGGCTGAAACTCATTCACCCAACGGCCAGAAAAATGCATCGACTTTTTAAAATGAGAAGGAACGGGCAACGACGTTAACAACTGCGTAAGCTCTAGAGTCTCTTTACCTGTATTTGTAACGCTGGTTTCGAAACAAAAAGTGTCGGTTGCTTCGTCAATGGTAATACGAAGGTTTAACCGAATGTTGGCGTGACAGTCATTAAATGAAAGAGTCAGCTGTTTATCTTCGCTGACGCAGTCAACATTTGTCCATTGAATAACCCAGTCTTGCCCAGCTCGATGGCACTTCAATGATGGATTTAAATAGGTACCATCGGCGTATGTAGACGCTAAACTTAAGTGTTGAATTTCATCCAGCCCCGCTTGGGCGAGCGGAGGTAATACAAGATTTGACAGTTCACTTTCGGAGTAAGGTTGTTTTAGTTTTGGACCTAAATAAATTAGCCGAGCATCCTTGTTTTCAAGGGAGATAACCAATGATGTATTTTTCGAATTAAGAACCTTCATATGATTAACCCTTGGTAGCGCCTAACGTTAAGCCTGCAATAAAGTGCTTCTGCATTGCGAAAAATAAGATCACGGGCGGTAAGGCTGCGACTATTGAACCGGCTGAAATAAGATTCCACGAAGCCAACCATTGACCTCGAAGGGCACTGATACCAGCCGTAACTGGGCGAACTTCATCGCTTTGAACCAACACTAAAGCCCAAAAATAATCGTTCCATACAAAGGTGAAAATAAGGACAGCTAATGCCGCTAGAGCGGGTCGAACTAAAGGTAATATAATTGAGTTAAAAATCTTCCATTCTGAGGCACCTTCTAAACGGCAACTCTCAAGTAATTCATCCGGAATGCCGACAATGAAATTCCGCATAAACATCGTGCAAAAACCCGTTTGAAAAGCAAGGTGAAACAAAATGAGCGCCCAAACCGTGTCGTACATGCCAAGGCTGATGGTTAAATCTCTTACGGGGATCATTAAAATTTGAAAGGGTACAAAGTTGCCTCCAATAAATAATGCAAATACGGCAAGTCGACCTTTAAATTTGAATTTCGCAAGACCAAAACCGGCAAGCGTGGCTAATAAAACAGAACCAAACATAACCGGCACAGTGACTAAAATACTGTTCAGTAAGTAGCGAGCCATATTGGTCGAGCCAAAAACGGCTGAGTAGTTTTCAATTAAGTTAAAGGATTCAGGAATCCCCCAGTAGTTACCCGCGTTAATATCAGCAATAGAGCGTACGGATGTCATTAAAACTGCGGCTAATGGGAGTAGCCACAAAATAATCGCAATTGGTAAAGCAACTTTATAAGAGACTTGTGTAAATTTGCGGGTTTCGGCGATGGGAGTCGGGAACATACGGCTAGCCTCTCTCGTCTTTTAACATGCGCCACAAGAAGAAGGCGATGTAGATCAACATGATTAGAAATAATACGGTAGCAATGGCCGCGCCATAGCCCATGCGGTAATTAAAAATTGCTTGTTCGTACATGAAATACGCTAATACTGTCGAGCTGCCATAAGGTCCGCCAGCCGTCATTGATGCAACAAGGTCAAACGATCTTAACGCTCCAATTACAGTGACAACAATAGCGATAAAAGTGGCCGGCCTTAGTTGTGGCAATATGACATGCCTAAGCATGGTCCAGCCTTTTGCTCCGTCCATGCGTGCCGCTTCAATTTGCTCGGGCTGTAGGTTGTTTAACCCTGTGAGAAATAGAATCATTGTGTAAGCTATTTGTGGCCATAGACCTGCTGCAATAATGCCGTAGGTGACCAGTGTTTCGTCGGCCAAAACAGGGATAGGATCAAACCCAAAAAAGCCGACAATAATCTTTAGTAGACCGTAGCCAGGGTCATAGAACCATGCGAAAACAATGCCGATGATGACTTGAGATATGACAAACGGAAAGAAGAAGAGCGATTTAACGGCTCTAATGCCAAGCACTTCTTGATTCAAGAATAAAGCAATGCCTAATCCAATTGGCACAGCCAACATAAAGAAGACTAACCACAGAATATTGTTCCAAAGAGCGGTCCAAAATTGAGGGTCGTAATACAGGTCAATGTAGTTCTGAAAGCCGATAAAATACTTAGGGCCGATGCCGTCCCATTCATAAAAGCTGTACGAAATACTTTGCACGATGGGGTAAATCACATAGACCACAAATAGGATCAACGCTGGCAACATAAAGAGCCAAGGCGTAAGGCGCTCTAACAGTGGTTTTTGAGTGGATGAAGTCAAGATATCAGCCCTTATATTTGTATTTTTTAACTTGGACGAAAATCATTATGTAATGCCTTGGTAACGTTTTCAAGAACTTTTTGTTATGGTTGATTTTTGATCGAAATTAAAAAGGTTTTAACGCTACAAAAAAGCACCGTTCGACTGTAAAGTATGTAAGGAAATAATAATAAGGACTCCTTTAATGGCACGTTATATTCTATCGATCGACCAAGGCACAACGAGCTCAAGAGCCATTCTATTTGATGTTGCTGGTAAAATTGTGCATACCTCAGCGCAAGAGTTTGAACAAATTTTTCCCGAAAATGGCTGGGTAGAACACGACCCAAATGCCATTTGGGATACCACCTTAACTGTGGCAAAAGAGGTGCTGTGTAAGGTAGAAGCTCAAGACGTTGTTGGAATGGGCATTACCAACCAGCGTGAAACAACTCTGGTCTGGGATAAGCACACAGGTGAGCCGATATATAATGCCATTGTTTGGCAAGACAGGCGGACAGCCGATTATTGCCACCGTCTAAAAGCTCAGGGCGTTGAAGAAACCGTTACTCAAAAAACAGGGTTAGTACTGGATCCATACTTTTCGGCTACTAAAGTCCGTTGGATTCTTGAAAACGTTCCCGATGCTCGGGAAAAAGCAACAAAAGGGGACCTTTTATTCGGCACTGTAGATAGCTTTTTGTTGTGGCGTTTAACCAATGGCGCTGTGCATGCTACCGATGCGACCAACGCTTCAAGAACTCTATTATTTAATATACATACTCAGCAATGGGACTCAAATTTACTGTCTCTTTTTGATATTCCTGAGTCTATGTTACCGGAAGTAAAAGATTGCGATTCTGTGTTTGGTGAAGCCCACAAAGACATACTGGGTGTATCGTTGCCAATAGCCGGCATTGCGGGTGATCAGCAAGCCGCGTTGATTGGGCAGGCATGTTTCTCGCCTGGCATGGTAAAGAGCACTTATGGAACAGGGTGTTTTGTCATAGCGAATACAGGTGACAAAGCGATTGCGTCACACAATAAGCTACTAACAACCGTAGGCTATCGTATCCAAGGAAAAACCACCTACGCCATCGAGGGCAGTATTTTTATGGCAGGCGCCACGATGCAGTGGTTGCGTGATGGAATTGGTTTAATTGACCATGCCAGTGAATCATTAGCGATGGCCGAATCGGTCGGCGCTCATCAATCTGTTTATCTTGTGCCCGCTTTCACAGGGCTTGGTGCGCCGTACTGGAACCCAGAGGCAAGAGGTGCACTTGTTGGAATGACAAGGGATACCGGTCCTAAAGAAATTGTAACGGCCGGCCTACAATCGGTGGCTTATCAGACACGAGATTTGCTAGAAGCCATGGCTAAAGATGGTTTGAATGAAATAAAAAGGATTCGCGTAGATGGGGGTATGGTCGTAAATGATTGGGCAATGCAGTTTTTATCTGATGTTTTGCATGTCAAAGTAGATAGACCTGTTGTAACAGAAACAACCGCTTTAGGTGCGGCTATGTTGGCCGGTTTAGCTTTAGGCGTTTTTGATTCGCTGGATGAATTGTCTGAGCTTTGGGCCGAAGAACATGAGTTTGAAATGACCATGCCGCAAGCACAATCAGAACAACTATACCAAGGCTGGGTTCGTGCCGTTAAAGGTGTAGAATTCATGGCACAATTGGAAAGCGATCAGTAATATTCTCATTTAGCTCGGCTCTCCATTATTCAAAGTGACAGTGCCGAGCAGTCTTATAAATCTAAAAATAAACTCAAAGGTTTTAAATGATCAATAATTTAACAGTAGTCGGCCGACTCATAACTGGGTTTGCTGTGTTAGCGGGCGGCATTTTGTTGTCTACTTTAATGAGTGTCAGCGGCTTGACCAATATTAAGTCTAATTTAGATGTTATTGTAAATTCGGCCAATCCAGCGGAAAGGGCGGCCAGTCAATTACAGCAAGCTGCGTTGAATCTTACGTTGCACCTGTCTGAAGGCTTTAATGCAAAATCTCTGGCGGAGCTGAATTTTGCTTCGCAAAGTATTCAGGCCGATATAAAACTCTTTGATGAGCAATCACAAGTGCTCACACAGGCTTTGCGTTCAATGCCGCTGCAAGAAAAGAACCTCAAACAAGTAGATTCGCTGTCTGGCCGTATATCGGCACTTTCAGAGCGTGCGAACGGAGATATTGGGGACTACCGACTTAGTCTTAAATCCCTCGATGACATTGTGAATAAAAGGGCGGCCCTAGCTGACGTACGAGAAGAGTTAGAGATTTCATTGCCTATGCTCATTGAAGAAACCTTTGACCCCTCTGCGCAGAAGTTAGTTTATGAAGCAAAAGGCATCATAGATCGAGGGACCAGTTTAGCGCTACAAATAAGTTACGCGAATAATTTAGAAGATTTTTCTCAATCACAGCGCCAGTTTAGTCAATTCGCAGACGATTACGGTCGCCTTGCTATGCGCCTTTTAGGGTTTGCCCGTTCCGATAAATTTTTTGCCGACAACTTAAAAGTGGTCACGACATCCGTGCAAAAAGTTATTGGGCTTGTGCAAGAAACAGGTGGAATTGCACCTACTTTAAACAGTTACTTACAGTTAAAAAGTACATTGAATCGCAATGTTGATGAGGTGGCTTCAGAGCTTAAAGAAGTGGTTGCTGAATTGAGTGTGATTTCGTCAAAAATAACCACAGAAGCAAACAAAGTTGCCGCAAAGTCTGCTGCCAAAGTTTCTGAAACCTACATTCGTCTTGTGCTGGTCGGTGTTTTGGCATTATTTTTATCGGTGATCATTGCCGCTCTTGTTGTGTTTTCAATACGAAAACCGATTAAAGCCTTAAATCGTTATATTAGTGAAGTCAGTGAAGGGAATTTAACCGCCAGCTTAACATTGAAAAATAATGACGAGTTTTCGGCAATAGCACGACGCATCAATAGATTAGTGGTGGCATTGCGTAGCATGGTTTTAGATATTGAGGCTGAAAGCCTCAAGGTGAATGAAATTGTGAGTCAAACCCGAGATGTGTCGGAAAAGACTCAAGTGAAGATCGAAAACCAACGCCTGGAAATTGAACAGGCTGCCGTTGCGATCAGTGAAATGTCACTGTCGATTGGTGAAGTAGCGTCTATTGCAGAACAGACCAGCCAAAATATGCAAGAGGGTGAAAAAGAAGCCAGTTCAATTGAGCAGATGATCAATACCACCGTCGCCTCGGTTGAAAAGCTGGATATTCAAATGCAAGAGGCGGTAGAAGTCATTTCATCATTGGATGTCGGGGTTAGCAGTATCGAAGGAATTTTAGAGACGATCCAAAGCATTGCTGAGCAAACCAATTTATTGGCCTTAAACGCCGCCATTGAAGCCGCTAGGGCGGGAGAGCAAGGAAGAGGCTTTGCCGTAGTGGCCGATGAAGTGAGAACGTTGGCTGGCAATTCAGCTAAATCTACCGAAGAGATTCGCTCTAAAATTGATCAAATGACTAAACAGTCAAGAGCGGCCGTGCAGGTTATTGAGCAATCAAGGGCGGCGTCGGAAAGCGTGTCGAAAACTTCACTGGAGACGGGTGCTAAGTTCACGCATTTTGTAAAGTCGATAAGCGATTTGAGCGCTGCGAATGTTTCCATTGCAGCCGCCGCCGAGGAGCAAAATGCAACCACCGACCAAATTGCACTCTTAATGCAATCGGTTGGCAGTAATGCACAAGAAACAGCCGACCAAGCTAAGCAAGTTGCCAGCAGCATCGCTGGTCTTAGCTTAGTCGCAAATGAATTAGATGAATCGGTTCACCAATTTAAGACAAGTTAGTCATTTCGCCGGTGGGAACCCAGTCTACTTCTACACCGGCTTCTTTAAACATATCTTCACTGATTTTGATTTTTTCACCCCAACGCGATAAAAAATCTTCGCTTTGTTCAGGGCAATGTACCACAGAAATCCCTGTCTGAATGATTTTAGCTGCACAGTTAGGGCATGGGAAATGAGTGACCCAGATTTCGCACTGAGTTAAATCTCGCCCAGCAAATAAAATAGCATTTTCTTCGGCGTGAAGTGTTTTTAGTAGCTTCATTTCACGATCATCTGTATCTGCGCTGTCTGATATTCCGTGCGGGTAGCCATTAAATCCCAACGACACAATACGATTCTTGCGAGTTATAACCGCACCAACCTGTGTTGACGGGTCTTTACTCCAAGAACCAACTAGTTGCGCCATTTGCACAAATCGACCTGCCCATTTTGAAATCATGTCTATAATCCTATTAATAGAAGCTATTTTTATCGCCGTTAGCTTAAATGACTTGTCTCAGACTATAAAGGCTGCACTCATTATTTGTGCAGGAATAGGAAGTGTATTCATGAAGCGATCCAGTCAGGTATCTGTGTCCAAAATCATCCAATTGATGAAAAAAATCCCCATTTTCGATGCATTTACTAGTGAAGATCGAGCACAAATGGCGGAGCACGCGCAAATTTATATTGCCAACACCGACGAAGCCATCATTGAGCGAGATGCTAAGGATAACTGCTTCTATATATTGTTAAGTGGCGAGGCTAGGGTATTGCTCAGACAGAAAGATGTGTCGCCGTTGGCAACCATTGAGCCTGGAGACATGTTTGGTGAGATAGGTTTTGCGCTGGGTACGCCACGAAGTACATGGGTATTAGCCAATCAGCTTTCTGCGCTGCTTAGAGTCGATCATAAATTACTGGATGCGTTGGATCATGCTTTGAAGGGGAAAGTGAAAGATCAGATTATACTTAAAATGGCTAATACCATTTCGGCGTTAAATAGCCGGTAAGAAATGGCATCCCGTAGGGGACTTGAACCCCTGTTACCGCCGTGAAAGGGCGGTGTCCTAACCGCTAGACGAACGGGACACACAGTTTTCTTTGCTTTGCTGAAATTAAGTGGCATCCCGTAGGGGACTTGAACCCCTGTTACCGCCGTGAAAGGGCGGTGTCCTAACCGCTAGACGAACGGGACACTGTGCTCATTTCGAAAGCGCGCGAATATTAACATTGCCTCATCACATTGCAAGAACTTTTCTAAAATTAATTAAAAAAATCAATCGGTTAGCGAAAAATTGACGTTTTTTTAGTCGATGACGATTTCGATGCGTCGGTTGACTTTCCAAGCAGTGGCATCCGATTCATCTCTAATTGGTGCATTGGCCGCCTTGCCTGCTACGGTAAAGCGATTGCTATTAACACCTTGGTCGATTAGGTTAACCAGAACCTTTGAGGCTCGTACAGCGCTGAGTTCCCAATTTGTCGGGTAGTTTTGTGACAAAGATGAGGTGATCGGGCGTTCATCACTGTGCCCAATAACCAATATACTCTTGTCTTGAAAGCCATTTAACCCTTCTGCAATGGGCGCTAATAAGTCTTTTGCATTAGCGCGTAATTGCACGGTGCCCGGCACAAATAGAGTTTCTAGCGGAATGCTGATTGAAATCGACTGATCCGATTTTTGTACAATGCCAATTTCATTGTTTGGATCTATGGCTTTAACTTCTTTGATTAGATTACTTAAAGACACAGAGTCGATGGGAGAAGCGCTGTTCGATACGTGGGTGCGATTTTCTAAGGCTCGCTTCAAATTCGCAATCGTAGCATCAGCATTGGTGAGCTGGCGACGAGTGGTTTCGAGGTCTAATTCAAACTTCTTTGCTTGCTGCTTGGCGAGCTCAAGTTGCTGAGCCGACAGTAAGGCAATTTCTTGACTCTTTTGATAATCTGCTTTTAAGTTGGTTAAAGCAGATTGCAACTCTCTAATCATTGTTGCCAGCTCTAATTGAGTGGATTGCATCAGCTCTACTTGCTCTCCACGCTGACGCTGGCTCTGTTGGCTTTGCTCGTTCTGTGTTTCTAAGGTTGTTATTTCCGATGTGAGCTCGGTAACCTGAATTTGGCGCTGGTTGTTTTCGAAATATAAGAATAGATTGGCTAATAAAGACATCAATAGCGCAACCATTGAAAAGATCATTTTTTGAGTCGATGTCATACTGGACAATGCGTCATCCTATTGCTGAATGCTGTTGAATCACTGGTTATATCATAGTTTATTCTATGATTTACGAAATCAGGTTGATAATGCCATAGTGATGCTTGCAGATGAACGAATTATTTGGTGAAGTAGAGCGAGCTCTCCAATAACTATAAAAATAGCGTAAGGAAAAACTATGAATTACCGTACACCGCTTGAAATGTTACGAAGCCATGCTGAAAATTCGGGCGATAGACCCTTTCTTCATCAACCGGCGAACCGCCAATGGCGCATTATTACTTGGAAAGAATCGTTAAGGCAGGTGCAAGTGATTGCGGCTGGTCTCCAAGCTCAAGGCTTACAGCCAGGTGATAAGGTGGCCATATTAGCGAAAAACTCAGCGGAATGGTTTCTGGCCGATTGGGCCATAATGATGGCCGGCATGATCAGTGTGCCTATTTATTCGACTGCCGGTGAAAGCACTCTTAAATATATTCTAGAGCACAGTGAAGCCAAAGCCGTGTTTGTTGGTAAATTAGACGATGTTACCGCCGCAAACAATGTGCTCGATGGCTCTATCCCTCGCATTGCATTTCCTTACCCAACAGCCAACGCTGATATGCAGTGGAATCAGTGGTTGCAAGATTATCAGCCGATAGAAAACCCAGTAGACCCAAGCCTTGATGACATTATGAGTATTGTCTATACATCAGGCAGTACCGGAAACCCGAAAGGCGTTATCATCACCTTCAAAAATTTTGCATCGGTCAGCGAAACACACTCTAAGTCTATGGAGTTAGGTCCAGAAGATCGAGCGGTGTCTTATTTACCTTTGGCGCACATTACGGAGCGCGGCGTTATTCAAGGGCCAAGTCTGTACGGCGGTGGCAAGATTTACTTTGTAGAGTCGTTAGACACCTTTGTTGATGATTTAAAGTACGCACAGCCGACCTTATTTTTATCGGTACCAAGACTGTGGACGCGTTTTCAATCGGGCGTTTATGAAAAACTACCGGCTAAAAAACTCGAAAAACTCCTTAAAATACCGTTGATCGGTAAATTAATTGCTAAGAAAGTTCGAACTGGATTAGGGCTCAACAGCGCTCGACTTTTTGGCTCGGGTTCAGCGCCTATTTCACCGAGTATTTTACAATGGTATACCACCATCGGCGTGAATATTTGTGAAGGTTGGGGAATGACCGAAACAACGGGTCTTTCTTGCACTAACTTGCCATTTGAGGCTAGCCGCATAGGTACGATCGGCATGCCGTGTGATTGCGTTGAGATGTCACTGTCAGATGAGGGTGAAATTATAATTAAAGGCGATGCTGTATTTAAGGAATACTATAAAAACCCAGAAGCCACAGCCGAAGCCTTCACCGACGGATGGTTCCATACGGGTGACCGTGCCTTGAAGAACCCTGATGGCAGCTTCAAAATTATTGGGCGCGTTAAAGAAGAGTTCAAGACCGGCAAAGGCAAATACGTTGCACCGGTTCCTATTGAATCTTTATTAGCTTCTAATGCTAATATTGAGCAAATATGCGTCATGGGGACGGGTCGAAAGCAACCTGTTGCGGTCATAGTATTGGCTGAGCATTTACAAAATGCGGAACGTGCGCCAATTCGTGAATCTCTTCAAGAAACGCTTACTTCGGTGAATGAAAAATTAGAGTCTCATCAAAAGCTTGATTGCCTCATTGTCGCGAAAGATGCTTGGACAATTGAGAATCAGTATTTGACGCCTACTTTAAAAATAAAACGCACCGA
This sequence comes from Reinekea marina, assembly GCF_030409715.1. NCBI lineage: Bacteria > Pseudomonadati > Pseudomonadota > Gammaproteobacteria > Oceanospirillales > Saccharospirillaceae > Reinekea > Reinekea marina. Next base: position 1,687,738 of record NZ_JAUFQI010000001.1, read on the forward strand.
TCTTGAAGATCATTACCGCACAATTGCCATGAAAGGCGAATTGTCTTCTGTGATTTGGGAAGACGAAGTTTAATTATTAATCAGCAGCGTGTTCGATTTATAATCAATCGGCGCGCTGCGCTTTCTTGCCGCAGAAACATCTTTCCTTAAATTATAAATTTTGCACCAACTTGGCCTAATACTTGCGATCTATTCAGTTAACTTACTTTATTGACTGAATTTTGACGAATGGCGCTATTTGATTCTGTCCGCTCTGCCGGATCCCAGTTTAAACATGTCGATGGTCAGGCCGTACTGCGAGGTACTGGGCGTAATGCTCAACTCGCCAGTAAGCGTTTATTGGGCGTTCCAGTATTCCTACTGATGCTTCTTGGGTTAATGACGTTACCTGTTCCAACGTTGATGCTCGATACGTTTTTCACCTTTAATATTGCCTTATCCATCGTAGTGCTTCTGGTGTCTATTTATGTTTTAAGGCCACTCGATTTCTCAGTGTTTCCATCCATTATTCTTGTCGCTACTTTAATGCGTTTAGCGCTGAATGTAGCTTCAACTCGAGTGGTTTTGATGCATGGTCATCAAGGCGGTGATGCTGCTGGTAAAGTCATTGAAGCGTTTGGTGAAGTGTTGATTGGTGGTAACTATGCCGTAGGTTTGGTGGTGTTTGCCATTTTAATGATTATTAATTTTGTCGTTGTCACCAAAGGTGCCGGGCGAGTGTCTGAAGTGAGCGCTCGATTTACGTTAGACGCGATGCCAGGCAAGCAAATGGCCATAGATGCTGACCTTAACGCAGGCTTGATTGATGCCGATACGGCTAAAACGCGTCGAGCCGAAATTTCTCAAGAAGCCGATTTTTATGGTTCAATGGACGGTGCGTCAAAATTTGTACGCGGCGATGCCGTAGCGGGCATCTTAATTCTTGTGATCAACATTGTGGGTGGACTGGTCATAGGTATGATGCAGCACAACCTTGAGTTTTCAGATGCTGTGCAGAAATATGCGCTGTTAACGATTGGTGATGGCTTAGTCGCACAAATTCCTTCGCTATTGTTATCTGTAGCGGCCGCCATTATGGTGACCAGAAACAGCTCAAGCATTCAAATGGGCGATCAAATCTCCCAGCAGATGTTTGGTACGCCAAATGCATTATCTATAACTGCCTTCGTATTATTTATAATGGGTATTATCCCAGGAATGCCTCACTTCGTGTTTTTGAGTTTGGCGGTGATTTCTCTTTTGGGCGCATTTTTTATTAAGTATAAAGAAAGTGTCGAAGAAGGGACGCCCTTTGTACCTATGAAGGCCGGTTCGCCGGCATTTGGTAGCCCTCAAATTGGTGGTGCGGACAAAAAAGCTTCATTAGAAGGGCCTCCGCCGGTAACACCGAGCCCCGAAGAGACAAAAGAGTTGAGTTGGGATGACGTGCAGCCGGTTGATGTCATAGGGTTAGAGGTGGGCTATCGACTGATACCGCTAGTAGATCGATCGCAAGGAGGGCAGTTGTTGGGGCGCATTAAAGGGATTCGTAAAAAGTTATCGCAAGAGCTCGGGTTTTTAGTCCCTTCTATTCACATTCGTGACAACCTAGATTTAATGCCAAATGCTTACCAACTAACTTTAATGGGTGTTTCTGTCGCTGATGGGGAGGTGTACCCAGAAAAAGAATTGGCTATTAATCCCGGGGAAGTGTTTGGTCCGTTAGAAGGGGTTAAAACGGTCGACCCTGCTTTCGGGCTCGAAGCCATTTGGATTGAGTCAGCCGAAAAAGATAAAGCGCAAACACTAGGATATACCGTTGTAGATGCCAGTACAGTCGTAGCAACTCATGTTAATCATGTCTTGCAGCAGCATGCCTATGAATTATTGGGTCATGAAGAAGTGCAGCAAATGGTCGATCTGTTGGCGAAAAACTCACCGAAGTTAGCTGAAGAGCTGGTGCCTAATACCTTGTCTTTGTCGCAGTTACTTAAAGTATTGCAAAACTTATTGGTTGAGGATGTTTCCGTTAAAGACATGAGAAGCATTGCGGAATCTTTAACTAACATGCCAAACAAAACTCAAGATATTGGCATGTTAACCAACGCCGCACGTATGGGGCTTTCTCGAATGATCGTGCAAAGTATTATTGGTAACGCGAAAGAAATCCCCGTTATTACGCTGGATCGAGGGTTGGAACAGCTATTGCATAAGACTGTACAACAGGCCGGCGCTGATGGAAATCTTGACAGTGTCGCCCTTGAGCCAGGAATGGCTGAACGGTTGCAAGGTTCATTGGCGGAAGCCGTGAAAAACTTAGATGCCGAAGGTAAGCCAGCTATTTTATTGGTGGCTGCATCTCTTCGAACCTTGCTTGCGAAATTTGTTCGTCACGGAGTTGAAAATTTAAAAGTATTGAGTTTTCAAGAAATTCCAGACAACAAGCACATTACGATAGTAGCCACAGTCGGCGGCCAGTAAGGAATAGTCCATGAAAATTAAGCGTTTTACAGCATCAAATATGCAGGCAGGATTAAAAATGATCTCTGAAGCATTGGGACCTGAAGCGGTTATTCTTTCGAATAAACGGATGGGGTCTGGGCTGGAAATTGTCGCAGGCGTGGACGAACAAGACTATGAGCAATACGCGGCCGAACACGAAACAGAAGTCCAGGCTGACGTAAAGCACACCACAGAATCGGGCATCATTAAAGCGCAAGCGAGCCAATCGCTCGATGCCGACACCATGGCTCAATTGCTAGATGGCATGGCAGGTAAGAATAAACAATTATTTACCTCAGCGCGTGATGAGCCGCCAGTAAACTTCGCGCCAAGCACCCAAGAAAATGTCAACCCTGTAGTGGAGCGGCCAATACAACGGCACGCTCAGTACACACAGCCTTTTACCGCATCGCCATCTCCAAAGGTTCAGGAAGACTCTGCTCCGATATCGAAAAAAGATACTGAGGCCTTTGATGTTATCCGACAAGAAATTGACAGCTTGAAGAGTTTGTTGAAAGAACAGACTGAGCAATTGAGTACGCCAGTTGGCCAGATGAATCCTCAATATGAGCGGTTAGAGTCTCGCCTACAAACGCTAGGTTTTACACGGAGTGTGGTCAACAAATTAATGGCTCATTACGATCGGGAAGACTCGTTAGAGAGCAACTGGCGTCGTTTGATGGGGCGATTGAGTTCTGCAATACCCGCACCGCTATACGAACCTACCGCTAACGGGGGGGTGTTTGCGGTGAACGGACCTACCGGCGCTGGAAAAACGACAACGATTGCAAAATTAGCGGCACATGCCGTTAAAGATTTTGGCCAAGAACATGTCGCGCTTATATCGTTAGATTGGTTTCAGGTTGGCGGCCAAGATATTTTAAAATCGGTTTCTAGTATTTTAAATGTTGAATTTCATGCACTGACCGAAGGTGAATCTTTGGGTGATAAGTTAACTGAGCTTAAATCTAAGAAAATAGTATTTATTGATACCAGTGGCAGCAAAGAGGCGATGGCCTATTGGAATGCACTGATCAGCAAAGAACGACTATCACGAGTCATTCAAACCATGATGGTGATACCCGCCACCATGCAGCCAGCGGCACTGTCACAATTTATCCAGAATTATACTAATGTGAACTTTGACTCTGTGATTTTGACGAAACTTGATGAATCGGCGAGTTTTGGTGGCGTTTTAGAGCCAGTGCTCAAGCATCGCTGGCCAATTTGGTACTGCAGTGACGGTCAGAATATCCCACAAGACATTGAAATGTGTGAAGTAAAGCCACTGGTCCAGCGTTTGGTTTCCAGTTTGAATGGCCGTAATTCTAAGTCTCCAGCGACAGAAGTGGCGCTAAAAGTCGGCTAAATTTATAATTTTAAAGAGAATAGCGCGCAAAATTCGATGTCTGTTCTATACTGAGCAGCAAGAAAGGAAATAGGTAATGAATTCAGTGAACCCAGTACAAGTAGTCGCGGTATCCGGCGGAAAAGGTGGTGTCGGGAAAAGCAATGTATCTGTAAATATGGCAATAGCGTTGGCCGAACAGGGCAAACGCGTGGTATTGCTTGATGCCGATCTTGGGTTAGCGAATCTTGATATATTGTTAGGCTTATCTGTGAATAAAAACATCAGTGATGTTTTGGCAGGTGAAGCCACTTTATCTGAAGTCATGGTAGAAGGCCCTTCAGGAATAAAAATCATTCCAGCCTCTTCAGGTACTCAACAAATGGCCAATTTAGGCGAAGTTGAACACGCAGGTATTATCACCGCCTTCAGTGAATTGTCTGATTATATGGATGTGCTAATTGTTGATACCGCGGCCGGTATTTCAAAAACAGTGACGAGTTTTGTTCGTGCAAGCCAAGAAACTCTGATTGTCGTGACCGATGAACCCACCTCTATTGCCGATGCTTATGCGCTGATTAAAGTTCTAGAACGAGATTGTCGTCTTAATCGATTCCGTGTTGTCGCAAACATGGTTCGTACGCCAAAAGAAGGGCAAGCATTGTTTAATAAGTTGGCAACCGTCGCGGATCGCTTCTTAGATGTAACCTTACAATATTGCGGCTCTATCCCTATGGATGAAGCCGTACGAAAATCCGTGCAGCGTCAAAAAGCTGTATTAGAGGCGTATCCACGTTCAAAAGCTGCTGTTGCTTATCGATCGTTGGCGCAAAAAGTCGCAACCTGGCCACTCCCTGTAACACCAAAAGGCAATCTAGAGTTTTTTGTCGAGCGTTTAGTGCAAGGTGTTGGGGTCGCCTAAGATGTCGGTGCAAAAATATACTATGTATAAAACCGAAAAAACGATTAATTATGAACAAATGATCGATCAGTATGGACTATTGGTCAAACGTATTGCTCATCATTTACTCGCTCGGCTGCCCGATAGCGTGCAGCTAGAAGATCTAATTCAATCGGGCATGATTGGGCTATTTGAAGCCGCCGGCAATTACGATCAAAGCAAAGGGGCGAGTTTTGAAACCTATGCCGGAATTCGTATTCGAGGCTCAATGCTAGATGAAATTCGTAAGGGCGACTGGATACCGAGAAGTGTGCATCGTAACTCTAGGCGTATTTCTGATGCTATTCACGTAATTGAAATGCGTGAAGGCCGTGATGCTCAAGATCACGAAATTGCTGAAGAATTAAACATCAGCATAGATCAATATTTTGGTTTATTAAAAGACACGCAAGGCTCTCGTTTATTTAGCTTTGAAGAACTTGTCGAAAACAATAATTCAGAGCATAAAGAGCCTAGACCCGAACTAGTGGATGGTGAAGCCCCTATTGTTGGGTTACAAAATGATCAAATGAACGATCAGCTCGTTGAAGCCATGAAAGCGCTGCCCGAACGGGAGCAAATTGTCATTGCACTTTATTACGAAGAGGAATTAAACCTTAAGGAAATAGGCGCGGTGATCGGCGTAAGTGAATCTCGAGTGAGCCAAATCCATTCTCAGGCAACCATGCGTTTGCGTTCTAAAATGCGTGACTGGACCTGATTCATTTTATTATCCCTAATTTCCTTTATTTATTATAAACTTATCGAAATTTCTGCCGATAACTCACTATAGTGATTGATTGGCGGATGATTATTTGATCATAGCAATCTAAAAAACTGGATAGTGCTGAACTTCAGTCTATCATTAAATAGAGGTTGCTAAAGATAGGCTATAGGAGGTCATCTTGGACAAAAATATGAAAATTCTAGTTGTTGACGATTTTTCAACCATGCGACGAATCGTTAAGAACTTGTTGCGAGATCTGGGTTTCACGAATACACAAGAAGCTGACGATGGCGCAACGGCTTGGCCTATGTTGCAATCGAGCGACTTTGATTTTGTGGTAACCGATTGGAATATGCCAGGCATGACGGGTATTGAGTTATTGCAGAAAATTCGTAGTGACGACCGGCTGAAAGATATTCCCGTATTAATGGTGACTGCCGAAGCTAAGCGCGACCAAATCGTTGCAGCGGCTCAAGCAGGGGTAAACGGCTACGTCGTTAAGCCATTCACTGCTGCGGCGCTAAAAGAAAAAATTGAAAAAATCTTTGAGCGCGTAGACGGCTAGTTTATCGCCTATTCTTCCGGGGGAGTTTATGTCGGAAATAGAACATGACTCTAATGAGTTTGAGGAGCTGCTGAAAGCTAAAGCACCTGAACTTATGCAACATGTTGAAGCGGGTAACATTGAATTAGCCGTAAATGTGTTAGAGCAATTACAACAAGCACGGATGCCAGATATCGGTAGCGACTACGATCTTGTTTCTGCGCTGAAAGAAAAAGCATTAGTTTTGCATGATAAAATTGAAGATGGTGAGCTTGAAGAAGCAATGACCACTTTGCAAGAAATGCAAACTGTGCGTGACCGTGGCTTATATCAGGAAGTCGGCAAGCTTACCCGTGCATTGCACAGTGCTATTACCAATTTTCATATTGATGGCGATGATGAAGTTGATCACAACGACATTACCAATATGAGTGAGGCGACCGATCGGCTGAGCTATGTGATGAAATTAACTGATCGAGCCGCAAATAAAACACTCGATTTAGTGGAAGACAGTCTTCCCGTAGCAGACGCATTGAAAGATGAAGCCAGTTCATTGAAAGCAGAATGGGAACGTTTGGTTCAACGTGAGATGACGCCTGATGAATTTCGAGGGCTTTATTGGCGGTTAGATGAATTTTTTAAACGGTTAGATGACGATACCCAGAAACTATCGGGCAATATGACTGAAATATTGATGGCTCAAGATTTCCAAGATTTAACCGGTCAGGTCATCACTAAAGTTACTGGGTTGGTGAAAGAAGTCGAAACCAGCCTAGTAGACCTAGTCTTTATGGCGAGCCAAGTTGAGCAAATCACCGGAATGGTAACAAAAGGTGAAGAATCGAAATCAATGGTCGATAAAGACATGAAAGGGCACGGTCCACAGATTAATTCAGAAAATGATGAAGAAGTGATGGGCAGCCAAGATGATGTTGACGATCTTTTATCTAGTTTAGGTTTTTAAGGGGCACCTATGGGCTTTGAAGCGGATGACGAAATTCTCCAAGATTTTATGGTAGAAGCCGGTGAAATTTTAGAGCAGCTGTCTGAACAGCTTGTCGATTTGGAAAATAGACCGGACGATAAAGACTTATTGAATTCCATTTTCCGTGGCTTCCATACTGTAAAAGGCGGGGCCGGATTCTTACAGCTAACGGAACTCGTAGACTGCTGCCACGTTGCTGAAAACGTTTTTGACACTCTTCGAAACGGTCAACGCTCCGTTGATGCCGAGCTCATGGATTATGTGTTACAAGCCTTAGATTCTGTTAACGAAATGTTCGCGGCTATTGGTTCTGAAGATGGTTTACAGCCCGCAGACCCTGCGCTTATTGAAAAACTTTACTACTATGCAAAACCCGAATCTGAGACAGGTCCCAGTGATTCGGCCGCTGAAGAGTCTGTCGAGGTTGAAGAGCCCGTTGCAGAGGCTGAACCGGAACCCGACTCGAGTGCTTCAAATGCCAGTGAAGACGGAGAGCCTGGCGACGATATTACCGATGCTGAATTCGAGCAATTATTGGATGCCATAAACCCTAAGGAGGCTGCTGCACCGGCTAAAGCACCCGAGCCCGAGCAAGCCGATGCCGCCTCGGCAAGTGCTGGTGACGGTGATGAAATTACTGACGATGAATTTGAAGCTTTACTGGATCAGCTTCATGGTAAGGGTAAATTTAAAGCCGAATCAGAGGCTTCAGGTAAACCGGCCGCTGATACAAGCGCAAAACCCGCCGACTCGAGTACTGCGCCTGCAGCCGAACCCAGTGGCTCACCGAGTAATGACGAAATTACCGACGATGAGTTTGAGGCGCTACTTGATCAGCTGCATGGCAAAGGCAAGTTCGCTGCTGGCGAGAGTGATGCTAAGCCAGAGCAAGCCGCTAAACCGGCGCCCAAAGCAAGCGAACCTGATCCTGAGCCGGTTAAAAAGCCTGAGCCAGCTCCAGCACCTAAACCCGCTGCGGCGAAGAAGCCAGAGCCAGTCAAAGCTGAAGCGGCTAAACCAGCGGCTGCGGCTAAACCGGCGGCCGCCGCAAAACCAGCTGCCGGAGGCGCTAAAGCACCGGCCGCGGCCGCGACTCAAGATACAACCGTTCGTGTTGATACCCAACGGCTCGATGATATTATGAACATGGTTGGCGAACTGGTGCTGGTGAGAAACCGCTTAGTGCGTCTGGGCAGTGAACTTGAAGATGAGTCTTTGCAAAAAGCCGTCAGTAACCTAAATGTCGTCACCGCCGATTTACAATCATCTGTTATGAAAACTCGAATGCAACCTATTAAGAAAGTATTCGGGCGTTTTCCTCGAGTTGTTCGCGATTTGGCGCGTAACTTGAAGAAAGAAGTAACTTTGGAGTTGGTCGGTGAAGAAACCGATTTAGATAAAAACTTAGTAGATGCTTTGGCCGATCCTTTGGTGCATTTGGTTCGTAACTCGGTCGATCACGGTGTTGAAAGCCCTGATGTCAGAGTGTCACGCGGTAAGCCTAAGATGGGCACTATTATTTTGGCCGCTGAACAAGAAGGTGATCATATTTTACTGACCATTAAAGACGATGGTAGTGGTATGGATGCCGAAAAATTACGCAGTATCGCTGTTGATCGAGGTGTAATGGATCAAGAAGCGGCCGATAGACTCACTGAAAAAGAATGTTTCAGCTTAATCTTTGCGCCAGGTTTCAGTACCAAAGAAGTTATTTCGGATGTTTCCGGCCGAGGCGTCGGGATGGACGTAGTGAAAACCAAAATTTCACAACTTAATGGTACCGTCGATATAGACTCGAAATTAGATGTTGGGACTACGATCAATATTAAAGTACCGTTAACTTTAGCCATTATGCCTACCTTGATGGTCATGTTAGGTCATCAAGCTTTTGCTCTGCCTCTGGCGAGCGTTAACGAAATTTTCCACCTTAATTTGTCGCAAACCAATGTCGTCGATGGCCAAGAAATTGTCTTAGTCCGTGGAAAGCCAATTCCATTGTATTATTTAAACAGATGGCTAACCGATTACCAACCAGAAGGTGGTGTGAAAGAGCCAACCCAAGGTCATGTGGTGGTGGTTTCTGTTGGAATTAAAACGGTCGGTCTTGTTGTTGATCAGTTGGTGGGGCAAGAAGAGGTGGTCATCAAACCGCTGGGCAAGTTACTGCAGGGTACCGAGGGTATGGCAGGTGCAACCATCACCGGTGATGGCCGAATGGCATTAATTTTAGATATTCCAGGGTTGCTGAAAGCGCACACTGGTGCATAAGAGATTCGAGGGAAGTAAATGCCTGTTAAGGTTTTGATAGTTGATGATTCATCGTTTTTTAGAAATCAGATAAAGGCAATACTTGAAGCGAACCCGCAAATTAAAGTCGTAGGCGAAGCCAGCAATGGCCGCGAAGCTATAGATAAAACCAAATTGCTCAAACCCGATATCATCACAATGGATTATGAAATGCCATTGATGGATGGTATCACCTCGGTTCGTCATATCATGAACGAGACACCAACCCCTATTTTAATGTTTTCGTCATTAACTCTGAAAGGTGCACGAGTCACCTTAGATGCATTGGAAGCAGGCGCTGTTGACTTCTTGCCAAAATCATACGAAAAAGTGTCGGGGTCAAATTCAAGCTTACGGCAAATATTAGTTCAGAAAATCCTAACGCTGACAAAACCTGCGGTAAAAATGCCTTCGGCGGCTCCTGCCAACTTGCAAGAGAAAGCCTCGGTAGTCAAACCCAAAAGTGCGAAGGCAAAAACCTATGCGCAACGATTCGAGATTGTAATGATAGGTACTTCTACAGGGGGGCCAGTGGCATTGCAAAAAGTACTGACCCAGTTGCCGGCTAATTATCCTGTACCAATCTTATTAATACAGCATATGCCAGGTACATTCACCGGAGCGTTTGCTGAGCGGCTTAATAATTTATGTAATATATCTGTGCAAGAAGCGAAAGATGGCGATTCATTGAAACCTGGCACGGCTTATTTAGCGCCAGGTGGGCAACAAATGATCTTATCGCAAAAAGGTAAGTTAAAAGTGATGGCAGGCGAAGAACGCTTAAATTATAAGCCTTCTGTCGATCTAACATTTGGCAGCGCCGTGAAATATTATGGCCGTAATGTGTTAGCCATTGTATTAACCGGCATGGGAGCTGATGGTCGTGAAGGTGCCCGTTTATTGAAATCGGTCGGAGCCGCCGTTTGGGCGCAAGAAGGCTCTACCTGCGTGATCGATGGTATGCCATCTGCGGTTGTAAAGGCTAATTTGGCCGATGAAATTATCCCTCTAGAAGACGTCAGTCAACGAATGAAGTCAGTCGTTTAATTATTCGAGATTTCCTAAAAGAGATCTAGGCTTAAGGCATTCATTTTTAATGTTGAGGTGGCTATGTTTCCAGCATTAGGGCTATTACTGGCCTGGTTAAGTACGGTTGTTTACCCTTCATTTATTTTAACCTTTGGCCAGCACGGTGCGGGTTTAAGTATGCTTCTGGCATTGTTAGGTGTCTTGTTTATCCGACACGACTTCAACCAATTAACGGCCATGTGGCAACAATTTCCAAGTATATTTTGGAAAGAAACCGTCTCACCCGATCAAACCATTCAAAAATTAACACTTTGGAATCAATTAGCGAAACAAAAAGGTTATTTAGCGCTAGAGCCTCAGTTAGAAAAAGAGCAAGATGATTACATTAATATCGGACTTCAATATATTATTGATGAAGTAGATGAATTAAAATTAACGCGTAGTTTGAATGTAGTCAGTCAGACTCGCCAGGAGAATGGCGAGTATTTAATTTCATTGTTTCATTTTCTTGGTCGCAGCGCTGTTGGTATTGGCGTTTGTTTCAGCCTTTTTGGTTTATATAGTTTAATTCATAGCGACCAACTAGCTCTCTATTCGTTGGTTATGGTTGCGCCTGTGCTCATTTCTTTGGGTTACGGCGTTGGATTATATTGTTTGTTTTTTTATCCATTAGCGTCACGATTAAAAGTTAGGCTGCAAATAAGGCTGCGCCACGATGAAATGGTGCAAGATGGGTTTGTCGCGATAATTCATCAGGAAAACAGCAAGGTTATGGCGCATCGTTTGCAAGAATATTTTAAGAAATAGGTAAACTAATGATGTAACTAGCCGATAAACCATTAAGAAGAATCGTCTGGTGTCGGCTTTATGAAAAGTTTGAGGGTTTAATATGCAAGTCTGGTCAGTCGCTAACCAAAAAGGCGGCGTCGGTAAAACTACCTCTGTAGTGTCCATTGGCGCATTGCTTGCTGAACAAGGCCACCGGGTCTTATTGTTTGATCTTGACCCACAAGGGTCACTGACCAGTTATTTTGGCCACAACCCAGATGACATTGCGCACAGTGCCTTTGATTTATTTATGAACAATGGCGAAATTCCTGATGAAGTGTTGAATGAAGTGATTATAAAGACTAGTGTTGAAAATATGGACATGATTCCAGCTTCAACGGCATTAGCAACCTTAGAGCGTAACATCAGCCAACAAGAAGGTATGGGGTTGGTCGTGTCTAAAACACTGGCAAAGTTGTGGGATGATTACGATTTTGCATTGATCGATACTCCGCCATTGTTAGGTGTTTTGCTGATAAATTCATTGGCGGCTTGTCGAAAGCTGTTGGTTCCAGTTCAAACTGAATTCCTTGCGCTTAAAGGATTAGAGCGAATGGTTCATACCATTTCAATGGTCATGAGATCGCAAAAAAGAGATTTAGATTATCTTGTTATTCCAACGATGTTTGATCGTCGAACTCAGGCTTCCACAAAAACCTTAAAAGCTTTAAGAGAGCAACACGAAGGCCACATATGGCATACTGCCATTCCTGTAGACACTCGCCTTCGTGATGCAAGTCGAGAAGGGAAAGCCATTAACCAGTTGGATCGAAATTCTCGCGGTGCGCGGGCCTACAGCATATTGCTTAAAACACTCTTAGAGCCGAAATAAATGATGACCTGGGCTGCAGTAAATATTAAACCCGTTTTTAGCCAAAGGTGTGCTTAGTTGTGAAAGATTCTGCGACTTCAAAGGTGAAAACTAAAACCGCCGTTGTTTCTAATAAATTGGCGGTAATGTCATACCTGGATGAAATGTTGCATGTTGCCACCAGTACTGCGGAAGAAATGGAAGCAAAATCGGCTGATCCAAAGCCTGTCGTCGTGCCTGAAATAATTCAACCAGAGCCAGAACCAGAGCCAGAGCCAGAACCAGAGCCAGAGCCAGAGCCAGAGCCAGAGCCAGAGCCAGAACCAGAGCCAGAACCGGAACCAGAGCCAGAACCAGAACCAGAACCAGAACCAGAGCCAGAGCCAGAGCCAGAGCCAGAACCAGAGCCAGAGCCAGAGCCAGAGCCAGAGCCAGAACCAGAGCCAGAGCCAGAGCCAGAGCCAGTGCCTGAAACGGGCCCTAAATTGGCAGCCGATGGTTACCCAGAATGGGCTCAAGGCCGATTCGAATGCTTGGTTTTTCAAGTTGAAGGGCTAAAATTGGCCGTTCCTTTATTGTTGCTGGGGAATATACATCCGTTGGATAAAGAATTAACCGCATTGTTTGATCAGCCCGACTGGTTCATAGGTTTATTACCCGTTGCTCAAGAACGTAACATACGAGTAGTCGATACGGCTCAGTTAGTGATGCCAGAGCGGCATAAGCCAGAAAACAAAGAGCGATTGCGATACGCAGTTGGCGTACACGATTCAGATTGGGCGTTTGGTGCCGATTCTATCGAGGGGTCAATCACGTTAACCACTGATCGAGTGAAATGGCGATCTACCCGAACCAGTCGTCCTTGGTTGGCTGGAACGGTAATTTCGGAGATGTGCGCGTTGGTCGATTTAGATGCGTTTGATCGAATATTGAATGGTTAGCGGAATGCCAAATCTAGTCTATTATTAGTTGATGAATGTCGTGGAGGAAGTTTAATGACAGCACAAACACTGAAAGCCGGAGATGATCCTATTCTCCAGTGGGTTACTTTCCGATTGGAAAATGAGACCTATGGTATCAACGTTATGCAAGTCTCTGAAGTGCTGCGTTATAACGAAATTGCGCCCGTGCCAGGTGCGCCGTCTTATGTAATTGGCATTATTAACTTGCGCGGTAATGTCGTGACCGTGGTTGATACGCGTGAACGCTTTGGGTTGCCCAAAACCGATATCACCGACAGTACTCGTATTGTCATGCTTGAAACGGATGATCAGGTGGTGGGTATTTTAGTTGATGCGGTTGCCGAAGTGGTGTATTTGCGTCAATCAGAAATAGAAGTCGCCCCGAACGTTGGCAATAACGAAAACGCCCGTTACATTCAAGGGGTTAGCCATAAGAATGACGAATTACTCATTTTAATCGAAATCAAAAATTTATTGACTGAGACTGAGTGGGCCGAATTGGCCGAATTGTAAAATTGGCCTGATTTATGCTGAATAGAATAAAACGTCAATAAATTGGAGCCCCCCAATGACCTCTATTCTTTCAGCATTTTCATTAAACTTCGTTGAAGTCACACTATTTTCCATTGTATTACTCCTTTCAGTGATCACCTTCGTCAGCAATAAACGGCGTATTAATAGACTCGAAAATAGATTAGAACAAGCGCAAGCTCTGCTTACTCGAGAGATCAAGATGGTCAACCAAGGTGCGATCGGTGTTGGGCGTCGATTTGCTCAAGTTGAGAAAAAAATTAAGTCGGGCGGTTCAACAGTGGCTTCCTTTTCTAGCGTAAAGCCTAAGTCTGAAGAAAAACCATTGTCTAACGCGTCGAAATTTGCTCAAATTCAACAACAGGCAGCGAAATTAGATGTTCAAAAACCGAAAAGGAACACCGCTGCGCCCAAAGGATTGACTACAAAGGCGGAACAAACATTAACTTCTTGGTTGAAAGAACAACAAACCGCTTAATAAGCGCACCCTTATTTTGTTTACTTGCACTGCTGTTTAGCCTAAACAGCGGTGCCTATGCGCAAAACAACGACCCTCTTGAGCCCATAAACCGTGTGTCGCATGGTTTTAATGAGGTGCTTGATACCTTTTTGTTAAAACCCGTCTCTAAAACTTACCAATTTATCATGCCAGAATTCGCCGAGCGTGGCGTACGGAACGTTTTTACAAATGTCGGCGAAGTGCGGAATATTGTGCATAACGGTTTGCAAGGTAAAGGCAAAGGTGTGCTGCAATCTACAGGGCGGCTATTAATTAACTCGACAGTGGGCATTGGAGGGTTGTTTGATGTTGCTACTAAAATTGGCATTCCTGTCGAACGAGAAGATCTTGGCCAAACGTTGGGGAGTTGGGGTGTAAAGCCGGGGCCTTACCTAGTAGTACCATTTTTTGGGCCTTCCTCGTTGCGTGATTCGCTTGGCTTATTTGGCGACCCGGCACTGAGCCCAATCACATACGCGCCCGTTCAGGTAGAAATTAAAACCGGCCTGAGCCTTTTGTCGGCTGTTCAGACTCGAGCCGATCTGTTATCGGCCGAAGGGATACTCGCTGGAGATACCTATGTCAATTATCGCGAAGCATACTTATCTAAGCGCGAATTCGACGTCAATGATGGCCAAATCGAAACCGATGACTTTATAGATGACGATTTCGAAATGGACGAAGATGAAGGCTTCTTAGATGAAGCGTTTTAACTGATCGATTTCACTTCTAAGCCAATATCGAATTTTGTTTCACTCAGCTCAATGCATCGGACCACATCGCACTGGGCTTCCATCGATTGAAACTGTGCGTTGGGTGATTCAACGATCACCACAACACTGGAGCTCACGGCAATCGCCTTGTTAGACTCCAAATGCATGCCTGTCGCGCTTAAATCAACTACTTTCACCGCGAGAGAGGTTCCATCTGCCTCGGTAAGAGTGGCTGTGGCGTTCATCGTCATTCGAATAAAGTCACGCTTTTCCTCATAGTCTTTGTCGATCAAGCTCATTTTAACGCTCCTGTGGTGGTCTCTTTGGTGCATTCTTGTGCAATACCAATATCTGATAAAAATGTCGCTGTCAAAACTATTGCGTTTAGAACGTAGTAAGGCTACGGTGACGACACAAGACACAAATGTAAGTATCGAAGCCGATGACCAATGCGACTTTATTAATTGTAGATGATGAAAAGGCGGTAAGAGAATCAATTGCGGCCTATTTTGAAGACAGTGGCTACCAGGTTAGAGAAGCCAGCAATGGCGCCTTAGGTCTTGAAATTTTTGAACAAGAAAGCCCCGATTTAGTCATTTGCGACCTGAGAATGCCAGGAATGGATGGCTTGGTGCTATTGAAGAAAATCATGCAAGCTTCTGACGAAACTCCGGTCATTGTCGTTTCTGGGGCTGGTGTCATGACTGATGTCGTTGAAGCCCTCCGTTTAGGTGCTTCCGATTACCTAATGAAACCCGTTGTCGATTTAAGTGTATTAGAACATACGGTAGAACGCGCGTTAGAGCGGTCTAATTTAATGAAAGAAAATACTCGTTATCGTGAAGAGCTTGAGCAACGTAATACCGAGCTTCAAGATCATGTCAATCGTTTGAAATTAGACTTACAAGCCGGTCGAGCCGTACAAGAGCGTTTATTACCTAGGTTTGAATTAGAGCAAAATGGTTATCATGTTAAACATAATATGGTGCCCTCGACCTACTTAAGCGGCGATTTAGTCGATTATTTTGAAATTGGTCCCGATCAATTTGTTTTTTATATTGCGGACGTATCCGGACACGGCGCCAGCTCAGCGTTGATCACCTTGTTAATTAAAACCCAAATAGATCGATATCGAGACGAACTTGAAAACAATACTTCTGATATTGTCTTAAACCCAGCTCAGGTGTTACGTCAGATCAGTTTAGATCTGCTTAAAACCCAAACTAATAAGCACGCTACTATGTTCTATGGGGTCATTGATACCTCAATACACCGAATGGAATACTCTGTGGCCGCTCATTTTCCTGCACCCATTCTTTGTTTTGAAGAAAAATGCACATCTATTGAGCCTGAATCTTTAGCGGTCGGCCTTTTTGACGATGCGAACTACAGTTCACATAAAATAGATTTATCGGGGTTCAAAAATCTGACGCTATTGTCTGACGGTATCTTCGAATTGATGCAAGAGCCAACATTAGCTGAAAAAGAGAAGCGTTTACTTGAGTTGGTGACCCGCCCGAATCATACTATGCACGATTTTCTTGATCAGCTCAGGAAAGATGGGTTAACGAATGGTGCACCAGACGATATTACTGTGCTAACCATTGAACTGTATTAAGTATTATAAGGTAGTTAGTTCATGAGTAATGGACGAGTGTTAATTGCAAACCGTGAAGGCAGTTATTTAGTAAAGCTGACCGGTGATGTGCGCATGACATTATGCACGACAATTGATAATTGCTTGCAATTAATGATTCAAGACCCAAAATTTTCGTCCGTTATTGTTGATGTAACAGAGGCCGAAGGCATAGACAGCACAAGCCTTGGTTTACTGGCTAAGATATCGCGAGTGGCCGTTTCGAAAATGGATGAACTGCCCACCTTGATCAGTTCAAACCCTGATATTACCCGAGTGTTAGAGACAATGGGGTTTAGGAATCGAGTGTTTGTCATCGTCACCTCGGCTGAAGTCGACAATGTGAGCCTACCTTTGACAGAAGCAAAGGTAATTCCCGCCGATGAGCAATCTGCTCAGGCCAGGGTACTTGAAGCACATAAAATATTGATGACGCTCAACGACCACAACAAGGTTGCATTTAAAGAGCTTGTTGAGTGCATTGAACAAACAAATACCTAAGGAAAAAGTGTGACCAAATCTAACCAATCTCCGACTTACCATGTCACTGTACTGGGAGGCGGGAGTTTCGGAACAGCCATAGCCAATATTTCTGCATTAAATAATCACCAAGTTACCCTGTGGATGCGTAACGAAAAGCAAGCCGATGACATTACTCATAACCGTGAAAACTCACGGTATTTACCCGGTTTAACGTTACACGACAATTTATCGCCTAGCCTTAATCTTCAAGAGTCAGTTCGTTCTGCCGATTTTGTTTTTGTTGCGGTTCCGAGTAAAGCATTCCGCTCGGTTCTAGAAGAGGCGGTACCTTTTTTAAAAGCAGATGCAAAATTAATAAGCCTAACCAAAGGCATCGAGCCTCATTCGTTTAAGTTAATGAGTCAAATTCTACAAGAGGTGGTGCCTAATCATGACGTAGGCGTTATTTCTGGTCCTAATCTCGCTAAAGAGATCGCAGATGATCAAATTTCAGCAACGGTAGTAGCTTCCGAAAGCCCCGAACTACGTGCTCAAGTGCAAGAGATGTTGAGCTGTCAGTCGTTTCGCGTCTATGGTAATCCAGATATTTACGGTGTAGAAATGGCCGGCGCAATTAAAAACATTTACGCGATCGTTGCAGGATTAGCTGCTGCGTTGGGCATGGCAGACAACACCAAAGCCGCGATTATTACGCGTTCATTAGCCGAAATGTCTCGGTTTGCCGTAAAGTTAGGTGCTAACCCGATGACGTTCCTTGGTTTAGCTGGCGTTGGCGATCTTATAGTCACTTGCTCGTCTAAACTGAGCCGAAACTATCGTGTGGGTTACTATATAGGCGAAGGTTTAACATTAAAACAGGCCATTAAAAAAATTGGTGAAACGGCCGAAGGTATTAATACATTACGAATGGTTAATGACAAAGCTGAAGAGTTGGGTGTATACATGCCTCTCGTAAAGGGCTTATATGCGGTCATTTACGAAGATATGCCAATATCAGCTATTGCCAGTAAACTGATGTCTGGTGATTTGGCGCAAGATGTTGAGTACATGACTGATCAACCTTAAGGAGAAATCCATGTTAGCCGAAGATCGTGAGCACCATATTTTCAAGTTGTTGTTTATATTGCTGTTCTGGGTATTTTTTAGAATCAGTATGGCAATTACTGTCGTCGTGGGGATCATTCAGTGGGTGATGCTGTGGTTCGAAGACGAGCCAAATCAAACACTGTTTAAGTTTTCTCAACAGTTAACGATATTTCAAACTCAAATATCTGCCTACATGACGTTTCAGTCAAATGAGAAGGTATTTCCGTTTAATGACTGGCCAGAAGTGCCTCAGAGCACATCAGAAGACGCAGACGAAACTTCTCTATGAAACTGTATTTGATGCGTCATGGTGAAGCTGAGCCTTATCAACAAAACGATTCTGGTCGAGCGTTAACCTCAACAGGGCGAGGGTCTGTCGCCAGTAAAGCCCGCTTGATTCCAGCCGTTGATGTTATGTATGTCAGCCCCTATTTAAGGGCCTTGCAAAGTGCCGATATTTTGGTCGACCAAGGCGTTAGTGTAAAGCATCGGATCGTTGATGACCGAGTGACTCCTGATTGCAATCTAGAACCTATCATTGATGAACTTTTGCGTCCTGATGAGCCCGTTCAACTCATTGTGGCGCATAACCCTTTGCTGTCGCGTTTAACTCGGCATTTAGCCGGAGAAGAAGCCCGAGGCGTGAATTTAGCAACAGCGCAGGTAGCTTGTTTAGAAGCTGATGAATTTTTACCGGGTTGCGCTACTTTACTTTGGGTGAAATAAATCTCCGAATCGTTGAATTAAACAGCTAAAAGAGGCTGAAATGGCAAAACCGAATCCAAAAAATAGTAAGAAGCGAAAGCAAGAGCCAAAAGGTTCACCGTTAGGCATCGGCTTGGCAGTCGTGGTTATTATGATGTTGATTACATTCATCATGAGTAATTTAGGTGGATTCGCTGGCGTTCAAGGGCTATTTGGCGGCGGAAGTAACATTGAAGGGCAAGCCCAGGGGAGCTTGCAGAAGGCGGTACAAACCTGTCGGAATCAGGTTCGTGCACAATTGGGAGATCGACTGTCTAAAACCTATTTAGATGAAATGTCGACGCGCTATGATGAAGGCAAGAAAGAATATTTAGTATTCATTGATGTTGTAATCAAGGGGCTTGAAAAAGACAAATACTATTATGAATGCCAGGTTTCTGCGGTAAACCAGAGAATTTTAAAAGCCCAGTTAACAGCACCTCCCGGTGCCTTTCAGCAAATAGAACTGCAATAAAACATGGAATGCGGGTGGGTCTTCCATTAAATAATGGGGCGGGTAATGAAACCTAATCTTAAGAAAATATCAACGATAGTCGCAGCTGCAAATGATCAATTTGATGCCAATAACAGTCGCATCGATACTGTATTAGGCATGATAGATTCCGGTTTGCGAAAGCAAGGCATTCAAGCGGATGCCATAACAGTTGACTGCATTCCTTTAGATAAAAAAATTGTCTTTTTATTGCACGATCAAAAACCCGATATAGTCACCATTGCTTTAGGCAATAAAGCCGGTGATATTCACACCTCTAAAGACCACCCAATAGAAGACGTTACGGTTGAGCATGTTTTAAAAGTGATGCAAGAAACCTTACTCGACAGCGAATCACCTTGAATTAGATAATGCTGTCACCATCATCTAGTTAACTTCGTTTTCGGGTTTTACCGAACAACTTATTCCATTTTTTCAATCGAAAGCATTCATAGGAAGTACTGATGTCAGATTCTATTTATTCTCCGCCTAAAGTTTGGACTTGGGAAGAAAAAAGCGGTGGCCAGTTTGCCAATATAAACCGACCCATCGCAGGTGCAACGCACGACAAGCCATTGCCAGAAGGTAAGCACCCACTTCAGCTGCATTCATTGGCTACACCTAACGGTGTGAAAGTTACTATATTGTTAGAAGAGCTTGTGGAGTTAGGCATCGAAGCGGCCGAATACGATGCCTACACCATTAATATTGGCGAAGGAGAGCAGTTTGGTAGCGGATTTGTTGAGGTAAACCCAAACTCTAAAATACCTGCGCTAATTGATAAAAGTGGTGACAAGCCTATTCGCTTGTTTGAGTCGGGCTCAATATTGGTTTATTTAGCCGAAAAATTTGATCAATTCATTCCGAAAGCGCCTGAAGCGAGAGCCGAATGCATGAATTGGTTGTTCTGGCAAATGGGCAGTGCGCCCTTCGTAGGCGGCGGATTCGGACACTTTTACCATTATGCGCCGGAAAAATACGAATACCCTATTAATCGCTATGCCATGGAAACCAAGCGTCAGCTCGACGTGTTAGACAAGCATTTGGCCGACAATACCTACATGGTAGGAGATGAATACAGCATTGCTGATATGGCTATTTGGCCATGGTATGGAACCCTTGTGATTGGCACCATTTACGACGCGCAGGAATTCTTAGACGTAGACAGTTATAAGAATGTTAAACGTTGGGCTGAGCAAATAGCGCAACGGCCGGCCGTTATTCGTGGGAAAAAGGTAAATTGTGTATGGGGTGATCCTTCAGATCAATTGCCTGAGCGCCATGATAAATCGGACTTTGATAAATTATTGTCTAAATAACGCGCTAAAAATAAGCACTCCTTAAGAGTAGTGCTTATTTTCAAACGGTTGTTTGAATTTCGGCGGGGCATTCTATAGAGTAGGGTTAATTACTTTTTAATACGAATTTATATGAAGTCATTAATCCATTTTGCCCACGCCAATGGCATTCCTTCTGCCAGCTACCAAACTATGTTCGATCAATTGAGCGATCACTACCGATTATGCCAATTGCCGTTGTTTAGCCATCACGATGATTACCCCGTTACGGACAATTGGCCAAAATTAAAAGAGCAATTGATACACAGCATTGAGCGTCAAGCCAGCGAGCCCATCATTGGTGTCGGGCATTCTTTGGGAGGCGCATTAAACCTGATGGCGTCTATCGAGCGCCCCGACTTATTTAAAGCGGTTGTGATGCTCGATGTACCCTCATTAAGCCGTTTTGAATCCATTATGGTGCGTGCTGCAAAAAAGATTGGTCAAATGGATAGAATTACGCCGGCAGGGCGAACTAAAAACCGTCGTACTCATTGGCCAGATAGAAACAGTGCATTAGATTATTTTAAATCACGCAAAATGTTTGCGAATTTTCACCCCCAATGTTTAGAAGATTACATCAGTTCGGCCTTGCGTGAGACGGACAAAGGCGAACTGGAATTGGGCTACGAGTTAGACATTGAACTGGCTATTTATCGCACGGTGCCACACAATTTAGCTGCCAGTCGAAAGCAAATTAAAGTACCTACCGGTGTGCTGGTAGGTAATTCTACGAATACTGTCACCGACAACCAGTATCAAAGAATGATCAAAAAAGTAGGCCTACAGGGTCAAAAAGTAGAGGGGACGCATATGTTCCCCTTAGAGTATCCAATTGATACCGCCAATAACATTCACCAAATGCTCGTTAAGATGGGTGTGCAATGAATACCTTTTCGTTGTTGAACGGTCGAGTTCAGGGCGTAAAGTTTGGGCAGGGGCGTAAAGTGTTAGCCTTTCATGGGTTACTTGATAATGCCATGTCATTTGCGTTGCTCAGCGAACATTGTCCTGATCTAGAAATTTGGGCGATAGATATGCCTGGACATGGGTTATCGGCAGCATTGCCCTACAATGATGGCACTTTTCTGCCGGCTAATGTCATTGCTTTAGGGGATGTAATAGATGAGCTGGCTTGGGAAGAGGTGATTATCATTGGTCATTCCCTAGGTGGCATCATGGCGAGTCTATTAGCGGCGGTGGATGATCGTATAAAAGCGGTTTTTAGTATCGACTCGCTCGGTCCGCTTTCCAGTAAACCGGCTGAAAATTTCGAACGTTTTAAGCGGGTTTTTGCCAACCGAAATAAATCAATACCTGTGCGAACCTATAAAACCTACGACGCTATTTGGAAATCTCGATTAAAAGGGATGTTTCCTCTTTCCGAGCGTGCCGCTCGAACCATGGCTAAGCGAGCGGTGGGTTTATCAGCAGACGGCTGGTACCACCGTTACGATCGGCAGCTGCGACAGGAAAGTTTGTGGCGTTTAAATGAAGAAGAGGTTTACCATTGGTTAAGCCAGATTCAATGCCCATTGTACGTGTATCTCACCGGTGCCCAACACTGGCCTGGATACGCCGGAGACTTTGAAAATAGGGAACAGGCGGTACCTAAGTTAGACATTGAAAAACATGAAGGCTCACACCATGAGCATATGGAAGCGCCTGAAAAAATTGCGGCCTGGATTATGAGAAAGCTTTGAACGAACCTAAAAAGGGAGCGTTCAAAGCAATTTCAATTGGCTTCAAATACAATCTTTCACTTTTTAAGCTGTTTAGTATTGCTAATGCTCGCTATAATTGCCTAATTGTCCATTTTAATTAGAGTTTTATGCAAAGCGCTTCGATTACTTTCCCACATATTGATCAAACGACACCGTTAAAAACCGTAGGCGACTGGATACGGTTTTGTGCCAGCCAAATGGAGCTGCAAGGCTGTTTTTATGGCCATGGGTTTGCAAACCCCTGGGATGAAGCTCGATTTCTGGTTTTGCGCAGCCTAAAACTAGACTGGGATATTCCTGATAGTGTTTTGCCGTCTCACTTACTTGGCAGCGAAATTGATTCCTTGTACCAAGCAATACAATCTAGATGCATTGAAAAAATTCCGACCGCTTACTTGTTGGAAGAAGCTTGGTTTATGGGAGAGCCATACAAAGTAACGCCAAATGTACTCATTCCGCGCTCACCGATAGCAGAACTCATAGGGGCAGGATTTGAACCTTGGATAACTGAAGAACCAGGTCGGGCGCTCGACTTGTGTACAGGGTCGGGCTGCATTGGAATAGCCATGGCACGGGTATTTCCAAATACGCCAATCGATATTTCCGACTTGAGCTACGAAGCCCTAAGCATTGCTACTGAAAACATTGCCGATAAAGAGTTGGGTATGCAAATACAGGTGTATCAGGGCGATTTATTCTCTGGAATTGAGCCAACGAATCAATACGACCTGATCGTTTCAAACCCGCCTTATGTAGATCAAGAAGATATCGATGATATGCCAGAAGAGTTTCATCATGAGCCTCGTTTGGGTTTAGCGGCAGGTTTTGATGGTCTCGATCTTGTACACAAAATGATGCTTCAGGCGCCAAGTTACTTGTCTGAAAACGGTTGGTTGGTGTGTGAGGTGGGCAATAGTGCCGCAGCCATGGCCGAAGCATACCCTCAAGTAGAGTTGATTTGGCCGGAATTTGAGCAGGGCGGGCACGGTGTGTTTATTGTCAGTGCGCGCGAACTATCTAAATTACAGAATTAAAAAGAGTTAATAATTATGTCAGGGAACAGTTTTGGACGGCTCTTTACCGTGACCACCTTTGGTGAAAGCCATGGTAAAGCATTGGGTGCTATTGTAGATGGATGCCCTCCAGGAATAGATATCAATGAAGCTGATTTACAGCTTGATTTAGATCGCCGAAAACCCGGCACCAGCAAACACACGACGCAGCGACGCGAAGCCGACGAAGTAAAAATACTATCGGGTATTTTTGAAGGCAAAACGACCGGGACGCCGATTGGCTTATTGATCGAAAACACCGATCAGCGCAGTAAAGATTATTCAAACATTGCTGATACTTACCGGCCGGCACATGCCGACTACGCCTACGATCAAAAGTTTGGATTTCGTGATTACCGAGGAGGTGGTCGCAGTTCGGCTCGTGAAACAGCCATGCGCGTCGCAGCGGGAGCCATTGCCAAAAAATACCTCAAGCAACAATTTGGCGTAGAGATTAAAGGCTTTTTAAGCCAGCTGGGCCCAATTGAAATGGCGCTAAACGATTGGGATTTGGTCGAAACTAATCCGTTTTTTTGTGGTGATGCTGAAAAATTGGATGAGCTCGATGCCTATATGACCGCATTGCGTAAAAAAGAAGACTCTATTGGCGCAAAAGTTTCTGTCGTGGCAACTGGCTTGCCGCCGGGTTGGGGTGAACCTATTTTTGATCGACTCGATGCCGAAATAGCCCACGCCATGATGAGCATTAATGCCGTAAAAGGCGTAGAAATTGGCGATGGCTTTGGTGTTGTTAACCAACTCGGGACCGAACACCGTGATGAAATGTCGCCAGAAGGGTTTTTATCAAACCATGCCGGTGGCATCGTCGGCGGTATCAGTACTGGCCAAGATATCTTAGTTAGCATGGCATTAAAGCCAACGTCTTCTATTACCACACCAGGTAAAAGCATAAACCGTAAAGGGGAAGCTATGGACGTTGTAACCAAAGGACGCCACGACCCTTGCGTAGGTATTCGTGCAGTGCCTATTGCTGAGGCCATGTTGGCGTTAGTGCTCATGGATCATTGTTTACGCCATCGCGCCCAAAATGCCGATGTTGTGCCGCCCATCCCACCAATTCCTAGCCAAGCTTGAAGGATAAAACATGAATATTAGTAAAGATACCGTTGTTGAAATGCATTACACCTTAAGTGAAGCAGGCAAACAAATTGAAAGTAGTTTTGACACCGACCCTCTGGTCTACTTGCATGGTCACAGTGGCATGCTCGAAGGTGTAGAAGCGGCCCTAGAAGGCAAAGCGGCTGGCGATAAAATTGAAGTCACTTTAAGCCCTGAAAAAGCTTACGGCGAAATTAAAGAAAACGCTATTCAGCGCATTCCGTTAAAGCACTTGCAGGGCGCTAAAAAATGGAAGGCCGGAATGACTGCGATTGTTGAATCTAATCAAGGCCGAAAGCAGGTTACTCTTGTTAAAGTTGGTAAATTCAACGCCGATTGTGATTTAAATCATCCGCTTGCAGGTAAAACACTCGATTTCTCTATAGAAATTCTAAATGTACGCGCCGCTGAGCCTGAAGAGGTAGCCCATGGCCACGTACACGGCAAGGGTGGTCACCACCACTAGGCGTTATGCATGGATTTTGAATTTCGTTACAACGAACAGGGTTTGCCGGTGGCTGAGTTCTCGATGGGGCACGAGGCCATTGGTCGTTGGCTAACCGATGAGTTGGGTTCAAACCTAGCCAAAATAAACGTATTACTTGAAGTCATCGAACAGATTGAACAAGCTCGCTTAGCTGAAAAAACGCTTTTTGGCACAGAGCTCACTCTCTATCTCAGTAGCGATGATGTTGAAGTAAAGTCGATTTACGGTGACGATGAAGAAGACCTTCCCGAAGAAACTCACCTCTCAGACAGTTCTTCTAGCGCTATTTGTGGCTTGCCCGATTTTAAGCAGGCCGTAGAAGAGTGGTTAGATTACCACAGTTAGATTTTTCGCTAGACACAGTTTACGCCTCTTCTTAGCTTTTAGAGTACTTATACCGATGTTAACGGGGAGGTGGTTCTACCTGCTGGTGATACCCTGAAAAAGCCTTCAGTTTTTTACTCCCTCGCCGCTACAAGGGAGTAGTGCTATTCTAAATTTACGCGAACCAATGAAGGGTTATTCATGTTGCTTCGATTTTATGTTTCACGGTGGGTTATTGTTTTCAGTATTTGCCTGTCTATTTTGGCGGCCATGCTGCCGGCTAGGGCGTTTGCAGATGTCCGAATTTTGCTCGATGTTTCAAAAAGCATGGCTCAAAATGACCCTGAGAATTTTCGCTTAGATGCGATTAGTCAAATGATCGAGCAATTACCGAATGGCGAAAAGGCTGGTGTTTGGACATTTGGTGAATACGTCAATATGTTGGTGCCCCATGAATCGGTTGATGCGCAGTGGCGGCGTGAGGCAATGGCAGCGGTAAAGCGTTTAAATGCGCCAGCTATCCGAACAAACATGGGCGGCGCGCTTGAAAAATCTTCATACGATTTTAATTATTCTACGTATCAAGGTCCGGTACACTTTGTTCTGATTACCGATGGTAAAGTTGATATTGCGCCTAACCAAGAAGTGAATCGAGTTGAACGTACCCGCCTAATAGAATGGGTGGTGCCTAAATTTATAGAGGCGAATGCGGTTATTCATACCGTGGCAATATCTAACCAAGCCGACCGATCTCTTTTAAAGCAGTTATCCGACCAATCAGGTGGTCAACACCACGTACTCAATAGCGGGCAAGCACTGACCACTTCGCTCATGAGTGTTATGTCGGATATTGCGCCGAAAACTCAAATTCCGATGGAAAATAAAGGGTTTACCGTAGACTCAGGTATTTCTGAAGTGACGGTGTTGATGCGCCATGACGCAGGAGCCGTCAGTTTAATCTCTCCAATGGGCGATATTACGTCTGCAGTTTCACCGATGGATCAGCGCTGGCGAGTCGGAGCTGGGTATTCTCAAGTTACCATAGAATCCCCTGCGTCAGGTCGCTGGCAGGTTCAAGGTGATATCAGTGATAACTCTCAAATCAGCGTACTCTCTGATATAAATATTCGATGGATAAACCCAACGGCTTCAGCCGTGGCGAAGGGCACCGTTGTTTCGCTTGAAGCTGAAATAGTAGACCCCAGTGGTCAGCGTTTATCGGCAATTGACCCAAATTTGATGAATGTCGAAGTGCGTGCCAATCAACAAGTAGTCGGATCTCAATTAGATCAAGGCGTCATAAGTGCCCGATTGCTTCCCCGCCAAGATCAACGACCGCTTGAAGTCGAAGTCATGCTAGATGGAGGTACGTTTAAGCGGCTAATTTACCGACAGTTGCGCTATGTTGAGCCCTATACATCTGAAGTATTGATCACCAAAGATCACTATGAGTGGCGGATATACCCGAATCAACGATTAAGCCAATTCAGTGCAATCAGCGCTACGGCTCGGGCCGTGAGCAATAATAATTCCTTGGCAGGAGATTTTATTGAAGTCGATGGAGGTTACTTGGTTTGGAAACTTCCGTTTGATGCCACTCCAGGAGAATACACCGCAACGGTCACAGGTGATATTGAATCGGATGGCTCGGTCATCATGATAAACCCTCAGGCAGTAACGTTAACGGTTCCGCCATCTGCCATGGGTGATTTTTTAATGACACCTGAGTGGGTAGCGCAACAAAGCGAAATGATGGCAGAGAACACCGAAGAAATAGCGCCGGAACCTATAGAAGAGATGGCCGCTGAAACTGTAACTGTTAACCCAGATGCTGAATGGGTTGAAGAAGTAGAGCCCACCGAAGAATCTTCAGGGTTGGGGATAATGACCTACATGCTCCTATCTATACCTGGGATTATCGTGCTGGTTGGCGCTTACTTTGTGTATCGAAAATTAGAATCAAAATCGTCTTCTTCAGATGAAGATGATGAACTTTTGATGGGTGAGGAAGATTTTGCCGATTTGGATTCACTTGATGTTGCGTCCGTTGATGCCGACTTAGATTTAAGTGTGCCCGATGCGGAAGATGATTTCGCTGATGCACCGGTTATGGATGATATTGTCGATAGTGAACCTGAATTGCCAACACCTGAAGCCACTGAAGCGCCTACTGCAGATATGGAAGACATGTTAGATGATATTGCCGATTTACAATCACAAGCTGACTCAGATACCGTTGTCGAAGGTGAAGAAGATGATGATTTGTTTGATATTGGTTCTTTAGACGATGATCTTGCCGACCTTGATTTAGCCTTAGATGGTGATGACCCATTTGCAGATTCCAATGATGATGACACTAAAAATTAAGCGCGCGAGCAGTAGAATCAAACGTTTAAAAAAGGTAGTTTATGCCTTTTTAAAGTAAACAAAGGCCACATCATGTGTGAGTTACTGGCGATGAGCGCTAATGTACCAACGGATATTGTATTTAGTTTCAGTGGTCTAATACGCCGGGGCGGGCAAACAGGACCGCACTCTGATGGGTTTGGCATTTGTTTTTACGAACACAATGGTGTGCGAGAATTCAAAGATTATCTCGCTTCGGCTGAGTCTAAAATTGCTCAATTTCTAACGACATACCCAATAAAAAGTAAGGTTGTAATCAGCCACATTCGGCAAGCGAATGTCGGACAGGTGAGCCTTCAAAATACCCACCCCTTTCAGCGTGAATTGTGGGGTAAGCCTTGGACATATGCTCACAATGGCCAAATGCCTATTGAGCACATTCCACAACCTTCCGAATTTACTCCCATTGGCCAAACCGACAGTGAAAAACTATTTTGTTGGTTATTAAGTACACTCAAAGCAAAAAGCCACCCCGATGCTACACTGGATGAAGTCTGTTCGTTAATGCTCAGTGTGTGCAGCCAGGCTAACCAACTAGGTGTGAGTAATATTTTACTCTCCGATGGCAACTATTTATTTGTGTTTTGTTCAAATCGACTCAGCTGGATAACACGAAGATCTCCTTTTGGTGAAGCTAAATTGTGTGATGATGATATTAAAGTGGATTTCTCATCAGTCACGACAGAAAACGATGTCGTCACCGTAATTGCAACCACGCCTTTAACGAATAATGAACATTGGCACGAAATGAAACCCGGCGAATTACGCGTATTCAAAGAAGGTGAGAGTGTATGGCAGGGATACTCAGAACCCGTGATACACAAAAAAACGGCTGATTTATAAACAGATTATGAGCGAAACTGACTATGGTTCAGGTAATAGATCCGTACAATTGTGAATATACCTCACAGACTATTGAACATTGCGATTCAACAGCGCACAATTTCAATTATTCTTAATAAATTAATAATAAGAACATAAATTGGAGACACCATGAGCGAGATTTATCGTCACACGAATTATCCTGGGAACATGAAAGCCGAAGTGAACCCGGATGCCTATGAAACTGTTGTTGATCTATTTAATGAAAAGGTTAAAACATGGGGCCATAAGCCCGCATTTACCTGCATGGGCAAAACACTAACTTATGGTGAACTCGATGTTCTTTCTGCGCAATTTGCGGCCTATTTGCAAAACAGTACTGATTTAGAACCCGGTGACCGTATTGCGCTGCAAATGCCTAATATTCTTCAGTTTCCAATTGCAATTTGGGGCGCCATGCGTGCCGGTCTAGTGGTTGTTAATACGAACCCACTCTATACCGATCGCGAGCTAGAACACCAAATGAACGATTCTGGCGCAAAAGCGATTGTTGTTTACGCTGGTATGGCGGCACAGGTGTTACGTTTACAATCTAAAACTCCAATAGAGCGCGTCATTGTCACTGAAATTGCAGACATGCATCCGCCCATTAAACGAGCACTGGTCAATACCGTAGTAAAGCGTGTTAAGAAAATGGTTCCTGCCTATGATGCCAGTTCGACTGTGTCGTTTAGAGATGCGCTAAATGAAGGTAAGAAGTTTTCTTATCGGCCCGTGAAAACAGGTCACGATGACCCGATTATTTTTCAATATACCGGTGGTACTACAGGTGTCGCAAAAGGCGCCATGCTGACAAACCGCAACCTAATTGCCAATATGTTGCAGTCTTATGAGTTCTTCCAGATCAGCCTTAACGATGGTGAAGAGACCTTTATTACGCCATTACCGCTGTATCACATCTATGCATTTACCGTACATGGCATGGTATTAATGTATACGGGTAATCACAGTGTACTTATTCCGAATCCGCGTGATATCCCTGCGTTTGTGAAAGAACTTGCTAGCAATGAATTTACAGGTTTTGTTGGTTTAAACACACTATTCGTAGCGCTTTGCAATAATGAAGGGTTCCAAAAGCTCGACTTCAGCAAGTTAAAGTTTACCATTTCTGGTGGTATGGCGTTAACACACGCCGCGGCTGATCAATGGGAAAACACGACGGGTTGCCCTATTTATGAGGGTTACGGCATGACCGAATCGTCACCAGTGATTAGCTTTAACCCGCCTACATTTCAGCAAATTGGCACCATTGGTATTCCTGCACCGAGCACCGAAGTTCGAATTGTGGGTGAAGATGGCGAAATACAGCCATTCGGTGAGCGCGGTGAGCTTTGTGTTCGTGGGCCGCAAGTTATGAAAGGCTATTGGAATCGTCCTGCCGATACAGAAAGCACAATTGATTCCGATGGGTTCCTCAAAACCGGTGATATCGCAATTTTGCAAGAAGACGGTTACTTACGCATTGTCGATCGTAAGAAAGATATGATTGTGGTTTCTGGATTTAACGTATATCCAAATGAAATTGAAGACGTTCTAGCGAGCCACCCGGACGTAGTTGAATGCGCTGCGATCGGAGTACCTAATGAGAAAACAGGTGAAGCCATTAAAGTGTTTGTTGTGGCGCAAAATAGCGTGACTGAAGAATCTTTGATCGCCCATTGCCGCGAAAATCTAACAGGGTATAAAGTACCTAAACTATTTGAGTTTAGAGACGAGCTGCCTAAAACAAACGTCGGTAAAGTGTTGCGTCGCGAACTAAGACCAACTGAGTAATACAGAACTTTACAATGATAATACGCCACTCAAGGTGACTACACTTTGGTGGCGTTCCATCCTACCTTTGCATACCCTATAATTGCCCGATTGTCATAGTTTTCGGGTCATCATGTCAGATTTAGCAACAAACAAGCTTGTTACAGTCGATCAAGTTCGAGCCTCCTTTTCTAAGTGTATGGTGAAAGACCGTCACGCCTTAAAATTGCAGTGCCAAAAAATTGGGTCGCTAGAAAAGCAACACAAACCAACGGACTCCGCTCATCAACGCTTAGATACATTATTCCGATCTTCTTCCGAAGCATTTAATAAACGGTCAGAAAACCTTCCTGAGGTGAATTTAGAAGAAAGCTTGCCGGTTAGCGAACATGCCGAACAAATTCGGGCGGCTATACGCGATCACCAAGTAGTGGTCATTGCAGGTGAAACCGGCTCAGGTAAAACAACGCAAATACCAAAGTTGTGTTTGCTTGAAGGCAGAGGCATTGCAGGATTAATCGGCCATACCCAACCTCGGCGTTTGGCTGCTCGGTCGGTTGCTACACGCATCGCAGAAGAGCTCAAGGTAAAGTTAGGTGAAACTGTCGGCTATCAAGTGCGATTTACCGACGAATCGAGCGCGCAAACGGCCATCAAGCTAATGACTGACGGGATATTGCTCAGTGAAATACAGCATGATCCTTATTTGAATAAGTACGATACGATCATTATCGATGAAGCACATGAACGCAGTTTAA
Organism: Reinekea marina; assembly: GCF_030409715.1. Lineage (NCBI taxonomy): Bacteria > Pseudomonadati > Pseudomonadota > Gammaproteobacteria > Oceanospirillales > Saccharospirillaceae > Reinekea > Reinekea marina. The sequence continues at coordinate 1,718,705 of NZ_JAUFQI010000001.1, forward strand.
ATATCGATTTTCTTTTAGGCTACTTAAAGCGCCTGCTGGTTAAGCGAAAAGATCTAAAAGTGATCATCACATCGGCTACTATCGATGTAGAGCGGTTTTCTAAGCATTTTAACAACGCTCCAGTTATTGAAGTCAGTGGTCGATCTTTTCCTGTCGATGTACTGTATCGGCCTATGAGCACAGAAGAGTCGGATTACTCGGCCGACTTGCCGAGCGCTATTCTTGAGGCTGTTGAGGAGATTGAGCAGCTGGAAAAAAGCGGAGAGACCGCCTCGAAAGGCGGGGATATCTTGGTGTTTTTGCCAGGCGAGCGCGAAATTCGAGAGGCTTTTAATACGCTTAAACAAGGCAATTTATTCAATACCGAGTTGTTACCTTTGTATGCGCGGTTGAGCGCTAGTGAGCAATTGCGTATTTTTTCTAAGCACAGTGGCCGACGAATCGTGTTGTCAACTAACGTAGCAGAAACCTCGTTGACGGTTCCGGGTATTCACTATGTTATAGACACTGGGTTAGCTCGCATGAGCCGATACAGTTATCGTTCAAAAATTCAACGTTTGCCGATTGAAGGGGTATCACAAGCGTCAGCAAACCAACGTGCTGGACGCTGTGGTCGAGTTGCACCGGGTTTGTGTATACGTCTATACAGCGAAGAAGATTTTCAAACGCGCCCAGAATTTACAGATCCTGAGATTCTGCGAACCAATTTGGCATCCGTTATTTTGCAAATGCTAAATATGCGCTTAGGGCAAGTGGAAGATTTTCCATTTGTTGAGCCACCCGATGCTCGGATGATTCGCGATGGTTATACCTTACTTAACGAATTAGCCGCGGTTCAAAAAAATGGTAAGTTAACCTCAATAGGTAAAGACTTAGCCAGGTTACCCGTTGACCCTCGTATTGGTCGTATGGTGATAGCGGCTAACCAACAAGGCTCCTTAAACGAAGTATTGATAATTGCCAGCGCACTGTCGGTGCCCGATCCTCGTGAGCGCCCGCAAGATAAACAGCAAGCGGCAACCGAAAAGCATGCACAAGATAAAGACCCCGACTCGGATTTCATTGCCTTTGTAAATTTGTGGAATCGTTATGAAGAGCAGCGCCAATCGTTGTCGCAAAACCAGCTTAGAAAATACTGTAAAACACAGTTTCTAAATTATTTGCGTATGCGTGAGTGGCGCGATATTCACCGGCAATTGTTTTTAATGTGCAAAGAGTTAGGCTTTAAATTAAATGCGCAGCCCGCGGGTTATGAGGCCATTCATAAAGGTCTACTGGCAGGTCTATTGAGCCAAATTGCAACGTATAAAGAAGAAAAAACTTACACCGCCGCGCGAGGCCGACATTGTGTGATACACCCATCATCAGTGCATCGTCGTAGAGGTCCAAAGTGGTTTGTAACCGCCGAGCTGGTAGAAACCACACAGGTTTTTGCGCGCACAGTAGCGAAAATAGAGCCAAGTTGGGTAGAACCGCTGGCTTCTCATTTGGTCAAACGTAATTACTCTGAGCCGCATTATGAGAAAAAGCAAGGGCAGGTAACTGCAAAAGAAACTGTTTTACTTTACGGTTTACCCATTGTTGCATCACGCTCAGTACATTATGGGCGAATAGATCCTGATTTATCGCGCGAAATATTTATTCGCAGCGCCTTGGTTGAAGGTGAGCTCACCACAAAAGCACCCTTTTTTAAGTACAATCAGCGCTTACTCGAAGATGTTTTAGATTTAGAAGACAAGGCGCGCCGAAAAGATATTCTAGTCGATGAAGATACGTTGTATCAATTCTATGATGAAAAACTACCACACGATATCGTGAACAACTCTGGGTTTCATGCTTGGCTTAAAAAACAGCCTAAAGATGCACTCAACTTTGATCCAACCTTACTGGTTTCAGACAATGCTTCTAATGTTAGTGATCAGGCGTTTCCCGACACCTTGAATATGAATGGCATGGTTCTGCCATTAAATTATCGCTTTGAACCCGGGCATGAAAAAGATGGCGTGACTTTAAAAGTACCGGCAGCTGCGGTAGCGCAACTTTCCAAAGCACAATTAAGTTGGTTGGTTCCTGGACTGCTACGTGAAAAAATTACAGCGCTGTTAAAAGGCCTGCCAAAATCTTATCGACGTAACTTTGTACCCGTGCCTAACTATGTAGATGCCTTAATGCAATCAATTGAGCCCAGTGATGAACCAATACACAAAGTGATTACTGAGCGACTTTTTAGAATGACAGGGATTCGGGTTCCTGAAGATCAGTGGCCGGAAGAGCGGATAACCGATCATTTAAGGTTTCGGTATGAAGTTGTCAATGATCAAGGTAAAGTCGTTGCAGCCGGGCGTAATGTTGATGAACTCCTGAAGCCCGCCAATGATGCCGCTCAGTCACAAACATCGACACCTAAAAAAGAACAGGCGACCATTAAGAGCGATACCGAATGGTCTTTTGGAGAGCTGCCCGAGTTTGAGCACCATATGCAAGCGGGCATTAAAATTCAAATGTACCCGGCTTTAGTTGATAAAGTCTCTTCTGTCAGTAGAGAGCGGTTTACCAGCCAAGATTGGGCCGCTCATGAGCATCAAAAAGGAGTGTGGCGCTTAGCGCAGTTTGCTTACCAGCAGCCGTTGAACTTTTTAGCGAAAAATTTACCTAAGTTTAAAGAATCCGCATTATTGTTTGCACCTTACGGAAAAGCCGACGCGTTAAAGCAAGATATATTAATGGGTACTGTGCAAAAAACGTTAGACGCCTCTACAAATATACCGAGATCAAAGCTTGAGTTTGAAGCATGGATAGAAAGCCGGCGTGGGGATTTGGTGGAGCGTGGTGAAACGTTGGCCTTGCAAGTACATGAGCAGTTACTCGTGCATCACCGCATCAGAAAGCAATTGAAAGGTAAAATGAGCTTTACCACAGCCTTTATTTTTGCGGATGTCGCCAGCCAACTCGATAATTTAATCTACCCTGGTTACATCAGTGCGACAGAAGGCTCAGTATTTAACGAACTACTGCGTTACCTTAATGGTGCGGAAGCCCGTTTAAATCGAACGTCGGGGATTCCTGCCTCGGAAAATATGGTGGTAGACGAATTACAAGAAATCTGGCAACGTTTCAAAGTAAAGCAAGCCACTAGTATGAAAATGCAACAGTATTCTCCGGAGCTAATGGACTATCGATGGATGATTGAAGAGTATAGAGTGTCATTGTTTGCACAAAAGTTAGGCACTCGCTTTCCGATTTCGGCAAAACGGCTAGAAAAACAATGGCAAAAGGTGAAGGACTCATGACCCCGACGATTCGCGAAGAACGTCTAAAAATACCCACTGTACATGGTGGGCAATTGTTCTTAAGGTGTATAGAGCAACAAGAAAGTTCGCGCGCCGTAGTGCTAATGTTGCATGGCCTTGGAAGCTCAGGCGATGTATTTATTGGTGAAGGGCATGGTTTAGCGAATTATTTAAGTGAATTAGGCTTCACCTGTTATGTACCCGATTTAATTGGCCATGGTCAAAGTTGGCCGCATATTAGTCGTCACCTAGAGCACAGTGTGCACGATATCGTCGAAGAAGACTTAGTGCGTATATTTTCTCAAATAGAAAAAACACTCAACGGCCGTCCATTGTATGTGGTGGGGCAAGGCTTTGGTTCTGTGTTGCTGCTATCCGCCTTTGCTAAGCACCCACTCATCCAGAAATTGACGGAAGGGTTCGTTCACTTTAATGCGCGACGAAGTACAACCATTTCGGGGGCTAGCCATCGATTGCTGTCTAAAGCATTGTGGCGAAAGTTAATGAATGGAGTTGGGGCGGTACGAGGTGACGTACCCTTACATTGGACATCGCAAGCGAATCAACCAGAGGCTTTAAGCTGGTATCGGACCTTTCTAAATTGGTCAGAAGGCGATTGGGTCGACGAAGTCGATCAATTTAATTATGCCGCCAAAATCAGGGCGCTCACTTTACCTCCCAGCTTGTATTTAGCCTCACGCAGCCAAGGTTATTGGTCTAACACCGCTGATGTACGTGAGTTTATGCGAGAGTTGGGCACTCATAACGCGCGAATGCTCATTTTAGCCAAAGGCGACGGTAATTTACGCAACTACAATAGCCTTTCGATGCTGCAACATGATGATGCCTGGGTCGATCATTTCCCTGTAATTCTCGATTGGTTAAATGAACGGATTCGTCAACAAGGTCAACCTGTTTAAAAGGAAGTAGGGTGAAATATATTCGTATATCTACTGATCCATCGGATATGGATATCGATCTAATTCACAGTTTTTTATCCACTCAAGCTCGATGGTGTACGGGTATCCCGCGAACGATCGTTGAAAAAGCCATTGCGAATAGCCTGTGTTTTGGTGTTTTTCTGAACGGTACCCAAGTTGGATTCTGCCGAATGGTAACCGATTTTGCGACCTTTGGTAATTTAGTTGATGTATTTGTAGTCCCAGAGCACCAAGGTAAAGGGTACTGCCAAATGATGTTAGCAGAAGTTAATAACCACCCTGAGCTACAAGGGCTGAGACGCATCATGCTTGCCACATCCGACAAACATGCATTGTATGAAAAAGCTGGCTTTAAACCTTTATTAAAGCCAGAAATATTTATGGAGAAGTTTAACCCTCTTGTTTATAAGTAGCTAAAACTTGATAAAGTGAGTGTAAACAATGGACATAAGAGTAGTAAACCGAATAGATATTGGTGAATGGGCAGAGCTAAGAAATGAGCTTTGGCCTAGCTCGGTAGATCAACATAAGAGAGATTTAACACAATACTTTCAAGGTAAATCAACCCAAATTAATCACGCCTATTTGAGCTTCAATAATGGTGAAATTGTTGGGTTTATAGAATTGAATGTTAGAAATTATGCCGAAGGGAGCTCCGAACCTAGAGTCCCTTTTGTAGAAGGGTGGTACGTGAAACCTGATTTTCAAGGAACAGGAATTGGAAAAGCGTTGATGGAAGCGGCCGAGCAATGGGCTATAAAGTCAGGTTATCACGAGTTAGCAAGCGATACTGAATTTTCTAATGAAAAAAGTATTGCACTGCATAAAGAATTAGGGTTTAAGGAAGTAGAACGAGTTGTTTGTTTTTTAAAGAAACTTTGAGTGCTCATTAGTATTTTAAATGTAACCATTGAATTGAAGTAATAAAGAACAAATGAATTACAAGCAAAAGATAAAAGAAATTATCACCTCAGATAATCAAAGAATGAAGGTGCTCAATGCGGTTCAGTCTATAGGGTTACCTGATGGTATAGTCGCAGCAGGCTTTGTAAGGAATGCTGTTTGGGATTTTCTATATGGAATCGAGACACCGTTAAATGATATCGACGTTATTTATTTTTGTGAATCGGATATTTCAGAAGAAAAAGACTTAATGTTGGAGCATCAACTATTCGAGCTTGAGCCTGATTTTCCTTGGTCGGTAAAGAATCAAGCCAGAATGCATATAAGAAATGGAGATGCACCTTATAAACATTGCTTGAACGCCATGAATTTTTGGCCTGAAAAGCAGACGGCAGTGGGCGCTTACCTTAATCCATTAAACGACCTGGAAATTATAAGTAGCTTTAACCTTTCGCTGTTGTTTAATGGGGAAATTGAATATAACCCTGCTCGATCTTTGGATGTGTTTAATAAAAGAGTTACTTCAAAAAAATGGCTAACTAATTGGCCCTTGTTGAAAGTTAAGACCAGTACTCTATGTACTCAGTAAAGTTAAGAAAAGCAAAACCTTCTGACTTCGACCCATTGGTTGAACTGTTTACTAATGCACGCGTTCGAAAATACTTAGGAGGTGTGTTGAGAAGGGAAGACGCTGAACTTAGAGCCGAAAATTACATTGTTTCTAAGCGGGATACAGACTTTGTAGTTGAAGTAGAGGGCGATTTTTGTGGGTTGATTACTCTTTCCTCTCACATTGAAGAACCCGGCACTGAAGTATCCTTCCAATTCTTACCAAACGCCTATGGTAAGGGCATTGCTAATGAATCACTTACAAAAGTGAAAAGCCTTATATCAGATCGAATAGTAGCAGAAACTCAACTAGCGATTATTTCCTCTCGAAAGTTACTGAATCGATTAGGGTTTATTGAGGTTAAACAAGTTTCCCGCCACACAGAGCAGCAAGTAATAGCTGTGTTAGAAAAGTAGCTTCATAGAATGAAATAGACCGTTAAAATTTTTTTCAGCATTTAGTCTCGGTAATTTTCTTTCTTTGCATAAGGTAATCGCTCAATAATTTGAGTTTTGTGATAGCTGTCTAAGCCGCTCACCGTAACCGTGTTTA